>JAFDFZ010000121.1 GCA_019309565.1 Deltaproteobacteria bacterium
ACAGCGGCTCGTCAAACAAAAATACATCCGGCTTGCGCACGATCGCACGGCCCAACGCCACCCGCTGCCGCTGGCCTCCGGATAACTGCTTGGGCTTGCGATCAAGCAACTCCTCAATCCCCAGTATCTCCGCTGCCTCCCCCACCAGCTTCTTGCGCTCCTCCTTGGGCACCTTGCGCATCTTCAACCCAAAGGCCATGTTGTCAAAAACCTTCATGTGCGGATAAAGCGCATAGCTTTGAAACACCATGGCTATGTTGCGGTCCTTGGAAGCCAGATTGTTCACCAGCCGCTCTCCGATGTAAATATCCCCATGGGTGGTCTCCTCCAACCCTGCGATCATCCGAAGCGTGGTGGTCTTCCCGCAGCCCGACGGCCCCACCAGTACCACAAACTCCCTGTCTAAAATCTCCAGATTCACATTGTTCACCGCCACCACTTCGTCAAATCTCTTGGTTAAATTCTGTAATGATACCCGTGCCATGTAACCTCCCTCCTATTTTCCCGTCTTAAATTCAATCCATATTATGCTTTCTTGTTTTTGAACTCAAGCACATTCAAGCTGTATAACAACCGCTGGTTGCTTTAACCTGTCCATTTAACCGAAGAGACTATTTGAATTTAATCCGTCAGCCAGGCGGGTAGCTCCTGTACCTTTTTGCCGGCAAATGTGCACAGATAGGGACATTTTTCGCAAGTGCCCTTAAAACCGGGCAAAGTAGGTTCTCCTTTTATGGATTCGACAATCGAGATGGCCTTTTTTACGCCGGCCTCCTCTCCATGCACTACCAGAACAACAGATCCGGCAGACTCCCCTATCCCGCCGGACGCCACATGAATTGCCTCCACCCCCGCCAGTATTTTAAGAGCCTCTATCTCTGTTACCACAACCGCATTTGGAATGCAGAACATACCGAAATCGGCCCCAATGGTGTAATCAAATGTTTTGGCCCCTGTAAAGGCAGTGCATGTATCCACTGAGGGAACCAGTTTTTCGAGTCCAACAGGAACAATATATTTTAGACCCTGAGAGACAGCCGTGCCGATGGTGGCTCCCATGGTCCCCCCGTCAAACCCGGCGGCAATTACAGCCGCATTTCCATTAGGATCCACTGCATTTGCACCCTTTATCAGAACCGTTTCCCTGTGAAAATCTTCCAATGCTTCTTTAAGGGTTTTATCAGACTTCTCACCCTTATAATAAATAATCGGAAATGGACTTCGCTTGTCAGCATCGGTGATGCAAAGCAGCCGATGGGTATTTGTGCCGGCCGTAAATTTATGCGGCTCTAAATTCTTCATTCCAAACAGCTCCTGAGCCACGTAACCGTTGGTTGTACCACCGTTTAAGATGACATAGGCCTTATCCATAGCGGTTTTAATTTCATCCATCTCAACAACTGCTTTTGCAATCAAACGACGAGATTCGGCTGGAATCAACGTAAATGCGGCTTTCATGAAACGCCTCCTTTGGGTTTAGAATCGCCCCATATTTTATGGAGATGACTAAAATTATTAACTGGTTGATACAATTTATAAATTGTTTATACCTACCGTGCCGGTACATCTCTGTCAAGGAATTTTGACCACCAATTCTCGGTGAATAATTGCCTTTTGAAGCGTGTGTTTCCAGTGACCATTGACCCTCATGGTCTGAATCTAATGTAGAATCGTTGATCCAATATTGACTTTTAAATAAAAGAAACGCCATATGAGGGTTGAAACGGGTGGAAGTTTTGCGTATAAGAACGATCAAATCGTAAATCTTTTCTATAAAGGAGTATCGTTATGGAACTGCCGAAGATGGCATTGGTTGAACAACTATTCGATCCCCAACATATTAAGAATATCCCGCAAGAGGTTCGTCAGGAAATAGCGAGACTAAACCTCCCCACCAAGGTTAAACCGGGCGACTCTGTGGCCATTACCGCAGGCAGCAGGGGTGTGGCAAACATCGACGTTATCATCAAAACCATCGTCGATGAGCTAAAGCAACTGGGAGCTAAACCTTTTATTTTCCCTGCCATGGGAAGCCACGGTGGGGCCACGGCTGAGGGGCAGATTAAAGTTCTTCAAAGTCTTGGAATTACGGAAAGTGCGATGGGATGCCCTATCAAAAGCGATATGGAGCCCGTCTATCTGGGAGAAGCGGCACTTGGTTATCCCATAAACGTGGATCGGAATGCAATGGAAGCCGACCATATCGTTGTGGTCAACCGCGTTAAAGCCCATACGAAGTTTGAAGGCCCTATCGAAAGCGGGTTGATGAAAATGATGGCAATTGGAATGGGAAAACAAAAAGGCGCCGAATACTATCACAAGGCTGCTGTACAGTTGACTTTCCAGAAAATTGTAGAAACTGTAGGGCTGGAGGTAATGAAACGATGTCCGATTCTTTTCGGGCTTGCCACGGTGGAGAACGCATATCATCAGACATGTGTCGTTCGGGCTCTTGAGCCTGAAAATATTTTCCAGGGGGAAAAAGAGCTTCTGACCATCTCAAAGCAGCGCATGGCACAACTTCCTTTCGATGAAATCGATATCCTGATCGTCGATCAGATCGGCAAAGATATATCAGGTACCGGCATGGATACCAATGTGACAGGGCGAAATCGAGATCTTCTGGGCGATTTCACCACACGGCCCAGAGTCAAGCGCGTCTATGTGAGAGACCTTACTGAGAAAACAGAAGGAAATGCCACCGGCATCGGACTGGCAGACTTTACCAGCACGCGTCTTGTAGAAAAAATGGATCGGCACAAGACATGGATCAATGTTATTACCGGCATAAGTCCTGAGAAAGGTGCGATTCCGATATATTTCGATACGGACAGAGAGGTGCTGGATGCTTGTTTCAAAACCATCGGCAACATTCCGGTTGCCGAAGCACGGGTTGTTCACATCAAAGATACGCTTTCCATAGACCGAATTTCGGTCTCACAGGCCTATGCTAAGGATATAGAAAAAAACAGCCGGTTAAGGTTGTTGGGGCGGTTCGAAGAGATGGCCCTTGGTGCTGATGGAAATATTATCTCGAAAACCAAATTTTTATGAATGAAAGGTAGTGAAAACAAAATGAAACCATCATATATTTCCTCGTTTGAGACCGCTACTGGAGGTTCTCGGGCACTGTTTGAAAAGGCTCAAAAGGTTATTCCTGGGGGAATCAGCCATTTCCCTCGCTGGCATGAACCATATCCCCTGTATTGTTCTAGGGCCAGAGGTTCGCGCATGTGGGATGCAGACGGCAGGGAATACATAGATCTTTGGATGGCACATTATGATGCGATATTGGGCCACTCGCCGGAACCGGTCGTAAATGCGCTGAGAGAGATTCTTTCAGATGGATTGCATGTGGGAATCCCAATGGAATATGAAGCTGTGCTGGCTGCCATGATAACCGAACTGATGCCCTGTGCTGAGATGGTCCGGTTTTGCTGTTCAGGTACCGAAGCAGACATGTATGCCGTTAGACTTGCAAGGGGTTTTACAGGACGCAACATCATATTGAAGATCGAAGGTGGATTTCACGGTGCCGGCACCGATCTAAGTGTGAATGTTTTTGTGCCTCATTTCCGAGGCAAAGAGGGAATCGGGTTGATTCCCTCACTTGAACAGTACACCCGGTCGGTCATATTCAACGATATCGATGACACGTACCAGGCGATCCAGGAAGCGGAGGAGGATCTTGCCGCTGTTATCATAGAACCGGCTCTGGGTGCCTTCATGCTGCCTGCCGAAGCGGAGTATCTTGCTTTTTTGCGTGAAGAGACCAAAAAGAGGCAAGCGTTGCTTATTTTTGACGAAATCATAACCGGCTTTCGGATTGGCCTTGGAAGCGCACAGGAATACTTTGGAATCACCCCCGATCTTACAACGATGGGAAAGGTGATGGGTGGAGGGATGCCCATCGGTGCCATCGGCGGCCGGGCCGATATCCTTGAAATAAGCAGCGTGCAGCGAAATGTGCCCCAGTGGGAGAAAATTTTCATTGGTGGAGGCACCTATTCGGCCAATCCGCTGTCCATGGTGGCTGGTATCACTACACTTAACATTCTAAAAGAACGAAAAGATGACATCTATCCGGTTATTGACGCTCGAAATAAGCGCCTGTGCGAAGGAATTCAAAACGCTTTCGACGCGGTGGGCATCCCCATACACCTGACCAGGTTCGGTTCACTGATGGCCGTGCATTTCTTGAAAGAAAAGGGTTTGCCTATAAAAAATGCCGGCGACATTATAAAACATACACTAACAGCGGAAAAAGAGGAGTTCGCGGCCCGTATGCGCAATCACGGCATATACTTTCTTCGTAGCTCCGCCCTTTCCACTGAACACTCGGATGCAGATATAGATGCCATTGTAGCTGCGGCTGAAGAATGCGCCAGAGAGATGGCCGAAGACCGGTAGTCTACAAATACTAGGCAAACATATTTGAAATTTGCTTCAACTTCAAATCACGTTGCTTATTGTTGGCAGGCTCAGCTTATGCGAGGGTTCAGGTATTTAGAGTTCACAGTTGCCTCTGGCTGCCGAAGCGGGTTGCCTTTAACGCTAGACCGATTTCACTTGGGCTTGCTGGGTGACCAGATCCTCTAAATTGCATCCATGGTTCCCATCGTATTTTCACTTCATTTGGTTTCCCTCTCTTAAGCACATAGACCTTAGTTTCTTACCAATTATGCCGATATGTATAACAGCTTTGTGTTGGTGTTACCGGAATTCGGCTATTGAGGGATCGAGATGAATGACCGATTCGTTGTAAATAGAAGATCGGGCAAAGATCGAAGAGCCAACAGAGGATTTACTCTGAAGTCTTTGTTTATCTACGGCAGGAGGGAGGAAATACGCCGCCAGGAAGACAGACGGGAAATTTTCCTGGTAGATCGATATAGTTCCGCCCTGTTTGCAGCAATCGTATTGATTCTTTTTTTAAGTGTTATTGACGCATTATTGACCTTGATATTGATTGGCCACGGTGCAAAAGAGATAAACCCCCTGATGGCTTATCTGCTTGAAATTGAACCCAAGATTTTCATGATGGTAAAATACCTGCTGACCTGCACATCGCTGGTTATCTTTTTGGTGTTCAGAAATATTTTTCTTCAAAGCATTAAAATATATTCAAGAGCTCTTTTTTCGATCTTCATTTGTGTTTTCGTAACCGTAATCGTATGGGAGCTGTTTTTGATTTGTCGTGTCGTGATTTTTGGGGAAAACTGACAAAACGCCGGTCCGGCAAGATCCGGCGTTTTTTTGCTATTTCAATCTCGGATCAAGTGCATCCCGCAGGCCATCGCCTAGAAGATTGTAGCCAAGTACCGTTAACACGATGGCAAGCCCCGGAAACATCACCATCCAGGGGGCTGTAAACAGCTCGCTGCGTCCATCGGCGATCATCTGCCCCCAGCTTGGTGTTGGAGGCCGAACACCAAGGCCCAGGAAGCTCAAGGCGGATTCCGTGATGATTGCCGTTGCGATGGAAAGAGATGCCTCTACGGTCAGGGGGGCGATGCAGTTTGGCAGGATATGTTGAAACATGATTCCGGTATCACTTTTGCTTATGGATCTTGCGGCCTCGACAAATTCTTTTTCTTTAATGGATAAGACCGATCCGTGAACAATGCGGGCAAACCTGGGAACTCGAACGATACCGACCACAATGATAATGTTGCGCATGCTCGGACCTGTGATAGCAATCAAAGCGATGGCCAAAAGCAAAGCGGGAATCGAAAAAATGATATCCATAATACGCATGAGCACTTCATCCAGCAGCCCCCCATAGTACCCGCCGATCAGCCCTATGATGACCCCAACGATCATGGAAACCGTGACCGCCATAACACCGATGACAAGCGATACCCGTGTTCCCCAGATCATTCGGCTCAGCATGTCCCGTCCCAGCCGATCTGTTCCCAGCCAGAAATCTTTGCTGGGCGCTTCCCGGCGGTGCCGGATATACATTTTTGAGGGATTATATGGAGACAGCAGCGGGGCCAGCGTGCCAACAACGATGACCAGTAAGATAATCAAAGCTCCTGCCGGGATAACCGGATTTTTTGATAATCGTCTTATGAAATCGCTTTTTGCCAAAGTGATACCCTCTTAGTGCGCTTAGAAATCATTTTCGTGCATTTTGTGGCAAAACTTCTCCCCTTGCCATGAAGACACAAAGAAAGGATCGTAATGAAATCATTTGTGTCTTAGCGCCTTTGTGGCAAAACTTTTTTGGTTTCCCGAAAGATCGGGATTTATGTCCTTGTTGGGTCGTAGCCTATGGCGAAGCCCAATTACTCCAACCGGCTTTTCCAGGCTATGTATATTCGATTCTTGGGTCCAGATAAACATACAACACATCGACCAGAAGGTTGGCCAGAACAAAAACAAATGCGATAAACAGGATTATGCCTTGTATCAAAGGAACATCTCGTTCCAGAATGGCCTGAATGGCCAAACGCCCGATACCTGGCCAGCTAAAAACCGTTTCCGTCAGGATCGCTCCGGTTCCAAACAGGTAACCGATTTGCAGACCGACCACCGTCACCACCGGAATCAGCGCATTTTTCAAAGAATGTTTGAACAACACGCTGCCTTCGCCAACGCCTTTTGCCCGGGCTGTTTTAATGTAATCCTGACGCAGAACCTCGAGCATGCTGGATCGTGTCATTCGCATCACGATCGCTGCTAGCGAAATTCCAAGTGAGATTCCAGGCAGCACAAGGGCGATAAGACCCTTTTCGGAAACAGAGCCCCCTGAAGGAAAGATGCGAAAATACCAGGAAAAAACCAGCATGAGCATCAATCCACGCCAGAAAGCCGGCATGGATACGCCAAGCAAGGCGAGCACTCTTCCTGTATTGTCAATCCAGGTGTCCTGATGGACGGCTGTGTAAATGCCGATGGGTATTGCAATCAGAAGCGCGAAAAAAATACCTACACCGGCCAGCATGGCTGTATTGGGAAACCGTTCCATGATCAGATCTATAACAGGGCGTTTTCGGATCAGGGAACGTCCCAGTTCCCCCTTACAGATTCTTCCCAGCCATTTTAAATACTGGATAAACACAGGGCGGTCAAAACCAAGCTGGTGCCTCAGTTCCCTGTATTGATCTTCGTCAAAGTATGTCTCTCCCAGCATGTTGGCAACCGGATCACCGGGGGCAAAATGAATGATCAGGTAGACCAGCAGGGTGATCCCAAGCAGAACAGGGATTAAAGCTATGAAACGACGAATCACATATTTAAACAGCATAGGCGAATATGCTCAGACGACGTAGTCTTCCGGAATCGTCGTCAAGTTTTGATGAAAGCAGTTTAATCCAACCTAAAAGATTTAGGAGTAATGGAGTATTGGAATGTTGCATTCGTTTAGTTTTTTCCAATACTCCATTACTTCAGCACTCCAAAACTCCATTCCAAATTACTTTTCCAGCCACACCGTTGCCAGCGGCATCCTATTCTCTCCATCCGGTTTAAAGCCCTTCACTTCCTTTCGGTAAGCGGTTGCATCCTGCGGGTTGCAGATCCAGATGGTGGGGACATCGCGTGCGATAATCTCTTCGGTTTTGTAATAAATCTTCTTTTGTTCGTCTAAGGTCTTCGCAAAATTAACCTCTTCAAACAGCTTGTCCACTTCCGGATTGGCATAGAAACATTTGTTTGAACCGGAGTCTGATGTGAACAATCTTTCTGCTGCGCTTTCCGGATCAACCACACTGGAACCCCAGTCCTCAAGGGCTGCCTGGTACAATTCCGGCTTGCCCTTGAATGCTTTTCTTACATAAACCCGGTCGAACAGAGTGGATTTATCCAGTGGCAACACTTCAACCTTCGTACCGATATCGGCCATAAAAGCCTGGATCATTACCGCCTGATCCACGAACATATCCTGGTTGGTGGCCAACAATTCAAACTTCAACGGATTGCCCGGGCCATATCCGGCTTCTTTCAGCAGCCTCTTGGCTTTCTCCGGATCGTATGGATAGGGTTGTTTGTGTTTGGGGTTGTGTGTCCAGAACCAGGGATGATAGGGCCCCACAGACTCCATCGCATATCCCTCAAAAACCCCTTCGATTATGGCCTGTCGGTCAATTGCATGGGCGAAAGCCCTGCGAACTCGAATGTCGTTGAAAGGTTTCATTTTCGTGTTCAGATAAATCTGCTCGTGTTGAATTCCAGTCACCAGTTTGACAGTTACGTTCTTGTCTTCCTTCAATGTCTTAATGTCCTTGCGGGCAACATCTTCCAGGATGTGAACTTCCCCAAGTCTTAGCTGCATGAGGGCAGTTGACTCCTCGGGTATAAACTTGAACACAATCCTATCAAGATACGGAATCCCTTCTTGCCAGTAATCTTCGAATCTTTCCACAACAATGCGGTCCCCCTGGAGCCACTCCACAAACTTAAACGGCCCGGTTCCCACAAAAGCCTTGGTGCCGAAATCTTTGCCGTACTTTTCCACCGCTTTTTTCGAAACCGCTATGACATCGCGCGTAGCCAGCTTGACCATAAAGGCGTTGTCCGGTTTCTTAAGGGTTATTTTCAGGGTATAATCGTCGATGGCTTCCACCTTGTCCACATCCTTGTATTTCTTGAGAATGTAAGACTTGTTGGCCGGATCTAAAATTCGGTTGATCGAATAGGCCGCCGCATGTGCACCATACTGCGTGCCGTCATGAAATTTCACGCCTTTTCGAATGGGAATGATATACGTTTTGCCGTCTTCGGAAATGTTAGGCAAAGCAGTGGCAAGCCGGGGGACGAATTCTCCCTTGCCCACATCCCAATCATAGAGGCATTCCCCGACCCCGACATCGTGAATAACCCGCTCTCCGGTGGTGGTTTGGATGTTGATGGGATCCATGGTCCACATATCCTGGAGCAGCGCCACGTACAGGGTTCCACCTCGCTTTGGTGTTTCTGCAAAAACACCATGGTTAATAATTACAAGGCCCACGAAAATTACCGATAGACAAATGAGTAACCGCTTCATTTCCATACCTCCTTTTCGTTATTGGGTTTAAATGGGTATTACCCCGTCCATATTGATCTCAATTCCAATGAATCTGCAAAATGGCACGAAACGAAATGCTTCCCACCAATATCCCGATAGATGGGCGGCTGGTTTTTGCAGATTTCTTTTGCATACTGACAACGCGGATGAAAATGACAGCCCGAAGGTGGGTTTACGGGGCTGGGGACATCCCCCTGCAATGTGATCCGTTCTACCTTAAAATCGGGGTCGGGCACCGGAACCGCAGACATCAACGCTTCGGTATACGGGTGCTTCACATCGGAAAACAATTCCTCGGTTTTTGCCAATTCGACAATCTTTCCCAGATACATCACCGCAACCCGGTTGCTTATATGTTTGACCACCGAAAGATCGTGTGCAATAAACAGATATGTCAGCCCAAACTTTTCCTGCAATTCTTCAAGCAGATTGATTACCTGTGCCTGGATGGAAACATCCAGGGCAGACACCGGCTCATCGGCCACCACCAGTTGCGGTTCCAATGCAAGGGCACGAGCGATGCCGATCCGCTGGCGTTGTCCGCCGGAGAATTCATGGGGATACCGCTTCATGTGATCTGGCTTCAACCCCACGGCTTCCAGCAAATTTAAAACCTTTTCTTCCCATTCGCTGTTCCGCTTCATTCCATATACAAGCAATGGTTCTCCAACGATGGTTGCTACGGTCATCCGTGGGTTCAAAGACGAATAGGGGTCTTGAAAAATAATCTGCATATCCCTTCGAAGCAGCTTCAGCATATCTTTTGAGGCGGTGGCTATGTTCGCCTCTGTGTATCCCTGTTCCGAATCGCCAAGCCTTTTTCTTCTAAACAAAATTTGTCCTGCAGTTGGCTTTACCAGGCGAAGTATTGTTCTGCCGGTAGTTGTTTTCCCGCAACCACTTTCGCCGACAAGTCCCAGTGTTTCACCTTCATTGAGATACAGGTCCACATCATCTACTGCTTTAACGTAACCGACCACTCTTCTTAATATACCCTTGCGTACCGGGAAGTACTTTTTCAGGTTCTTCACATTCAGCAGTAAATTATTCGTAGCCATGCAACACTTCCCATCAGTGTAACCAGCAGGCCGCTGAATGACCGGTTTTGATTTCTTTAAGAGGTGGAATTTTCGTTTTACAGATGCTTTCAGCATGCGGGCATCTCGGTTCAAATCCACATCCCCGAGGCACTTCAAACGGATCCGGAACAACCCCTTCGATGGGAACCAGTTTTTGTTTACCTCGCCTGGCAAGAGATGGAATCGACTGCATCAGTCCCCGTGTGTAGGGGTGGATGGGATCGTGAAAAATTTCGCGCACAGAAGCGCTCTCTACAATCTTCCCAAGATACATGACAATCACATCGTCGGCCATGGCGGCAATCACTCCAAGATCGTGGGTAATGAATTTGATTGCTGTATTATATTCTCTCCTCAGCTCGTTCATCAGATCCAGCACCTGTGCCTGGATGGTAACGTCAAGGGCCGTGGTTGGTTCATCGGCAATAAGCAGTGCGGGGTTACAGGACAGTGCCATTGCGATCATCGCTCGCTGACGCATACCTCCGGAAAGCTGATGCGGATATTCCTTTAACCGATGTTTCGGCGAGGGGATGCCAACAGCCTCCAGCATTTCCACGGCTCTGTCCTGGGCCTCCTTTTTAGTCAGGTTTTGATGTAAAATGATCGCTTCGATTATCTGGTTGCCTATGGTAAACGCCGGGTTCAAGGAAGTCATGGGCTCCTGAAATATCATTGCGATCTCATTTCCCCGGATGCTGCGCATCTCCCTGCCTTTGGGATCAAGTTTCGCAAGGTCGACTACATCTCCATTTCGATAATATAGGATTTCTCCAGCTTCTATCTTACCCGGGGGCATCTCAATAAGTCCCATGATGCTCTGAGCGGTAACCGATTTTCCGCAACCACTCTCACCGACCACTCCCAGGGTTTTTTCCGGCTCGATGACAAAATCAATCCCATCAACGGCTCGCACGACACCATCCCAGGTGTAAAAGTATGTTTTGAGATTCTTTACCTCAAGTAACGGCTTCGCCATCTTATGTCATCGCTGCAGCATCAGGCGGTATTGAAGGCACAGCAAAGTGTAAGTCCGGCCTAATTCTGCAATTTCACAGGAAATTCGTTTAAATAATATATATGCCGCTATCACCGACTAATAAAAGCCGGTATGCGCCAAACGATTACCGATATTTCCGATATTTAATCAACTAATACACAACAAAGTTTTTGTGTCAACCTTTATTTTCACATTGTAGCTATAATATGGCTTCTAATAGGGTGT
>JAFDFZ010000277.1 GCA_019309565.1 Deltaproteobacteria bacterium
TATGCCGGTTGATTCTGTAAAAACAGAAAAACCAGGCTCAGTAATACAGCAACAGCCCCATTGATTCGAATCATACCCATTGAGCTTTCCGGAAGAAAGAAGAAATTGGCGGGATTGTATCACAAATTCATGCTTTATGAAACCACTGGTGTAAACTGTTAGAAAAAAGGCTTCCCTCTGATCTCAAAGCCATCCGGTTCAACCGGCGGCTGTTCGCGACAGGTGAATGCAGTGTAAAGAATCCCCGCCCAGAGGACGAGGCTTTGAGGAAGCAGCCCATAGGGGTGCGTGGAGTGTATCGCCCTTGAACGTGCAAATTCGAAGCACGAAATTCGAAACAATACCTAATGACAAAAATTCAAATGACCAAAAAATCTTGTAAAACAATTTGCTCCAGAAATGCTAATCAGCTTTTTCGTTTGGAATATTGAAACATTCGAATTTCGAATTTATTTCGGATTTCGATATTATGATTTCGGATTTGACCACACGGCAGCACCTTAAAGCAGTGATCTCCGGGCAGTCAAGTCAGTTTGCGATTTCCCGGTATCCCCGTTTAAGAGCCTTCAGGTTGATATCCACTTTGGAGGCCGGGATGGTCGCCTGTACTTCGGCTTCCGCCTCATCAAGGCCGATTCCCATTGCTCCGATGCCTATAAGTGCGCCCAGCATAACGATGTTTGTGATGATCGGGGCGCCAATCTCCATCGCTATCTCCGTTGCCGGTACAAACCATGCTTTTTGCGAAAGATGGGTTACAGCCGCTTTAAGCCTATGAAAATCAGGGTAGGTTTTCTGACCGATAAGAACTTCCACCGGTTGAACGGCTTTGGTGTTGGTTAAAACCAGAACACTTGGATTTCCCAGTGCCTTAAGCTGGCGCAACGCCTCTAAGGGCTCCAGGCTCAGTATGACATCGGCCTGTCCCTCAGGAACGATGGGTCCGTAAAGACGGCCTTTTGATATCCTAAGGCAGCTTACCACCGATCCTCCGCGCTGAGCCGCTCCGAATGTCTCCCCGATGGATACCATATACTTTCGTGCGGCCAGGATCCGGCCGATCAGCCTGGAGATGAGAATATTACCCTGCCCTCCCACACCACATACCACCAAGTTAAAGGGGTCCTTATGAATCATTACCGTTTCTCCTGGTTTTTTCGATGGCTCCAAATGGGCAAATATCCACACATACCCCACATCCGCTGCAAATGTCGTCCCGGAGTTGAGCCTTCCCGATTTCAGTCTCCCATGCAAGACCGGGGCAGCGAAACTCACGGGTACAGATCCTGCAGTCTGTTCCCTTACAGGCCTCGACGTCCACAGATATTTCGAATGGTTTTATCTTCTCCTCTCTCATACGAAGCAACTCGCAGGCCCGTTGCATGATAAGCACCCGCACCCCGCCGTCCTCCTTAAGAAGATGCCTGATGACCCGAATACTTTTCCGGATATCGAATGGATCTGCAACGGTTACCTTACAGCCCAGGGATTGACACAAAGATGCGATCTCGATCTTTGGTGCAGCCTGCCCCAGTGCATTGGTTCCGGTTCCGGGATGGGACTGAAAACCGGTCATTGCAGTGGCCTGATTATCCAACACTACCTGAATGAAGTTCGACCCATTTGTTACGGCATTGATAAGTGCGGGTATTGCTGCATGAAAAAAAGTGGAATCCCCGCACACGGAGACTACCGGTTGTTGGTAACCGAACCGCTTAAGTTGCCCGAACCCCTGAGCAAGACCCGCACCGGAGCCCATGGCATGAAGAAGGTTCTGCTGGTACTTGCCCCCGGGAAAGACATCAAGAGTATAACAACCGATGTCCCCGGTGAGATAGGCCTCTCTTCTGTCTTGTTTCATGGCTCTTTCAAGCGCCCAAAATGTTGCCCGATGGGGGCAACCCGGACACCACGAAAGCCCACGGGCAATCATCAGCGGATCGGCACGATGGGCAATCTCCTTTACATATTCTTTCGGTCTTGGCATATGCCTGAGCCCCAGAATGTTTTTCAGCGC
>JAFDFZ010000278.1 GCA_019309565.1 Deltaproteobacteria bacterium
GACAATTTTACCGGTGGTATCTTTGCAAAAGTCTCGAGCCCACCCCTGAAGTTCAGAATCAGGAGACATGGAAGCAATGCGAAACGTGGCAGCGCCCCCTCCTAAGCAGGTGGTAAGCCCGGCGTCAGCATAGCTCATCTCCTCACCCACCAAAATCCCGGATACAGTGTCCATATCCTCCAGCATCCCGCCGACAGCTTTGGGAAGAGCTCTCGTGTGCAAACCCAATTCCCTGAATTGTCTTTGGGCGTCCCATAACGGGGACCCATCTGCGATAACGTCCGCCGGGTCAGCCATCTTGTCCAATTCGATTCCTATGGGTCGCACCACCTCGACGGCGAACCTTCTGACCATATCACGCAAAGTTTTTTGTTCTGCACTGAGATTAAGATCTAATTCTGGACACGCCATGATGTTATTCCTTTGAGTTGTATTTCTGCACAAATGTCGATTACCGATTGAAGACAAATTTATCGCTTCTTTTTAAACACTCTTTCACGCAACGGCTGAAAGGATTTCGCTCCCTGAAAATCCATGACCGGCTTTGCTCATCCCGTGGTTTTCCATGACAACAAAAAAAATCGAAAAACCTAAATGGACTTGATGAATAAAACGGTACTTAAAACCGAAAAACAATCTCAGACCAATTTATCTGAGAAACTTCTCGGCCCAAACTGATACTACTAATAACTTATCCCATAGATTCATTTTGCTTGTCAAGGTCTTTAACCTTGTCGTGGGATAGTGTGTTAATTTGATATTTGTTAGAAGACGATCTATAGGGAGGGCTTTTTACGGCATTCTAGTCCTGGGAAGACAACCGGACAAACTTGACCGATGAAACTATCTTCTTTAAGGTTAGAATCGAGATTCAATCCCCCTTGTTAAGCATATGCATGGGGCACTTCATAAGCACTTTTATTAAGTTATTTTCAGGATGCGGGCCGCATTTTCGTACATCCACTTCGGTCTGACTGCATCTCGCAGCGGTAACTTTTCCATCTCCTCAACAATTTGTTTCAAGGGCATACCGAGCGTCATCCAGGAACTGGCAAAGAGAATTTTATCCTGCAAAAGGGTGTTGCCAAACTGAAGCAGCATTTCGAACCCGCTGCCTGGCTTGGCAATGTTCTTAGGCCGATGCGCGGCCAGATCAATGTATATATTTTGATGTCTTCTGGCCAGCCCAACCAGCTCAGGCACCCAGGGCCAGCCTCCTAACCCGGCTATGACAGTCATCTCAGGAAAATCACGGGCGACTTCATCAAGATAAATCGGCCGGCCAAGATCCATGGCTCGGTCCGTTGCATAATTCATGGTGGTATAAATTCTCGCAGGAATGCCCAGCTCCACGCATTTCGCATAAAGCGGGTAGTACTTTTTATCGTTGGCGTATAATCTTTCCCTGAAAGTGGATACTTCGAGTCCTCTGATCCCCAGTTCCTTCACACAGCGTTCCAATTCCCTGACACCAGCCATCCCCAGGTGGGGACTTATTCGGCACCATGGAATTAGCTTATGTTTGTATTTCGCAGCCAGCGCGGCGGTGTGCTCAATCGAGGCGAACCTGCCCGTCCCAATGCACGCGTAAGTGATGCCCGCATCATCCAGCGCCTTGATGAACTCCTCCTCGGACATGGCGTTGTCCATGGCCCTTTCGGTAATCATTTTTCTTAATTCAACAGGGCCGATCGCTTTTTTCGCCTTTTCAAATTCAGCCGGGCTCATACCTATATCAGCGGCCCATTTGGGACCAAAGATATTTATGTAATTGGCCATACCCTTGTCATCGCTTTTTTCAAGGGACTCCAATTCCGCCTGATACACTTCCCGCGTGGGAATATCACATTCAATATCTATTATCATGTCATCCTATTAACCATGGATTAAGCACATGGAAAATCCTTATCTATCTTTCTATCTCGGTATAGTCACAGGCATGCCCATGATCGGCCAGATAACGTAAACCGCAAGAGCCACCACGACCATTAAAAGGATGCTGGCTGGAATGCCATACAGAAAAAATTCACCGGTGGAAAACTGCTTGGAATCGTAAGCAATGGCGTTGGGGGCCGCTCCGACCAGCAGCAGGAAAGGCATGCCTGCCGTAACTAATGACGCAAAAATGATCACCTCTCCGGCCACTCCCAGGTAAGGAGCTATAACCAGGGCCACGGGCAAAACAATGGAAATGGCGGCCACGTTCATGATGAAGTTGGTCATGAGCATCATAAAGAAGGCGATGCTCAATACAAAAACCAGCCAGTTGGATTCCTTGAACATGACCAGCCAGTTAACAGCCAGCCATTCCGCCGCGCCAGTTTCCCAAAGGCAGAGTCCGATGCTCATGGCGCCTCCGAAGAGAAGGATAATGTTCCAGGGAATATCTTCCAGGTCGTCAATATCAAGAATGCCGAAAAGGAAAAACAGGACGGTTGACACCAGAACGATAGCAGTTTTATTCACAGGCTCCAACCATGGTATGCGAGATCGAAGGGCGAGTGTCAAGATTACCAGTACGACAATGATCGCAGTTAGAATTTCCTTTTTTGTGATCG
>JAFDFZ010000122.1 GCA_019309565.1 Deltaproteobacteria bacterium
AGGGTAAGGGTATAAAATCCTGTTGCCTTAAATATGAAGTTCGACCACATCCCCGTCCCGCAGCACGTGGTCTCGCTGCACGGCCTGGCCGTCGTATACAGCCTCTCCCCAGACCCTGGCGATTTTTAGCTTTTCACTGAAATCCTTATGCACTTTTTCGGCAAACTCCTCCACGGTGCTTCCTTTCTTTAAAATAAATGGAGCGGTCATGTCGGGAGTTTTGCCTGGAGCCTTGGAATATACACGAATGATCTCCAATCGTTCGACCAGCTTTCGTTTAAGGAGTTCAAGGTTTCTGCCCGTCTTCACAGATATCGATATCATCGGCCAGTCATCCTCCAGTAATTCGCTGAATATCGTGAAATTTTCCTCCGAATCCGCATCGTCATTTTTATTTGCCAGCACCAGGAATGGAATATACGTGAATCCTCTCTGCACACCAAGGCGATCCTGAAACCGTTTCGGTACTATCCGGTACTGCTCAAGCAATGCCACGGTATCTTCCAGTTGCTTTACCGGATCGGTCTGCAAATCGACCAGCAGCAGAATGAGATCCGCTTTTCGAATCAGATCAACAAGTGCGGGTTCTACATATTGTTGGCTCAGCGGCGGGGTGTCGATCAGCTGGATTTGAATATCATCCACAGGCATCATCCCGGGGGTCGGCTTCCAGGTAGTGTGAGGGAAATCAGCCACCTCAGGGGTTGCATTCGTCAGTTTCGCCACCAGTGCTGATTTACCCACATTGGGAGGCCCCACCACCGCTACTTGTCCGGCACCTTCTTTTTCGATGTGAAAGGCGGATTCCCGCCTGCTGACCCCCTTTTTGGTCCGAACCGCCTCTTTCAGCTTGGAGATGCGCCTTCGAAGATCCGCTCTTAATTTGTCCGTGCCCTTGTGTTTGGGCATGATGGTGAGCATCTCTTCCAGACATGCAATCTTTTCCAGATGGGTTCTGGCCTCCCGATAGCGTCTTTCAGCATCAAAGTAATCTGGAGGAAGATTTGCAGGCATGGTCTTCTTAAAATTGAATGCATCCCTTTCGATGCTCTGAAAAATCAATTTTCTTATGCAAAATCCGCATCGGGTGTTTTCGCAATCTATGTTAAGCGGTTAAGCGTTCTGTGTTTCGGGTTAAAACTCACAAACGCCATCTATTAAAGAATGCCTGTAGGTTGTGGCATAATCTTATTTTAACTCATTTGCTTATGATGAAATTTCTAGATTCCGCTCGATATCATCAGCGGTTTGAACGGTTATAACAACCCTCTAACCCTGAACCTGGAACCTGAAACCGATAAGTTCAGGCGTAAGAATCGATGAATACGATTCTGGGATATGTTAAGGAACTTAATCTGGAAAGTCAATAAATGAGGGTTCAATACAGCAGAAGCAGTATGAAAGAGAGAAGGTTACTTGGGATCAAGAAAATCTCTGATATTGATGACTTTATCGTTCTTATTAAGGGATGCTTTCATGTTTTCCCATGACCCTTTTACCTTGGCTTTTCGCAGCTCGTTGATTGCTTCCTGAAGTTCGGGGTTTTTCTGGATAAGCTGCTGAATTTGTTCATTGAGCTCATTCCAGCTTTCTTTTAGCTCCTGCACATCCAATTCGAACATTCCCAGCGATGCAAGCAGCGATCCTAAGTGAGATAAAAGACCGAAATGAGAAGTACCCTGCAGATAATAGGGACAGTGGCACCACAGGTTGATGCAATTGAAACCTTTTTTCTTCCCTTCTGAATTGATCAAAGAATGAATGGCGCTGGGGCCCTGATAGGATACAGCCGACACGTTATGCGCCTTCAGTTTCTCGGACAGCTCTTTGGTGGATGCAATACCTGAAATCACCCGGTCTGTATGAAGAACGTTGTCATACATGCTGCCCAGAGTGATAATGGTATGAATGCCCAACTTTTTTCCTAATGAAAACAATTCTTCAACAAACTGGAACCATCTAAGGTTTGGTTCATCCGCTCTCAGGATGACCAGATCGCTGGATTCGTTTCCATTTTGCACGGAAAAAAACGAACCTCCAGGCGGCTGTAAGCTTACAAGCTCACCGCCATCAATATCCACCATTGGACGAAGTTCATCATATCGGTAAAAAACATCGGGATTGATGTCGGCAAAATGTTTTGCCTTCAGTTTGCGGATCAAATACGTCACCATCCCCTTTGAGACATTCAAGGCATTGCCCCAGCCGTCAAATCCTGCGATGAGAATCGGGGAATTCAACGCCGGGTACTCATAAATGGAGATTCCGTTTTCAATCATAACAGCTATTTTATATTCAGATCCTGTAATGTCAAGCAATTCCTCCCGGAAACAACGATTTGCGGTGAACTATCCCTGAGAGAATGCTTCAAGCCATGCAATGGTAATAACAACCAAAAGGGCGGAAAGGGCATATCGCTGAACGGAACGTGGCTGCCTGAGCTTTACCTTCAATGCATAGATGGCTCCCATGGTGAGCCCTGAAACAAAGCCGAACAGATGGGCGGTTATGTCTGAATGGGATCCTGACCCCAGAAACCCAAGAAGCGCCAGGCCACCCGCAACCGGAAGCCATGCTCTTATCTGTTTTCCGGCCCCCCCGAGAAGCTTCAAGAACCTGTATCCTGAAAGAATTCCGATGGCACCAAATACGGCTGTGGATGCCCCGATTGAAACATGGCCCGCCCTTAAAAGAAGGGCATTAAAAAAATTGCCCAAAATTCCGGTCAACAGAATCATCAACCAGCCTACACCCCATCCGGCGAAACCGCAAACGGCGGTACCGAACAGGACGATGCCGACCATGTTGCCGATGAGATGAACCCCATCGGCATGAATCATCAGTGCGGTCACCATGCGAAACCATTCCCCGCGCATGATCTTAGTTGCGGAAGCGCCGTATTTTAGAACAAAACGCACATCGCCATCGGCTGACAAGAAAACCAGATACCAGATAAGCAGAAGCAGTGCCGCCCAGATACCGGTATAAGTTTTTTGAAATTCCTTTTCGCCCGAGCCTTCTTTTGAAAAATCATCCCGATTTTCCTTAAAAAATTGTTTCATGCAATCAAGAGCACTGTCATAATCTTTCTCATCCACCCATATCTCCCATCCTTTCTTTCCTTTCTTCACCCGGTATGAGATACCTGAAGAAGACAGTACCAGACCGCAGGTATTTGCCTGATCCGTTGTGAGGTTTTCGAAAAGTGCCCGCATAAGACCCGTTACTTTTTCCGGCATAAATTACCTGTTTTAAAACATACCCGGGCTTAAACCTTGAACCGAAAGCCGCTTAACGATAATATACCATCATGAAGATCCTTTATACATCCGATATCCACACAAATATAGACCTGCTGCCTTATTTGGTTTCAACCGTCATGACAGCCAGCCCGGATGTGCTCATTATCGGGGGGGATATAGTTCCCCACCATTTGCCAGATGAATCTACTTTGGGTATTGTGAAAGCCCAGCAGCTTTACCTTGCCACAACATTTATCCCCCAGCTTGAAACAATGAAACGACAACAGGATATTCGTATCTATCTGGACCTGGGGAACGATGACCTCCTGTCGGGTCGAAAAATTCTTGAAAACCACGATGGTCGGCTATTTCATCTTTTGCACATGCGCCGCCATCCACTTACCCCGGCCATCGATATAATAGGATATATGGCAGTGCCCCCGACTCCGTTTCAAAGAAAAGACTGGGAAAAGCCCGACTCTACAGCCATGCCTTATGCAAAAGATAATCACATTATTACAGACGGTTACAGAACAGGCCGGGGGCGATTAGAAAAAACCCGGCTTGATCTATCATCCTCCGATACGATTGAGTCGGACTTGATGTGCCTGGAAGCATACATCGAAAAATCATTTATTTTGGTGACGCACTCACCCCCCCACAACACGGCCCTTGACATCACAAACAGCGGAATTCATGTAGGCAGCATCAGCCTTAAGAAGTTCATCGAAAAATGGTCGAATAAAGGATTGCTGCTTGCATCACTTCACGGGCATATCCATGAATCTCCGCTTCGATCCGGAACCATTCTAACAAGAATCAGTCACGCAATCTGCATAAATCCGGGACAAGATTCGGGAAAGCAGGCGAAATTGCGCTATGTCCTGCTTGATCTTGATGATAACCCGGTTTCACCGAAAATGCGCATCGTCTCAGAGCCAAAATAAACCCCGTACCTACTCAAAACCATAAGCTTCAAGGGGCAAATGAAAGAAATCAAACCGAAGTGTTCACCCAAAGCCCGTGGCTGCATAAATCACATATTCAGATTCCGCATCCCTATTTCTATGAAACGCCTTATATGATGGCGTCGAATCAAATTTTCTTATCAGTACCTGACCGCTGAGCCTTTTAAATCGTCTTACATCAAGGGGGTTCACCAAAGAATTGCCGGCTGACCCCGTCTGAGGATCTTGCCAGAACAGGGCCGCATGATCTTCAATGCAATCCCATCGTGAGCGAAACCGACGGCTCGGATTTAATAAAAGCGATGAACTCATGCTGATTAAAGGTTGTATAGCCTGCCTTGCGGGCCAGAAGCCCGTCCCGTGGTCCGGTATATCCCCACAAAGCCAGCATCGGTCTTATAAACACAGTTTGCTTATTAAAATGCCGATCCAAATCTCTCAGGTTCTTCAAAGAGTCATCTATGAAGTCATACGGATGGCGGTTGAATCGCTTGTGGATTTTACGCAGATTATCGAATTTGCTGACACCCTCATCTCCTGAATAGACGTTTTCTTCAATAAGAGTCATCCCGAAATGTCTGCATAGCCGCATGACCGCATCTCGGTTCTTATTGGTCAGCAAAATCACACGTTCAGGGGTAAGCTTTAAAAGCTCTTCCCACAGCGGTCGATACGGTTCGTTGAGAGACAGCCAACGCATTTCATCCTTTTTGATGAATGCCGCTCTTGTGCTAAAAAATCGTTTTGTCCGATCAACAGGCGGCTCGGGCTCTTGTCGCACGATCAAACTATACTGCTCTTTGGTGAGAATTTGATTGGGGTCACCGCCTCGGTTTTCCATACACCAGCGCATCAAGCAAAGCGTATCCCCGATGGCCTGTACATGGAATCGATTTTGTTGAAACATGCGCACAACTTCCCGGGGAATATATTCGATCCCTGTCACCAGTTTGCCGGTTACCGCATTATAGGCTGTTACGGTAATCTCTTTAATGGAATTCATAAGCACGCCGTCGAAATCAAATATCAGCACAGAATCTTCCCCTTTCCACAAGATCTTTATCCGCCTTCGAATGATTCGATTAAACTGTATAATATTTTATATAAGCAACACCAAATTGGCAAATCAAAAGGAAAGACCCAGCAATTCTCGGCAAATCCCGTTGTTGAAAAACGACTCAAACCGATATGCCCTTGACACCACGATATCATTCTTTTAAAGAAAGCCTGTCCATGTTTCAGCGGCAAGGCGAAATTTGATATTTGATAAAGGAAAGGAATTCCATGCAACTGCATACCCCGCCGGCACAAATCGGTATCCCACTGGAAATGGTCGACACACCGGCCCTGTTGATCGATCTTGATGCATTTGAACGTAACCTGAAAAAAATGGCGGAAGCGGTCCGACAAATGGGGGTTCGTCTGCGACCGCATGCTAAGACACACAAATGCCCTGTCATTGCATTGAAACAGATGGCAGCCGGAGCGGTGGGCGTCTGCTGCCAGAAGGTCGGCGAAGCCGAAGCAATGGTTTACGGGGGTGTTTGCGACGTGCATATAACCAATGAAATCGTGGGTAAATCCAAGATTGAACGATTGATAGCGTTGGCCAAACAGGCGACAATTGCAGTCTGTGCGGACGATCCTATTCACCTCTCGGCATATGCAGCCGCCGCGCAGGCCAACAACATAAACCTTGCGGTTTTTGTGGAAGTAAATGTGGGAACGCCACGATGCGGATTGGATCCTGGAGAGCCTGTTCTAAAACTGGCAAAACAGATTCAAAAAACCCCCGGGCTCTGTTTTGCCGGCCTGCAGGCCTACCATGGCAGGGCTCAACATAAACGCACTCCCGAGCAGCGAAAAGAGGCCATCCGATATACCGTGGACTGCGTGAGGAGAACCAAAGCTGTTCTGGAAGCAAATGGCATTAAATGCAGGACCGTCACCGGGGCGGGAACGGGCACCTATCGGTTGGAAGGAACAAGCAAGGTGTTTGACGAGCTTCAAGCGGGCTCTTATATATTTATGGATGTGGATTACGCGAAAAACTTGAAAGAAGACGGACAGCCGCTTAATGAATTCGAGCACAGCCTGTTTGTCTATTCAACGATCATGAGTCGACCGACCCGGGATCGTGCCGTGCTGGATGCCGGTCATAAGGCCGTTTCCATAGATTCAGGGATGCCGCTTATATACGGCATGGAAGATGTCCAATACACGCGTGCATCCGATGAACATGGAACTCTTAAACTAAACGATCCGCAACGCGATCTGAAGATTGGAGATAAGTTAAAGCTCATCCCCGGTCATTGCGATCCTACGGTCAATCTGTTTGACTGGTATGTGGGCATAAGAAACAACCGCGTGGAATGCCTCTGGCCCATTACGGCAAGGGGGGCCTTCCGATAACACAAAAAAAGGAAATTCACCGGCAATTCCCGGTGAAAGTCAGGTCGTAAGCCGAATCGTCAACACTTTGAAGCACGGGAACGAACGAAAAACCGGACTTTATCCCGTAAAACCTCCTATCCCGTCGACGCTTTCTTATACAGGGGTGAAATTTTCCGCAAGGTTTCCACCACCATCTTCAAGGCTGTCAGAAACCGGCGGACATCCTCTTCGCTGTTCTCGATCCCGAAAGTGACGATAAGGGTACCTTGTGCATCAGCATAATCACGTCCAATGGACTGCAGCACATGGGATGATCGAAGTGATCCCGTGGCACAAGCGGAACGGGTTGACACGGCGATTTTTTCATCGTCAAGCATCAGAACCACACTTTCACCTTCGATATACTTAATGGAGATCGACACCAGATTCGGAAGGCACTGTTGCGGGTGTCCGTTGATAAGGTACTCCTCGATATGGTGCGGCAACTCCCTTAATAGCATCTCCTTGAGCCTTTTGACATGCTCGATGCGTCTTGGCATGTCCTTTTTTGCGAATTCAGCCGCAACCCCCATCCCGACAATACCAACAAGGTTTGCGGTACCTGCGCGCTTATTATTCTCTTGAATACCGCCGTCAAGAAGCGGAAAGATATGAGTACCACGGCGAATATATAGTCCTGCCACCCCGGTGGGGCCATAAAATGGATTGGATGCAAAGCTGAGCAGATCGACACCTATTTTTTGAACATCAACAGGGACCACCCCCACTGAGTCCACGGCGTCGCAATGGAAAAGAACTCCTCTGTCTTTTGTAATTCTTGCGATCTCTTCAACCGGTTGCAGGGTGCCCACTTCATTGTTGCTGTGCATGATAGAAACAAGCATCGTATCATCCTTGATCGCATCGGCGACTTCTTCTGGTTTTACTCTACCAAACCCATCCACTGAAACCGAAGTTACGGTGTAGCCCATGGCTTTTAATCGCCTAAGGCTTCGAATCACCGCATTGTGCTCAATATTGGATGTGACGATGTGTTTGCCCTTCTTTGCATTAGCTAAGGCAACGCCCTTGATGGCATGATTGACGGATTCCGTTCCGCATGAGGTAAAAACAACCTCCTTGGGATCAGAAGCGTTGATCAGATCCGCCACGGAGGTACGAGCCTTTTCCAGCGCCTCAGCAGCTTGCTCGCCAGGGGTGTGTTGACTTGAAGGATTACAAAAATCTTTATGGATAGCCGCGATCATCGCCTCTTTTACTTCAGCAAGAAGCGGATTTGCCGATATGTGGTCCAGGTACGTATAGTTCATTGAATATAGACCCTCCATTAAGTGCGCGGAACCGAGTTTTCAATCTGGATCTCTGTTTTGCACGATTCACAGAACTCCGCATCGTCCGTGATTTCCGCATCGCAGTAAGGACAGTAACATTTATCCCCATGGGAATGTTCATGCGCATCCTTTCGCACAGGCTCCTTTTTAAGTTTACCGGCCTTTCGATCTTCGTAATCTTTTATGGCTGCCTGCAGGGCATCGGCACCCAGATTGGAGCAATGGAGCTTGTTTTTCGGCAATCCATCCAGCGCTTCCGCCACGTCCTTATTTGTAATCGCCTTTGCTTCCTCAATGCTTTTCCCTTTTGCGATTTCAGTAATCATGCTGGACACCGCAATTGCCGAGCCGCATCCAAAGGTCTGAAATTTGATATCCTCGATATGCTCGTTGTTTATCTTGAGATAAATGGTCATCATATCGCCGCATAACGGGTTTCCAACCTCTCCGACACCATTGGCGTCTTCGATTACCCCCACGTTTCGTGGATTCCTGAAATGGTCCATCACCGTTTTTGAATACATCGCTACCTCCTTTTCAACAGTGCCTAATATATAATCATTTATTTTTTACAAACAAGATCGAAAATTAAGCCCTTTCCCCATTGAAAGCAAATGATTCTCCAGTTGAAAATAGGGCTCATTGTACACTGAAACGCAAATGGAGTAAACCGCTTACCGACTTCAAGGCGGCAAGCTACAGGGGGCAGATGGAAGAATTCAAACCAAAGTCAAACTCAGCTGACTTCAAGATTACGATTCCACCGGTCTCTCCGCTGCAAAAGAAATCAACAGGGCTGCCAGGCCACCGAGTGCCGCCAAACATAAAAAGGAATTGTAAAAAGAGATTTGCTCCGAGACGAATCCCACAATAACGGGAGATAGAGAGGATACGCCCATTCGAAGCGTGTATATGAACCCAAGCGTCTCTTCCCTGCGGTGGGAAGGTATCATTTCTATCATGAACGTATCTGCCAATCCCGCATGCCCGGAGCCGAATATGCCCAGCAGACCTACCGAACCATAAAGCATCCACGAGGTTTGAACGTTAATGAGAATGAGGATCGAAATGGCCGATATCAGAAACCCGCCGATCACAACGGGCTTTCTCCGCCCCATCCAATCCATAAGCGCCCCTAAAAACGGGCGGCAAACAGCACCTGAAAAAGACATGATTCCAAAAACCGCTGCAGCTGCTTCGGTACTGTATCCTCGCTGGTCGACCAAAAACAATGGAAGAAATGCCATAAATCCGCTTTGAGCGATTCCCCAGGTACCGGAAGCCAGCAGATAAATACCCATTGGCTTTGAAAAAAAGGGCCAACCCAGGGATTTGCCTCTGATCTGGAGGTCCAATTGCTGATTCCGAAGGAAAAGAAACAGCATCAACCCCGCCGATACACCCAACAATGACCACAGCTGAAGTGGTAAGCGCCAGCTGTATCTACTCAGCAACAGCCCGACGATAAAAGGAGCAACGACCATGCCGATCTGGCTTCCACTCAAGTGCAACCCCATGGCACGGCCAAAAGCCTGTCTGCCGAAAATACGGGATAAAATCGTCACCGCAAGCGGATGGTATGTGGATCTGCCGACGCCTCCTGCCGTAGATATCCAAACCAGTGCGGCATAAGTGGGACTCAAGCTGGCCACAAACATCCCTGCGGACATCAACAGCAGGCCGGAAACCAAAACAATGGCAATGGACGCAAGGTGTACGAGATAAGCCGCGGGAGCCTGGAAGACATTGCCCACAAATCGGTACACAGTCAAAAAGGCACCCATCTCGGTATAGGAGAGCTGGAAATGCTCTCGAATCGCAGGCAAAAGGGGTGGTAGAATCCATAGAAACCCATCGTTGACCCCGTGTGCGATCATAAAGACAAACAGGACCAACCACCGGTTTTTCGCTTCTATGATCACGGACACCGCACCCCTATGAGCTCTTCTCCGAGGTATCTGCCAAGATTTCGATCACCTGGTCAAGGGTTCGGCTTTTATCCCGTGTCTCCGGGGTTTCCTCAGCAAGCTCGCTCTCACCGACGAAGCGGTAGACATCGGCTGCTCCCTGGTAAATCTTCGGTGTCAGATTCAGCTCCTGAAATGTTTTTGCAATTTCTTCCATCTCCCCGACCCATCGCCTCGACTTCGGCGGCAGGGCCGGCAGCCACTGTTCGATCACTTCAAACCGGGCCCGTTGACTCAACAAGAACTCTTCTTTAAGGGTTTCAAACAAACCCATTTTCCAGGCCGCAACGAGCAATTCGGTCGAAAGAGCGGCTGTGCCTTTTGTCAGGGCGGCATAGGTCATTTTCATACCGGAAGCCTGGCCGATCTCAGAGCCGATAACACGCACATCCAACCCATATGCGTTCAGTGCTTCAAATTGCGCGGCCTCCCTGCCGGATGCGTAGAACCGGGTTGTCCCCTTTTTCCTGGGAGGCGGCCCGATGATTCCCGCATCAACAAAACGGCCGCCTGCGGATTCGACTAAAGCTCCGATGGACTTTACAGTGCTCGGGGCAACAGCATTGCAATCCACATACACAACGTGCTCACCGGTACGCTGAAGCGCACGACAAACCCTTTCGGCGGCATTACCAGCCTCTGCAGGAACCAGGATAGAGAGAATCAGATCTGCTTCCCGAACCAAGTCTTCGTAAGTGCTAACAGGTTCTATTCCGGCTTTCCGGGCAAGGGAACGTGTCCGGTCACTTCTTCCATCAAGACAGGTGATGACCGGCATCCCGTTTTCTGAAATAACGCGCCCCACCACATGTCCCATGTCTCCGGGACTCAACAGCCCAACCTTTTGTGACGACATCATTTAATCTCCTGTATTTAAGGTATAAGATCCATCAGAAATGCCCTGTGAAAGTAGGAAGTCCGTTTGCCGAATAATCGCATTTTAAGGCGGGTGGAACTCGCAAAAAAATGCGTCTGACATCGAGCAGGACATCGGCTCCAATAGTACGGATTGTAGGCATTCTACTTAAGTTTTGCACTCTATTTTACCAAAGGACAGGCAATGGATCTTAAGTCGAATAAAATTTCGGGCCGAAATTCACCGAAAATTACTGGAAGTCCATACTTAGAGCTGAATCTGATCACCAGCCGTTGTAAAAGTCAATATGTTTTGGAAACTTA
>JAFDFZ010000279.1 GCA_019309565.1 Deltaproteobacteria bacterium
CTGGAAAATAATCTGCACCTCACTGCGGTAATCATTAATTTCTTGGCCGGTTATCCGGGAGATGTCTGTTCCTTTATACAGAATGCTGCCGTCTGTGGGATCGCGCAGTTTTGCAATGGCAAGACAGGTGGTGGATTTGCCGCAGCCCGACTCGCCGGCCAGCCCGAAGACCTCGTTTTCTGCAATGGCAAGAGAAATACCGTCTACTGCTTTTACCACTCCCTGTTCGGTCTGATAATGGGTTTTTAGTTTTTTTACATTCAATAACATAGAGGGAAATCTGTTCCGTTATCGCTGTTTGAGCCTGGGGTTTGCAACCTCCTCATAGGCGCGGGAGATAAACACAAGAGCGCTGACCAGCAGTATGATGCAAATAGACGGCCATGCAAACCACCACCAGGCAACCCGTATCTTTCCAGAAATCCAAAGGTTATAGAGCATTCCTCCCCAGGTCAGGTGATTGGGATCACTAAAGCCCAAAAAGCTTGCCCCTGCTTCGGCCAACACAGACCATGCGATATTAAAAGCAGTATATAGAAGCATCAGAGGCAGAATGTTTGGCATAATGTGGCCGTAAATGATGCGGATATCGCTGCAACCTCTTGCTTTGGCGGCAAGTATGAACTGGCGCTGACGGATGGAAAGAGCCTGGGCTCTTACCACACGGGCCGAGGTTCGCCAGATGATGCAGCAGATGGCGATTATGACATACCAAAGGTTGCGACCGAAAAGGGATATCAGTACGATAAGAAAAGGCAGAAACGGCATCCCGTATATAATGTCCGTAAAGCGCATCATTATCTCGTCCAGTCTGCCGCCGTAGTAAGCCGACAGCAGCCCGATATTTGCCCCGATAAGAATGGATATCAACCCGGAGACCAGCCCGATAATAACGGTTGTGCGGGTGGCCTGAATCATCTGACTCAATATGTCTCTTCCCATCATGGTGGTGCCCAGGGGAAATTCCAGGCACGGTGGTCTGAGCATGGCCAGTTTGCCGTCTGCTCCTCTCAAGGATTCCCATGGATCATGGGGCGCAAGATAAGGGGCGAACAGACCGACCAGACCGAAAAAGAGCAAAACCACAGCCCCAAAGTTTCCGAATCGATGTCGGGTGATGATCTTTACCTGGCTTACAAAAATTTCCCGTATTCGGTATAATCGCATTCTGACCACACCTCCATGCGAATATCAGAT
Source organism: Deltaproteobacteria bacterium (assembly GCA_019309565.1). GTDB lineage: Bacteria > Desulfobacterota > Desulfobacteria > Desulfobacterales > SURF-15 > JAFDFZ01. The sequence continues at coordinate 1,198 of JAFDFZ010000279.1, forward strand.
TACAGATGATCTTAGTTCCTCAGGGGTCATTGCCTCGATTCCAAGATTTTCCGGAGTGAGCCCTTCTTTGAAATAGTCTCGTTCCAGCATTACCGAAGCAATCTGAATGGCCGCATCGATGGTTGGGGTTGTAAGATCGTACATTCGACTTATCAATGACAACGGTACCAGCCCGAAAGGAATGTCTTCAGCAAGATAGCGGCTGTCCACACTGTCTGGAGCTGAAAAGGCTGGATTTGCGTGAATGGGACTTTTCCTCAGCGTTTCAGACAATGTCATGGACTCTCCTCCAAGGGAATAATCGTTGTACAACTGCTCAAAAGCCTCTTTAAAAGTGATCCCTTTAATACCGATATGCTCCATCAGCACCATTCTCTCCGAATCCATTGCCAGCATCATCTTGCACACAGATTCCGTTGCCCCGTCACCGTAAAGGTTCCAGCCCCTGCCGCCGGTAGCCTCGATTCTTCCTGCATTGCAGATAACCATCGGAGGATGCACTATGGGGTTTAGGTTGTTCAGGCTGGTCACAAGAACACTTTCAGGAGCCACCATCTGCGGAAATACCGGTGCTATCTTGTCTATAAAAACCTGTGTTCTAGCAGCAGGCAAGGCGGCAACAGGCAGATTGTTCTTTATACCTTTTATCACGACTTTCCCCGGTTCAAGAGCCCGCGTTGCGTAAAGCAGACTCATGGTTTCAACCGGGGTTATGTCCGCTGTAATGTTAACCACCGGAGATGTTCTGTCCGAAATCGGTTACATCATCCGACATTCTGCGTACCGATAATGTTAACCACCGGAGATGTTCTGTCCGAAATCGGTTACATCATCCGACATTCTGCGTACCGAGCCATAGGCATAACCGAAATCCACAAGGTTCGTCAATGTGCACCCTACCTGCAGGGAAGCGGCCTGGGTTATGCCAAATTCAAGCATGCTGTTCATCAAGCACTTAATTCCAAAGGCCTCTGCCACAACGGCAATTTCTTTAGTTTTTTTAAGCCCCCCGTTTTTGGAAACTTTCAGACTGAACACATCTACAGCCTGTTTTTGTATCAGCGCTGTTGCATCATCAATGGTCACCAGGCTCTCATCTGCGGACAGCAGACAGCAGCAGCAGCGATCTTTGATACGCTTCAGGCCCTCGATGTTTCTGCGATGGATCGGCTGTTCGATAAGCTCAGGGCTGTAATCTTTTGTTCTTTCTACAAACGTCAAAGCTTCTGTCACATCCCAGCCCTGGTTGGCATCGACTATAAAGCGGATGCGATCGCCGAACCTGTCCATTGCTGAAATCATGCACTTAATCTCATCTGATATGTTCGAAGCTCCCATCTTGATCATGATGCGGTGAAAGCCTTTTTCCATCTCCTGCTCAATGGCGATGGCATCCTCCTGGGCAGTTCCGCTTTCTATGCCTCTGAAGATTGTAAGATTATCACAAACCCTGCCTCCAAGCATAAGGTGGGCTGGAATGTTGTTTGCCTTACCCGCGATATCAAACAGCGCCATATTAACAGCGCCCCTGGCCGTGAGGTTACCGTTGACAGCCCGATCCAGCCGGTATTCCAGCCCTGCCATATCAAGAGCATTCTGATTGAGGAGATTCGGGGCTATTACATCCCTTGTTACCACCATCACCGAGGCAGGGGTCTCTTCCGTAAACGGGTTTAACGGATCAGCCTCCCCCAGCCCTACGATGCCCTGATCGGTATAGACCTTAAAGATTACCGCAACCGCGTCATAGCGTGTGCCGTAAAACCTTGGAAAGTTTATAGGGCTTGGCAAATGGTATTGAAATCTCAAACAACTCAAGACCGGTAATCTTCATTTTACTTGCTCCTTTTAATTTTCCTGGCCTGTAATGGAGATTCGTGGATCAAGATAACAATAGGAAATATCGGACAGGAAATTCACCACAATAACAACGGAAGCCAGGATAAGAAAAGTGGCCTGAGCCACTGGATAATCCTGGGTGGATGCAGCCTCCACCATCAACTGGCCCATGCCGGGCCATGAAAACACCTGCTCGACGATTACCTGACCGCCGATGGCAAATCCCACCATGATCGAAGGCAGCAGCGCATTGCGCGCAGCATGTTTTATCATAACAACCCTGGGTTCAAGCCCTTTTGCTCTGGCAAGCTCGATAAAGTCGCTGCCGAGTACTTCAAGCATGCTGTCGCGCATGATAAGCATCGGGGTGGCCAGATAATAGAAGGCAACCGTAAGTGTTGGTAAAACAAGGTGGTGTAAGAAATCCTTGTTAAAAAGGATCTGGATACCTGTGCCAAGGCGCATTCCAGCAGTATGCATGCCTCCTGTGGGAAAAAGATCCAGCCGGTAGCTTAAAATTATGAGCAACAAAATACCGGTAACGAACGGGGGCGCAGATTGCAGAACTAATGCACCAATGGTCGCTCCGATATCAAGAGGCCCTGATCTTCGCCAGGCCATGATTATACCGAGGCCCGTTCCCACCACAAGCGTGAAACACATGGCCGCTCCCATTAAAAAAATAGTATTCCATAAACGGTAGCGCAGCATGTCGAACACTTTTTTTGATGTGGTAAAAGACCGACCCCAGTCAAGAGTTATGATATTTTTAAGATATAAGACATACTGGACATAAAGAGGCTTATCCAGCCCGAAAGCTTCCTTCAGCCTGGCCTGGGCAACTTCATCAAGAGCCGGGCTGATAACCTGGGCTGTGGGGTCTCCGGGCAGCATACTGAAGATGAAAAAAAGAATCGTTGCCACTGCAAATATGGTGAACAACGTATAGAAAGTGCGTCTGATTAGAAACTCTCGCATGGTTTGACACTTGAAAAAAGGGAGGCGCAAGCCGCCTCCCTGCGGTGATGTATTTTTTAATAGATTATTTCTTGGGGTAATGGAGTTTGCCCCTCTTATCCCAAGTATATCCTGCTTGTGCCAGGATCTTTTTGGCTATCCGGATATCTGTAGGAAACGGTTTAACAGATGCATTGTGCCAGAATTTGTTTACAGGAGCTATGACCGAGCCCCCCAGGGTGGCGTGACCGCTTAGAACAGCGTCCTTTATCAACTCTTTTGGCAACACATGGGCAATGGCCTTCCTGAACGCCGGGTCATTCATAGGGGGGCGCCGGGTGTGGTAGCTTAAATCGTAAAACCCGTGGCTTGGGTAAGATTTCCCCACACAACCTTTCACTTTATTAAGGTCCTCCATTAGACTGGGTTTCAGAATATAACGAGTCCGATCGCATTCGCCTTTTTCGATGGCCACTGCCATGGCGTCATGGCTTCCGTATACTATCATAAGGTTTCCGGCACATTTAGGAGGATTAAAATGTTCTTTAAAGGCGCTTAGCTTCAGCTCGCGGCCGCGATCCCAGTATTCGAATTTAAACGGCCCGCTGCCGACGGGCTTTTCGTTCGGATAGTTCAGTGGATCATCCACG
>JAFDFZ010000123.1 GCA_019309565.1 Deltaproteobacteria bacterium
GTTGAAACAACGGCCCTGTTCAACCGGATTATCGAAGCTCACATAAAGATGGCACCGGACAACTGGTTGTGGATTCATCGGAGATGGCGAATCAAAGACATTCCTCAATCGGCTCGAAAGAAAATAAAAGGAAACATGCTCTCAGGGCTCAGTCTGTGAAAGCAGCTCGAAACAGGCATTTTCCACTTCCCGGACCGCAATCCGATTGATATCTTTTTCATTTCTAAACCATTTTGCTTTTTTCGCCAGAGGCCTCACGTTTTGAGGAGCGCCCGTTGAAAACAGGGTGATCACAGATATTCCCAGTGCGGCGGCAAGATGACCGGGCCCGGTATCGTTTGAAATCAACACACGGCATTCCGATAAGGCTTGAATAAGAGCCTCAATATCATCGAATGCCGCCAACTCCCATCCATATAAGTCGCACATTCTTTTTACAGTGGGAAACAGGAACGATTCCTGTGGCCCCAGAAAAACTCGTATTATCATCCCCTTACTGGATAGGTTGTCGGCCAGGCGGAAAAAGTTTTGTTCCGACCAGCGTCTTCGCTGGGTTGAGGCTCCAAGGTTTAAACCGATTCGCGGCACCGACAGGTCGATGGTTTCTCGCAATTTCGGTAACCAGGGTGGTTGCACCGATGTTGGCGGAGAAACCCCGATCGCTTCACAAATCGCTCGCATAAAGTACATGGACCTATGTTCACGCTCCCAGTCTGCCTGTATCGCAACGGTGTACAACCGTCGTCTCAGGGCGGAGTTCTTGATACGGCCAACGCGAACCGGAGCGCCTGTAAGATAAGCCAGAACCGATGTTTCACCGAAGCCCTGAAGATCAAACACCATATCAAACCGGCTTTTGCGCAGCCTGTTCATGGTTGCCATGGTTTCTACGGTAGCCTTGAAAAGGTGTTTTACAGATCGAAAAGCCCTTCGGTCGATTGTCTCAACGCGCTGAACAAGCCCTGATTTTTCAGGGATTTTTGCTAATGTTCGTTCTGTGAAATAACAGATGTAGGCATCCGGAAGGTGATTCTTAAGCCAATTTACCGCAGGCAGGGTCATGATCACATCTCCCATACCCGACCAGCGAATGATGAGTAAACGTTTTGCCATTTTATTTTGCAAGCTTCGTTTAATTTTGTTATGAGGTCAAATAGTTTGTATAAACCTTGCCCTGGCGATAACGCATCCATGGTTTTAAATAATCCATATTGTAATAAAATCCAATACGCACGATTCGGTACCTTTACCCCGTTAGAGAAAGCCACCGACTCTTGTCGGTGGTATAGGCAATTCCTTACAGATGGTGGTTTAATGCCACCATCTATAGTCGTTAGAGAACATCGTTCTCTAACGGGGTTTACACGTTTATTAACCGTTTTTCTTCAAACAACAAAGCCCAAAGGAAAGGGGGAATAGCATATGCCCATAAGCAAGGAACTGTTAGATATCCTGGCTTGCCCGAAGTGTAAAGGTGATATCTATCTGAATGAAACAGAGGATGGACTTATCTGCGATAATTGTAAATTGCTATACGAAATAAAAGATGATATCCCCATCATGCTAATAGACGAAGCAAAACCTCTTGATGGTTAGCAGAATGATGGAACAGATGCTCGATATGTAGGTGCCATCTGCATGAGTGTTCCTAAACCGCCCAAATCGGCAAAACTCGTGGTAGGCATGTTCATGAAAGACATGGACTTGCTTGGTGCGGTAGCAGAGCACCTCGCCGGGACCTTCGGAGCGATTGACCTGGTAAGCCCGTGGTTTCCTTTCGACTTTACAGGCTATTACGAACCTGAAATGGGTTCACCACTTTTCCGGCGCGTTTTATCGTTTAAATCCCATGTGGAGCAAGGCAGCCTGGCGGATATCAAAATCACAACCAACCGCATCGAGCAGCTTCATGCAAGGGACGGAAAGAGACGGGTCAATCTGGACCCCGGTATTCTGACCCACGAACGATTCGTGCTGGCTACCTGTAAAGACTTCTCCCACCGAATCTATCTGGGTCAAGGAATATATGCAGACCTTACCCTGCTGTACCGCAAAGGAATGTTTGAAACTCTGCCCTGGACATACCCCGATTATGCACATCATAACCTTACCTCTTTTCTTCAAAGGGTAAGAAAAAAATATGTATTTGATGTGAAAACGAAGAGGACTCGAGGATGATCAAAAGTATGACCGCATATGGTTCCGCAGAAATATCAATCGATCCCTTCACGGTTTCCGCGGAAATACGCACTTTCAACGGCAGGTATCTCGATATTCAGATACGGCTTGCACATGGTTATGCTTCCATGGAAGAGCAAATTCGATCGCTGATCTCCCGGCAGCTTACCAGAGGGCGGGTGGAAATCACCATTCAGATTCACGACGCCTCTGATCCGGATTATGAAATCGAAATCGATATGCCCCGTGCAAAGGCTTATAAGGCGGCAGCCGAACGGCTAAGAGCGATATTTCCGGATTCCGGTGAGTTGTCCATGGATTTTCTGTTGAGCCAGGGGGGGATTATGCGAGTGCTGGAAGCCCAAAAGGATTCGGCCGCCTGTTGGCCCGTTGTTCAGAAGTGCATGGAGCATGCCATGGAAAACCTCAATGCCATGCGAAAGAAAGAGGGGGATTTCATCGTCCGGGATTTCCTGGAACGATTGACGTATATCGAGAAAAAGATCGAACAGATCAAAACAGCATCTACCGATTTGCTACCTCATTATCGGGAACAGCTTAAGGGTCGAATCTCCGCACTCACAGAAGGGATAGTTGAGATCGATAACGGACGGATCGCACAAGAAGCGGCCTTTATTGCAGATAGAAGCGATATTTCCGAGGAAATTGTTCGTGCTGAAAGTCATTTGATGCAGTTCCGGGATATCATGCAGGCACCGGAACCCTCAGGCAGAAAACTCAATTTTCTTCTTCAGGAGTTTACCAGGGAATTCAATACCATGGGAGTTAAGTCCGGCAATGCAAAGGTCTCCCATATGGTTGTGAGCGTAAAAGCAGAGCTTGAGAAGCTAAGGGAGCAGGTACAGAACGTGGAATGATGACCGGCAATGGGCAAAGCCCCAGAGTCGTCGAGTCGATAAGTCATATTAGCAATTTTGTATACGGCAGGTTGGTCTGGAAAAAAAGGAGGCAACATGGATCAACAAAATCTATTGAATGTCGGTTTCGGAAGCACCGTGGTGGCCGATCGGGTGGTTGCAATTCTCTCCCCCAACTCTGCTCCGATGAAGCGGCTGAAAGACGAAGCCAAAAATGACAAACGCCTTGTGGATGCTACCCATGGCCGCAGGACACGAGCAATCATTGTTATGGACAGCAATCATATAATCCTTTCGGCCATTCAGGCAGAGACGATATCCCAGCGGTTTTCCGCCCTTGAAGGGCTCCAGAGATCGGTATGAAAGATGGAAGGTCCTTAAAACCTAAGCGTGTCGAACCGAACGTGTCAGGCCGTCTATTCGTTGTCTCCGCTCCATCGGGTGGTGGGAAAACCACACTTTGCAGGGCTGTGCGCAGTAGAATACCCGATATTCGATATTCGGTGTCGTATACAACCCGCAAACCTCGTCCTGATGAGCAAAATGGTATTGACTATCACTTTATCGATGAGAAGAGTTTCAAAAGGGGGATTGCCAGGGGTGAATGGGCCGAATGGGCGCGGGTTCATGGCCATTATTACGGGACATCAGCCAAGGCCATTGAGCAGATGCTGGCCGCTGGCAACGACGTGTTGCTGGATATCGATGTGCAGGGTGCATCTCAAATCACCAGGCGATACCCGGAGGCAGTTACCATTTTCATCATGCCCCCTTCTTTAGAGGAACTCAGGCGGCGTTTGGAATCAAGGGGTACGGACAGCCCTGAAGAGATCAAAAGACGTTTGAGCGCAGCGGAAAAAGAGATGGCAAAAAAAGATTGTTACCGGCATGTGATCGTAAACGACCATCTGGACAAAGCCCTTGATAAACTGGTATCCATTATAGAATCTGATCGATCCGCTCAGGGGATGACCGAAAGGCGAGAGAAGAAAAAAGATCGCATATCGTGAAAACCGACGTCCTCTATGGAATCCATTCCGTCCGGGAGGCAATCAAGGCCGGGCGAAGGAAGATCTTCAAAGTCTATGTTTCTGAAAGAAGGACCAGCAAGAGGATAGACACGACGGTAGGCCTTGCTGAATCTCGTAACATATCTGTGCAACGAGTATCACCTGAAACATTAAGACGCACAGCAGGCGTTGAACATCACCAGGGGATTTGTGCAACTGTAAGTGCATACCCCTTCGTTGAGATATCTCAAATTCTTAACTCGTTTTATTCTGAGCCAAATCCACCGGCGGTGCTGCTTGTCGATCATATGGTTGATCCGCAAAATCTGGGTGCTCTGATTCGAACCGCATTATGTGTGGGCATGGGTGCGGTATTCATACCCAGGGATCGATCCGCCTCGCCGACAGCTGCGGTTTCAAAAGCTTCTGCCGGTGCGCTGGAACATATTCGGATGTGCAAAGTAACCAATATGATCCATGCAATAAGAACTTTAAAACATAGGGGGCTGTGGATCGTGGGCCTGGATCATGCGGCAGAAGCTTCCATCTACACAACGGATTTAAAGGTTCCCCTCGGAATGGTGGTGGGAGGGGAAGAAAAAGGCATCCGGTCGCTCGTAAAACGCCACTGCGATATACTGGTATCTATCCCACAGGCCCATACCGTAAACTCCTTGAATGCCTCGGTGGCCGGTGCGGTGGCTATGTACGAAATGTTCAGACAAAGACATGAGATTGAACCGATTAAAGACCATTGACGTAAATTTTTGAAAGAAAAACTTCGAGACGTTCAATTAGCGAAAGGAGCAGTTTGTCATGATTAAACCCAGCAAAATTACCATCTCCAGCGACGGTGCTTTCAATGTTCCCGACTACCCGATCATTCCTTTTATTGAAGGCGACGGGATCGGCCCGGATGTGTGGAGGGTAACCCGAAGGGTCATCGATGCCGTGGTTGAAAGGACATACATGGGCAGAAGAAAAATCTCCTGGCTGGAGGTGCTTGCCGGAGAGAAGGCATATCGGGAAACAGGCGAATGGTTACCCTCTGCAACACTTGATACCATTAAAGAACATGTGATCGCCATCAAAGGCCCAATGACGACTCCTGTGGGAGGTGGTATTCGCAGCTTGAATGTCGCTATTCGCCAAAGGCTCAATCTGTATGCCTGCGTTCGCCCTGTTCGATACATCGATCCGGTGCCAAGCCCAATGAAATCTCCGGAAAAGGTGGACATGGTGGTTTTTCGTGAAAACATGGAGGATGTATATGCGGGTATCGAATGGGAACCGCAAAGCAGGGAGGTAAAACGCGTCATTTCATTTCTTAAGGACGAAATGGGGGTCTCTGTACCCGAAGATGCAGGCATCGGCATTAAACCCATAAGCGAAAAAAACAGCAAACAGCTGGTTGCTGCAGCCATTTCATATGCCATAGACAACCATCTTGGCAGCGTCACACTGATGCACAAAGGAAACATAATGAAATATACGGAAGCGGCTTTTCGAAAATGGGGTTATGAGGTTGCCCGTGAAAAATTTGCGGATAAAACTCTTACCGAGACTGAGCTGTTTGAATCTTTTAACGGGAAGCAGCCGGAGGGAAAGGTGGTTATCAAAGATCGAATTGCCGATGTGATGTTTCAACTGGTGCTTCTGCGTCCTGATGAATTTCATGTAATCGCCACGCCCAATCTCAATGGAGATTATCTATCGGACGCTCTGGCAGCTCAGGTGGGGGGGCTGGGAATGGCACCCGGAGCGAATCTGGGACATGATTGCGCGGTATTTGAAGCAACTCATGGAACCGCACCGAAATATGCGGGGCTGGACAAGGTAAACCCAAGTTCGCTGATTTTATCAGGCGCCATGATGCTGGAGCATATGGGGTGGAAAGAAGCATCTTCTGCGGTATGGGACGCGCTGCGCCGTACTGTCAAATCCGGATTTGTCACATATGATCTTGCCCGGCAGATAACGGGTGCAAAGGAGGTGCGGTGTTCGGAGTTCGGTGAAAGGATTATCGAGAATATCGGTTGAATATATTTCCTGTATGCTTAACAGGTTTCGATGAGAGCCATCTTAAGAGCAATCATAGACCCTGTTTTCCCTACAAGCTGCTTGGTGTGCAGGTCATTTTTCCACCCAGGCCCCCGCCCGATGGAGGCTTTCAGCGATCAGCCCATTGATCTGCTTATCCCCTTTGTGTGCGCTGACTGCATGAAGGGGCTCTTACCGGTGCGTTCACCCATGTGTACTCGATGCGCAGCGGTATACCACAGTGAGGAGGGAGAAGATCACTTATGTGAGGCCTGTATCAAGGCAGATGGGAGCTTTCGTCTTGCCCGTGCATTGGGCCGTTACGAGGCCACGTTAATGACACTGGTCCATCGTTTCAAATACGAGGGAAAGATTCAGCTTGCCAAACCGCTGGGCAGAGCTCTTTTTTCGGTTTATAATCGATTCTGGCAAAAGGAGAGAATCGATATGATTCTTCCGGTGCCGCTTCACCCTACCCGTTTCCGAAGCCGTGGATTCAACCAATCGTATCTGCTTGTGAAGAATTGGGTCAAATTTTCCGATACAGGTTTTTCAGTTCCCCCCGTTATTAAACACATACTGGTTAGAATCCGCAGCACTGCACCGCAAACGGGATTAAGCCGCAAAGAAAGAGGGGCGAATATCAGAGGTGCATTTTCCATAACAGACGCACAGGCGATAGCCGAGAAAAACATACTTCTTGTGGACGATGTATTTACCACTGGAGCCACCGTGGAAGAGTGCGCCAGGGTTCTGTTGGCTTCAGGGGCGCAGGGGGTGGATGTGCTCACTTTGGCCAGAGCATAGACAGGAGGGAGAAATTGGTTTCACACAAGATTCTATCCTTAGAGTCACTCACAGAGAAGCTTGACTCATATCGCAACCTTGGAAAAAAGATCGTTTTTACCAACGGCTGTTTTGATATTCTGCATGCAGGCCATGTGCACTATCTTGGCAGTGCAAAGTCCCAGGGGGACATACTGGTCGTAGGGTTGAATTCCGATGTTTCGGTTAAAGCCATCAAGGGGGAAAACCGCCCCATCGTTGTGCAGAACCAGCGGGCTGTGATCCTTGCGGCTCTGGAATGCGTTGATTACGTTACCCTGTTTGATGAACCTGATCCTTATGCTCTTATAAAGGCGGTCAGCCCCGATGTGCTTGTTAAAGGGCAAGACTGGCAGGAATCAGATATCGTGGGAGCCGATATTGTAAAAGCAGGCGGCGGCAGGGTGGTTCGGGTGCCCATTAAGGTAAATGTATCCACATCCCAGATCATCGATGAGATTGTTAAAAAATATCGATAGATTAATACTCAAGTTTCGCCCCCTGTTTTGCCTTCCAAAAATTTCATTCGACACCATCATTATAATGCTTTACAACGCATTTAAAGGTGCAAAACTTGAGTTAATACAACAATAAAAGCGGATGCCCTTGCATGGGAGATGGGATGATAAGAGATGAAGATCAAGGTGTTCCTGTGTTCAGGTATCCGATATTTACACGATTTCCTGAACTTCGGCATGGGATTTTCACCCGACACGGAGGGTACAGCAAAGGTGCGTATGCCAGTTTGAATATTAGCTATGGGCTTGGTGACGAGTATTTGGCTGTTAGAAAAAACAGAGATGTCGTTAAACGGATCATCGGCGCAGAGCAGGTGCTTTACGTCAATCAGAATCACGGAACCAATATACTCATTTTTAGAAAGGAAGATGAATCCGGCACGCCAATTGCATCACCTTTTTCACTTTCAGGCGATGCTATGATAACAAATATTCCCGGCAGGTTTTTGGCCGTGCAAGTGGCTGATTGCCAGGTTGTATTCTTATATGATCCCCAAAAGCAAGTTGTTGCCAATATTCATGCCGGGTGGAGAGGCACCATAAATAATATCGCTGGCCTTACGGTGGGGAAAATGAAAACCATATTCGGATGCTTACCGCAAAACCTTTATGCGGCTGTGGGTCCGTCTCTCGGGCCTTGCTGTGCAGAATACCGAAATTACCGACAGCATATTCCCGAAAGGTTTTGGAAATATAAGGACAGCTCCCATCGCTTCGATTTCTGGGCCATTACCGCAGACCAGCTGGTCTGTTCCGGGTTGCTGAAAGAACACATCAGTATCAGTTACATGTGTACTGAATGCATGAGCGAACTGTTCTATTCTTATCGAGCACAAGGAACCACCGGCAGGTTCGCTGCTGTGATCGGTTTGGGGTGAAATTACTTTTGGCAACTTTGATACTTGCCGCTGCGCATGGAAAAACTCAATGGCCAACAAACTCAATATTGCACTATACCAGCATATTAATTGGAACGATCCACTCGGGTTCTATATCACATGACTAAGAAAAGTGGCCGCAAAAAGGCCGTCGCTTTACGTTATCGACCGGAAAAAGACAGCGCCCCCAAAGTCACCGCCAAGGGAAGCGGCCGTGTGGCAGATAAAATCATCGAACTTGCCAAAATGTACGGAATTCCGGTAAAAGACGACCCGGATCTTATAGAAGTGCTTTCAAAACTGGATATCGACGAACAAATTCCACCCCGTGTTTATATTGCAGTGGCAGAACTGCTGGCCTTCGTCTATTCTTTAAATAGGAAAAAACAACCTGGTTAGGCATTTTTTTCCACACCGCATCTTAAGGGTTAACCACACTTATCATTGCCCCGCAATCTGCAAATAACCATCTAATATCGTTAAAAATTTTGCCTAAATCGAAAGCAGAGAACTAAGCCGATATCTGCCATTGAGGCCTATTGGCATTCATATTGCTAATTGCAGAATTGACAGCAGAAATTGACAGCGGATTTTAAAATCCCTGAACAGCCGGAAAGGATATGAAAGAGATATGATACTTCAAATGACACAGGTTGTACAAGGGGGGTTGAGACAGGAAAGAAAGCTGGAGATGATTACCAACCACCTTGCCAATGCCAGCACGACGGGATTTAAAGCAGATGTTTTGTCCTTTGATGCGCTTTTTCAGGCCAAGATGACCATCGATTTCTCCCAGGGCGATCTTCGAAAAACAGGAAACCATCTTGATCTGGCTCTTGATGGTGATGGCTTTTTCAAGGTGCAGACCCATCGGGGAATACGATACACGCGAAACGGAACATTTACCTTAGATAAAGACTATCAGCTTGTAACCCAGGATGGCGATCCAGTGCTGGGTGAAGCCGGCCCCATCACTATCAATGGAACGGAGATTCGAATCAACGAAACAGGAGAAATTCACGTGGACAACCAGCTGGTGGGCAAGCTTGATGTAGTCAGTTTCGCCTCCAAAGACAACATTGTGAAAGAAGGCGGATCTTTATTTGTGAATAAGGATCCGCAGCCAGAGGAGATCGCAGCCAGCGGCACCAGGGTGATTCAGGGAGCGCTGGAGATGCCGAATGTTTCTACGATTGTTGAAATGACGCGAATGATCGAAACGTTGCGAAGCTATGAATCCTATCAGAAGATGTTACAGGCGTACGATGAAACGGACTCAAAGCTTATCAACGAAATCGGGAAAACCTGATACACAAACCAACGGAGGAGCGAATGATTAGAGGCGTGTGGACGGCAGCATCGGGAATGGCTGCCCAGCAATTGGGTATTGATGTTTGTGCTAACAACCTTGCCAACTCCAATACCACCGGTTTTAAGAAAAGCCGGTGTAACTTTCAGGACATGATGTACCAGACCCTGCTCATTGCAGGTGCTCCCACACCAGGGGGCGGACAAATACCTGTGGGGATCCAAGCGGGAATGGGAACAAGGCCGGCTTCCGTACAGAAAGTTTTCACCCAGGGAGATTATGTGGAAACGGGAAATTCCTTGGACATAGCCATTGAGGGGAAGGGGTTTTTTAAAGTTCTAAGTGGAGATGAAGAGCTCTATACCAGGGCGGGAAACTTCACCTTAGACAGTGAAGGCTACATCACCACTGCCAATGGGGATCGACTCCAGCCGGAAATTTCCCTTCCGGCAGAAACGGTGCTGATCACCCTGCAGTCAAACGGAACGCTGACCGCGTACGGCTCAGGGGATACCATACTGGCGACCGAACAGATCAACCTTTACACCTTTCCGAATCCGGCAGGGCTTTATGCAGTCGGCAGAAACCTTCTGCGTCCTACAGAAGGTTCCGGAGATCCCATTGAAGGCACACCGGGTACCGAAGGTTTTGGAACCGTTACCAACAATTTTCTTGAGATGTCCAATGTGAGCATAGTTGACGAGATGGTAACCATGATCATCGTTCAGCGGGCTTACGAGGCCAACTCAAAAGCTTTGCAGACAGCGGACAACATGCTGCAGATGGCAAACAATGTGAAACGATAATCGCCCGAAATGAGCCGGTTTCACCGGCGGAAATCGCCGATAGCCGTGCCGGATGGGGGGATAACGAAAAGATGCTTAAAGAAATAAAGAAAGTTTTAACTGGCAGCATTTGTTTGCCGTTGATACTTCATGCGGTGTTCCTGGGAGGAGCGGTTTTTGACCGTGCCGATGCGGCCGATGATTCGAAAACTCATGCCGTTTCCATCGTTATCCGAGCCCGGGCAGGGGTAAAAGGGCACTGGATCTATGCAAGGGATATCCTTTCGGCCTGCACGGACAGCGTGCTTACAGATCGCATCGCATCGCTTCCCATCGGACCTGCCCCGCCGCCAGGCAGGGAAAGGGTATTCAGCGGCCCTTGGATCGAATCCCGTATTCGATCCCAGAGCTGGATGCCGAAAACCGCCGTGATCTCCGTACCCGAGAAGGTGCGGGTGGTGAGGGCCCATCAGCGGTTACCACACAAA
>JAFDFZ010000124.1 GCA_019309565.1 Deltaproteobacteria bacterium
GACGGGAATGACCGCGTACAGGTAGCCTAAATGATGAATTTTTTGCCCTCCGATCACCGCGATCAACGCGGTGGCACCACCTGGAGGATGAAGTGTTTTGGTCGCATGCATGACTGCAATGGCTGTTGCAACGGCCAGTGACGAAGCAAGCCATAAATAATGAGGCATAACTTTATATGCCGCTACACCGATAATCGCAGAAATTACATGCCCCCCGATAAGATTTCGGGGTTGTGCCAGAGGACTTCGAATCGCCCCGTAGCCAAGAACCCCAGAGGCACCAAAAGAGCCTATTATCATGACCAGATCGGTTCCGGTAAATAGATGATAGTTTATGATAGCAATGGGAGTGATTCCCAAAAAAGCGCCGATCCACGACCAAAGGATCTCAGAAAGATCAACAGATGGTGGGCTTTTCGATATGCCCTTCATTTTATTAATATATTCCATATTCAATTACCTGTAGTTATTGTCCCCCTCGGGGAATGTAAAAAAACCATCGGCCCCTTTGCCCCTAAAGCTACCGTCTTGAAGCCATCACATGGTTTACTCAAAGGAACAATAAGATTGAACCAGGTCAACTCTGCTGATGATTCCTTTTAGAACACAAGAAGAATCCACTACCGGTAACTGGCGAATATTTTTTTCAGTCAACAAGAGGGCTATTTCCGACATCACAGCATCTTCCCTCACCGTCGTCACAGGGGTTATCATAATATCTTTTGCCTTTCGATCCTTAATGGACAATGCGATACATCCCGTGCTTTTCAGACAATGAGCAATGACTCCCATAAAGGATCGGGTTCGTTGATCGCCAAGCTGAAACAGAAAATCTTTTTCAGAGATAAACCCAACAACCGTGTTGTCTTTTTCAACAACCGGCACCCCTGATATGTCATGGCGGTTCATGAGATCTGCCACATCCTTTAAATCCATGTCTTTACCAACGGATATGAAATCTTTACTCATAACATCTTTCGCCCTTATTGATTGGTTCAACCGTTTCAAAGCATGCCGAAAAGCCAGGCCATAAATCTCTTTAAAATCACCAGTCGTTATGTCTATATACCCTCTGATTTCTTTCATTGCCTCAAGGATATCCTCATCGGAAAGATTAACCGGGCATGATTCGATTGGCAGGTTATTCATATACTTGTCCTTTCAGCAAACATCCGGCGGCCTTGTGGAAAGTTCAGCAAGCCCCGCAGTTACATAAACCACACGGCAAAATGACCTGCTCGCTTGATTTTATCCGTACCTGATGCCTGCCCCTTCTGAGTTATTTTACAACAACGGGGTAAAGAATGAATCCTTACTTTATTATGGGCAATCCCTCTGATTTCCAGCCTATGATTCCGGAATCCATGTGGTAAACTTTTCTGAACTTCAGCTTTTTAAACAATTCAAGAGACCTCCTCGAACGATTTCCGCTGCGGCAATAAACTAGATAGGTCTTTGTCCTATCGAGCTGTTGTATTTTCTCTGCAAAGGTTTTCGAATAAAAATCAATCAATATGGAATTGGGGATATGACCCGCATTGAATTCGGCCGGCGTTCTGATATCGAGAATGACAAAATCAGAGTCGCCCTTTTTTTGAGTAATCAAATCTGAGGCTGCCCTGGGTGAAATGGTTACAATGTTTTTGTCGTCCTGCGAACTAAAGGACTTAAATACGAATCCAAAAATAAGTATCCAAAATACCGAAACACAGGCAATTATCTTTTTTTTCATATCAACCTCTGTTTGTCAGGAATTAGCGTCACAAAACGAACATCTTCAAATTGTATGTATAAACATCTTAATGACCACATTGTGGCATGTCAAGTCAAACAAAGCACAACTTATGCCCGCCACCCTTTACAATCCATTAATCAACAGGACGGCTCATACCCTGATGCTTAAAAAAACCTGGGGAGTCATCTATGATGACGCATTCCTAAAATGCCTTTATTTTATTCAAGTGAGACACCGCAGCTTGATTTGCTCTTTGCTTTCGCCGTTCTCAAACAAAAGATAAGAGGGCTGTGGCATAAGCAGCGAAAAAATATCGCGGCATGCTGTTGGGAGATATTCAGGGAAAGCTCAAAGAAATAGAAATCATGGACGCTGGCGCAGAAGGTTATGATGCAGGCGCAACCGTTTTGAATTCAGCAAAAAACGACGTTTTGTAAAGGTTCCGCCTCAAAGCGATAATAGTAGAAATCGCTTTGCGGAAGTTACCCTCAAATATATAAGAGCATTGATAGATGCCGCTTCAGGGGTTGGGTGCAAGGCAGAGCCGGAATCCATCAAATGAGGCCGATCTGGGCCAGCAGGTCATCGATTCCCAGATTTCGAAGCCTGAGCCGGAAAAATTCAGAAATGGTGGGATGATATGGCTTAATCTTGAAAAACATGTTGCTTTCCGAAGGCGTCTTACCGCCTTTTTTATGATTGCAGGCTTTACAGCAGGCAACACAGTTTTCAAAGGTGGACTTGCCCCCTCTTGATCTAGGAATGATATGATCCAGGGTCAGGTCCTTGGTGCTTTTACCACAGTAAACACACCTGAATCCATCACGAATAAGAATATTTCTTTTGCTGAAATTCACCTTGGTCCGATAGATCGCCCGGATAAACTTGATCAGCTTAATCACCGCAGGGACTTTCATAACCAAGCCCTCTGCCCCTTTAACGATTCTATCAGAATAACTGACAACCTCGACTTTGTTTTTGATCATCAGGCAGATGGCACGTCTCCAGTCAACAATATTCAAAAAAGAATAGTCGGCATTTAACAAGACACACTGCATAACGCCATCCGATTATCCACGATTGAGAACCAGATAAACATATTCCATACCACAATATGAGCTAACTATCCAGGATTTGTTTATATTTTGTGAAAATTTTCTGTTATTCTTATTTTTTTACATCCCCGAAAGCATATTTTCGGATCAAATCACCGATCTCTATAGGAGATTCGGTCTCTTCGATGGTGTCTCCGGGTTTCAGCAACTCCCCTGCCCCTCCTGCATCGATGCTGACAAACCTGTCTCCGATTAAACCAGCGGTCTTTATGGAAGCGATTGCATCGTCATATACTTTAATTTCATTTTTAATTTTCAACTCCACTATTGCAACCTGATTCTCCTGATCCATTTGAAATCCAGCAACCCGCCCGATTTCTATTCCAAGCATCTGAACGGGGTTGCCGACCCTTAAACCAGATACGGAGCTAAACCGGGCATATAGCGAGTATGTATCGTCTGACAGCAGGGCAACATCGCCAAGCTTAACCGTCATATACGCAACGCATAACAACCCGATGAGCACAAAAATTCCAGCCAGCGTCTCGTTTGAATACTTCTTCATTACCGCTTACCTCCGCATCTCACAAGTAAACCGTGCAATTTCTTTCTGGTTGAATCTTGCAAATTCCATGATGGACTCCAGTTCCACCTGAGGCTTGCCCAAAGACATGCCCGCAAGGATGGAGAACTCAAAGCATTCAACATCGGGGGATGGAACGCTTGCCCGAATGTCACACAGCCCTTCCTTTTTTAAATCTTCGGCAAAATCTGCAAGAATGCGCTCGGCTTCTTCCAGGTCGGAAAATGGTAATACAGTTGCAATTTCGTTGATGGTCTGCCGGGCAGAAAACCCTCCCACAGCCCCGAAGTGCTTGCTGATATAGGTACCCAGGGAGCGTATAATTTCCTGGGCCGCATCATGACCCAGGTGTTCGATGATATCGTCCATATCTTTTAGAGTGAATACAACGGCCACATAGTTTTCGTTCGGATTTCTCTTGCTGAGATCCGTTTGATAGCGAACCTTAAAGTGCCGTCTCGAATACAATCCGGTTAATTCTTCCTGGAGCCCTTCAAGACTTTTGACAAATTCGTCTTGAAACGGATGTTCGAAATCCTCAAGCTCCTCCGGTGTTCCCTGGAACACGATCCTGCCGTCGTAAAGGGCCAGGATACGATTTGAAATGAAATAAACGTCCGGAATTTCGTGGCTTATTAAAACGGCAGTAAATCCGAATTTTCTTTGATACTCTACAATCATGCTGAGGATAGCATTTTTCCGGATCGGGTCCTGACCGGTGGTGGGTTCGTCGAACAACACGATTTTCGGATCCGTCACCAGCGCACGGCTCAGTGCCACCCGTTTCTGCATTCCACCTGACAGTTCCGAAGGATATTTGTCAATGGCATCTGTAAGTTCAGCCTGCTCGATTCTTGCCATCACCTTGCGTTCGATCTCCTCCTTGCTCAAGCCGGTCGTCTGCCGCAGGGGCAATGCGATGTTTTCAAAAACCGTCATGGAATCAAAAAGTGCGTTGTTTTGAAACATATAGCTGATCTGACTTACATACTCGTTCCATTCGTGCTTGCGCATCTTGCCGATATCTTTTCCACGAAACAATATGGCACCTTCATCCTGCTTAAGAAGCCCGATGATATGCTTGAGCAGCACACTTTTTCCCGAACCGCTTTTCCCTATAATCGTAGTGACTTGTCCCTCATAGATGGAAAGGTTCACCCCATCAAGGACCGTCTGGCCGTTAAATCGTTTGGTTACATCTCTAAATTCAATTAAAGGGGTTTTCATGTTTTTCCTACAACAGGATTGAAGTGACCACATAGTCGGCGATCAAAATCAACACACAGGATTGTACCACCGCCGATGTCGTGGACAGACCCACCGCCTTGGCTCCGTAACTGTCTTTTCTCATATGCGTGAAATACCCGTGAAAGCAGCATATGGTTGAAACGATAAAGGCAAAAACAATTGCTTTCATAAAACCACCGGTGATGTCTTTCATCACCACACTGGCCTCCACCCGATACAAATAAGATCCGGGATCAAGTCCCAGAAGAACGACTCCGCTCAAATAGCCTCCAATGATACCGACCAAATCAAAGAAAGCGGTTAACAGGGGAAAGCTGACGATGGAAGCGGCGATTCTCGGGCTTATCAAAAACCCGAGCGGATCGATTCGCATGGTATACAGGGCGTCTATCTGCTCGGAGATACGCTGGATTCCGATTTCTGTCGTCATGGATGACCCCGCCCTGGCGGTGATCATGATAGCAGTAAGAACCGGTCCCAGCTCGCGAATGAGCGAAAGGCTTACCGCCGATCCCAGCACGCCCGCCGAGCCAAACTTGACCAGGGTATAATAGAGCTGAAGCCCAAGAACCATCCCGGTAAAAAACCCCACCAGCATCACGATGCTTGCCGAACGGGTTCCGATAAAATAGATTTGCTGTACGATCATAGAAACCTGTTTTGGGCGGAAAATCATCATAAAGGCTTTAATAAAGAAAATGGCCACTGCACCAAGCTCATTTATCCAGGCGATGGCCGTTCGGCCCAACCAGTTGACAAGGGCAATAACAGGGAGCTCTTTGCTTGAAGATCTCATTTCCATGGGTTTGTTATCCCGTAAGATACGTTTTTGTTTCTAATGATTCGGTGGACACTTCAATTCTTTTATACCCAGGGCATCTTAAACCATTTATTTCATATCTAACTTTCACCTTATTTTCAATGCCAAACACCAAAGGGGTAAACCAGTGAGTTTTCGGACAAACCCCATACCCATAATTGTATTTGTTTGCACCGATATTCCGTAAACAATCTGTATCCGCCTGGGCATCAGGGAATCGAAACTTGTAACTGCCTGTTTATAGTGGCGGCATAAGCGCCTGTGGATGTCAATTCCATCTTGACATCCAAACGGCTGCCGTGCTAGGAATTATCCGGTAAAGGTCATGTGAAACAGAAAACATGTTCTTCAGGAAACTCATTAACCATTAACAGGAAGGAGGCACCATCATGTACAGACGTCTTAGCTGGATTTTTCTCATTGCGATAATTGTCACAGGCTTTTCGTTAAATGCCTTTGCAGCCTGGCCGGAAAAACCCATTAAAATTATTGTACCTTTCAAACCCGGCGGAACCACCGATCAGACGGTCCGAATGTTTCAAAAGGCCATTGCCGACCATAAGCTGTTGCCTCATAAATTGACCGTCATCAATATAGGCGGGCACTATTCGGTGGGCTGTCGGAAGGCTCTTGAGGCAAAGCCCGACGGGTATACGTTTCTGGTCATCCACAAGGCACTGATGGGAGCTCAGGCTACCGGTCTTATTGATTTTAAATATACCGACTTTGAGCCTGTAGCAGAGACCTCCAAATTTAACCTGATTTCGGTGGTTCGTGAAGATTCGAAGTGGAAGACTCTTGACGATCTTTTGAAAGACGCCAAGGCACATCCAGACAGTATTATTTTCGGCTGCAACTTAGGGGCCTTGAATCACATGGCAGGGGTAACGCTGTTGAATACCGAACCGGGCGCTTCATTCCGATTTGTTCAGATTGGTGGTGGAACGGCCAATTTTACGGCACTGGTAGGCAAACAAACACAGACAACCGTATTGTCCGCTGCCGAATTTATTAACTTTAGAGTAAAAGGCCTCCGAGGGCTTGCTTACATGGCAAAAGAGCGACATCCCATGATTTCGGATGTTCCCACCACAATAGAGATGGGTCGAAACGCCATCTTTGGTGTGGGCAGTTGGTGGTTCGCTCCGAAAGGAACCCCAAGGGAAGCGGTGGAAGGTCTCGCAAATGCCCTTGAAAAAGCCATGAAAACAGATTACGTCAAAGAGCAACTGGAAAAAAAGGCCTTTGCCCCAAGCTTCCTTAAAGGAGAAGCCTTTGAAAAAGAACTGGACGAAGAATGGGAACGAACCCGCCCCGTTGCTCTGCAAACCAAAAAGAAATAATATTGTTCTTTAAAACCCCCTGAAGGCACCCGGCGTTGAATCATAGAGCCGGGTGCCGATAATCGGAGTAATTGTCTTGAATCTTTCAAGGATTAAAAACGATATCGGGTTATCTCTTTTTCTTATTGGTATCTGTGTCGTCATGATTTGGGACTCGTGGGACATCCCACCGGGCAGTTTCGAACCCCTGGGAGCCGGTCCCGTTCCTCGGATGATTGCATATACGGTCATCGCCATTTGCCTTGTGATTATGCTCCGGGCTGTCCTTCAATGGAAGCGCCTGAAAACGAGTCCAGGCTCGAAGGTTTCTGAAACAACCCTTCCCTACCGCCCCCGACCCAAAGACGCAGTTATTGTTCTCGGTTTGACAACACTATACGTAGGCTTGATGGCGTCAAGACTGGTTGGCTTTGCAACTATAACCGCTGTGTTCCTATTTATTACGATCAGTTTGCTTATGAATTTCAATCGGAAAAGCATGCTCATTGCGGCCGTCATCGCCTTGATCATGGGATTCGGATGCCAGTATCTTTTTACGAAAGTATTTGTCGTTGACCTGCCCACGGGTTGAATCGGTGTAAAAAAATGGATTTGCTTATTAACGGAATCGTTCAACTGTTAACACCCAAGCCGTTCCTGCTGGTATTGACCGGAACCTTTCTGGGGGTCATCGGTGGTGCATTACCCGGCATCACCGGTGCGATGATGATCGCACTGACATTGCCCATGACCTTTAATATGGTGCCGGCAAACGGACTGACACTGTTGATCGGTATGTATGTGGGGGCGATCAGCGGCGGTTTGATTACGGCTACCTTGATGCGCATGCCGGGAACACCAGCAGCGGTCATGACCACTTTTGACGGGTACCCTATGGCCCTGGGCGGCCGTCCGGGCCGCGCATTGGGTCTTGGAATTACGGCATCCTTTGTGGGGGGTATGATCGCCTGGGTCTTTCTAATCGTCTTATCAGAGCCCTTGGCGGACATTGCCACCCGATTCGGCCCTTTTGAATATTTTACCCTTGTGCTGATGGCATTGGTGCTTATTGCATCGGTAAGCGAAGGGTCAATGATAAAAGGTCTTCTCTCCGGGTTATTAGGTATGCTCTTTGCCATGCCGGGTGTGGATGAAACCGCAGGGGGGGTTCCTCGTATCACCTTCGGCTTGTATTATTTGAACAGCGGGTTGGGTTTGCTTCCGGTTTTGATCGGCGTTTTCTGCGTCAGTCAGCTTATTTCCGATATTGTCGCTATCGAGCGTCGCGCCGAAGCAGCTCAAATCTCGACCAAGGGAATCTTTATGACCTTGCGAGACTGGAAAAACCAGGCCTTCAATCTGGTACGATCCTCGCTGATTGGCACCTGGGTCGGGATTTTACCCGGCATCGGCGCCAACATCGGTTCGGTCATCTCATACACAACTGCCAAGAACATGTCCAAAACCCCTGAGAAGTTCGGCTCGGGATCAGAAGAAGGAGTCATTGCGTCGGAAGCTGCAAACAACGCCACCGTGGGTGGTGCTTTGATTCCGCTGATTGCCATGGGTATTCCGGGAAGCGTAATCGATGCCGTGCTTATCGGTGCATTGATGATCCACAATATTCAACCCGGCCCCACGCTTTTCATCAACAACCCGGACCTGGTTTATATCATGATGGCCGCTTACATGATGGGAAATATCCTGATGTTCTTGATCATGATGAGTTCTGTGGGCCGGATCTCGCGGTTGATGTTTGTCCCCCGTGCGTACTTGTTGCCGCCCATTCTGGTGTTCTGCATCATCGGATCATTTGCTGTAAACAATACCATGTTCGATGTCTGGGTCATGCTGGGCTTTGGTGTGCTCGGCTATTTTCTTGAACGATCCGATGTTCCGCTGGGACCGTTCGTTATCGGTTTCGTGTTGGCCCCCATCGCAGAGGCCAAGTTGCGCTCCGGGCTGATGATGACAGCCGGTGACTTCAAACCGATCTTTTTGCGGCCACTTTGCCTGATATTTGTTCTGATATCGCTGGTCCTTCTCGTGTGGCCCATTTATAAACACGTTCGGGAAACCAGGAGCAAAAAGTCCCCAGCCTTGGGGTGAGACGATTCACTTACCGGCTTTCAAGGGAAATGGAACGCAAAAATTCGCTTCTTCTGCGCGCAGCTTCGATAAGCAAGCTGGTCTCAAGAGCACCTGTTAAAAAACGGGCGCCCATGTGATCAATCCGGCTGTTTTCGATCATCCGAGAATTCGAAGAATGATATCCATTTAGCAGTTTGGAAATAGAAAAACGCCCTGGTTGAGTGTCTTTCACCAGGGAGTACTCATTCGTCCAGGTGCCTGGCGAGCCGTGTCAAGATCCCCGGTAAGCCAGTAGACAATCCACTCATTGTACAGATGATCCTTTGTCTTTGCCATCCAGTGCACCATACGCAATCGCATCTCTGCCAGTACACTTGCGTAAGCGGAATCTTGAGCAAGGTTGTAAATCTCTGCTGGATCATTTTCATGATCATAAAGCTCGTCGATGTCGTTTGTGTGGAACACGTACTTGTAACGATCGGTCTGAAGCATGCGGATCGTGTAAAGCCCCATGTGACAGCCATGAAACTGGCAAAACGCCTCCCGGATTCTTTCCTGTGACTCGCCCTTCATTAAGGAAAGAAGGCTCTGTCCATGCAGGCCGGCTGGCGCTTTCACCCCTGCTATCTCAAGCAGTGTGGGGGTAAAATCGATAAAGTGATGGACATAAACATCGCAGCTGCTGCCCGGTGCTATCACCCCGGGCCACCGCATGATCAAGGGGATCCGGTAGATCTCGTCATACATTGTATAATCTTTGTTCCAGATCTTATGAGCCCCCATGGTGTCCCCGTGATCGGTGGTGAAGATGACCAGCGTGTCTTCAGAAAGCCCCCTTTCATCCATATGCTTAAGCAGCCGTCCGATCTGCTCATCAATGAGGCTTATCTCTCCATAATATCTCGCCATCAACGGCTGCCAATCTTCCCATGTCATATTATCTGTCCCCCAGTGCAGGCGCTTGATTCGTTGAACAGCAGGCTTTCCCTTTAGCTCATCGTTAAAATTTGGATGCGGTGGGATATCCTTAGGTGGGTACATGGAGGCATAGGGTTCAGGAATCACATTGGGCATGTGGGGACCGTGAAAATCAACCCGGATAAAGAAGGGCGGTTTGCTGTCTTCACAGAACTCGTCCATCATGGAGATGGCCTGGTTTACCAGAAATGCGGCTCTACAATGTTCAACCGGAACTTTATCTACAGCGGATTGAGGAACGACATAGTTGTTCACCTCGGGTGGAAAAGGTATTCCCAATGCTTCTCTGTATGATTTGTAGTCACCTAAAGACACATATCGATCATAGCCAAACTCCGTCGGGGCTTTGTGGTGGCTTACATGCCATTTGCCCACATAGCCCATGCGATAGCCGGCTGCCTTTAGACCGGGGGTGAGAACGTCCTTTTCCACAGGCAGAGAGTTTCGGATCGGATGCAGCGCCACATTGGTAAGCACCTCGTGTTCATGGGGATACGTGCCTGTAAGCAGCGATGCACGCGTTGGGGAACACAATCCGCATGGTGTAAACGCATGGGTGAAGCGTACGCCTTCAGAAGCCAGACCATCGGTGTAAGGTGTTTTTACCATCCGGCTCCCATACGCTCCGATTGTATCTCTTCTTTGCTGATCGGTAACAATCAAAAGGATGTTCGGTTTTTTCATTTCTATGGGCGCTCCTTATTATTCTTTTACGGATCCGGCTGCAAGCCCCTCAGATAGTTTCTTTTGCAAAGGCAAAAACAGCAGCAGCGTGGGAAGAGTGGTCATGGCAGATGCGGCCATCACCAGCCCCCACTGTGTTGTATGCTCGCCGAAAAAAGCGTAGAGCTCAAGCGGCATGGTCTTCATCGGGGTTTTGGTTCAGGATACTGTTTTCTAAATGGATTCTACCGGTTCCATTGCTTTTTCCACAAACCGGATAAAATTTGTGCCCAGAATACCCCGGATGTCTTTTTCAGAATACCCCCGTGCCA
>JAFDFZ010000125.1 GCA_019309565.1 Deltaproteobacteria bacterium
AGCACCAGTTTTCCAACATCGTGAAGCAAGCCGCCCATGAAAGCATCATCTATAAAATATTTATCGGTATTCTCCGACTGAGCAATCTCTCTGGCATAAGCTCCCGTCTGTATGCTGTGGTTCCAGAGACGATCCAGGTGAAACCGGTTCGGCGCATGTTTTCTGAACGCTGAAAACACGCCCACCGTAAGCACAAGCGCTTTAACCGTCTCTATACCCAGGAGGTTTACGGCCTGTGCCGGATCGGAAATGTGGCGAGGGACACCAAAAAAAGCCGAATTGACCAGTTGAAGCACCTTTGTTGTCATGGCCAGGTCCCTTGATATGATGCCTCCAATCTGTTCCATGGAGCTATCCGGAGATTGGATGGCATCCATCAGCTCCGAATAAAGAGAGGGCAGACTGGGCAGAACCTCCATTTGAGAAACAAGCTCTGTAAGCGCCTCCTGAGAGAGGAGGTCCCTTAATGTGCAGGCCCTTTTAACCGTGGATTTAAGCGTTTGTGAATCACAGGGTTTGGAAAGGTATTGATGCGCGGGTCGGACGGATTTCAGGATCATCTCTTTATCCGAATGTCCGGATAATACGATACGCACCATTTTGGGGTAGCGATCTCGAATCTCCGAAAGCAGTTGAGCACCGTCCATTTTAGGCATGCGCATATCGGAAACCACCACATCGTAAGAATCCCGGCTCAGGATCTCCAGTGCTTCCGCACCGCTCTCGGCAAACGCCATTTCCCACTCATCTCGCATGCCTCGGAGCATTCGCCGCAGGCCGTGCAGAACCTTGGGCTCATCGTCCACAAAAAGAATGCGCCGCTTCATTAAACGACTCCTTAAGCCTTTCAGTCGGTATGAAGGGGAAGCCGGATGATAAAGGTGGTGCCTTTCCCTTCTTCGGTCTCGAAACTCAGCGAGCCCCCGTGTTTTTCAACAATCACCGAATGGGAGATGGCAAGGCCCTGTCCGGTTCCTTTTCCGGCATCTTTGGTTGTAAAGAAAGGGTCAAATATCCGGAATCGAATCTTCTCCGGTATTCCGCTGCCGGTATCGCTGATGCGGATCTCCACCGAATCCCCTTGAGACCGGGTGGTAATCCGGATGATACCCTTTCCGTTGGATCCATCACCTATGACATCGGCGATGGCGTGGGCGGCGTTGATGATCATGTTCAAGAACACCTGGTTCAGCTCCCCGGGCAGACAGGGCACCAGGGGCAGGGCCGGATCGAGGTCCATCTCCAGATCCGCCACATATTTCCATTCGTTCCTGGCAACAGTTACGGTGCTTTCCAGTGCCCGGTTGATATCAATGGCGGTTTTTTCTTCCATTCCCGGATGGGAAAATTCCTTCATGGAGCGCACGATTTTAGATACCCGCTCCACCCCCTCCAGGCTCTGTCGAATGGCTTCGGGAATCTCCTCAATCAGAAACGGAAGATCCGCCTTTACTACGGCAATCTCTGTCTGCCGAATCATCTCATCGGTCAACTGGCCCTTCCTGGCGGCTGAAAGAAGCGCCTGGTAGCTTTTAAGAACCTCACCGAGCTCGTTAAACGCATCCTCAAGAAACCGGATGTTGTCCCCCACATATTGGGTGGGGGTATTGATCTCGTGTGCAATTCCGGCGGCGAGCTGTCCGATGGACTCAAGCTTCTGGGCCTGGGCAAGCTGGCTTTCAAGGTGTTTGCGATCCGTGATATCGGCACCCATGAGAAGAACACCGACCGCATCGCCATTGTCCCCGATGATCGGGTTTAACGTGATCCCAAGAAACCCGTTTTTTCCATCGGGTCGAATGTAAGAGACGTCATTCAATCTAATTCTCCGGCATCTTTCAACACAGGAGGAAATTCCTTCTTTCATTCTTTCCCAGTCCAGCGGAACCCCACATTCGAAAAACGGTTTTCCCAGCACATGAGCCTCGGCAATCTTGAAAGTATCGGCCGCCGGCCTGTTCCATCGTTGAACCCGGCCATCGGACCCGATCTTGATCATGATGGAATGGATGGCAGCCATCATCTGATCGATCTCATGACGCGCCTTTCGCAGAGCCTCAGCCGCCCGTTTCCGCTCGGTGATATCCCTAATGATTCCGATGGCATGCCACTTTCCTTTCAAATTGACCGAAGAAAGAGAAAGCTCGATTGGAAACTCCTCCCCGCCTTTCCGTTGCGCATAGAGTTCCAGGGTTTTCCCAACCGCGGCGCCCCGGCCCGTTGCCCTGAAATTCTTAAAGGCTTTTATATGAGCATCGCGAAATCTCACTGGGGCCAGAAATTTATGTAAATTGCACCCCAGTGCCTCTTTGGAATCGTATCCGAACATTTTCTTTGCCGAGTGGTTCCAGAACGATATATTTCCGTTATTATCCATCATGACTATCGCATCGTGGGCGGAATCTGCGATAGCCCGAAATGTTTTCTCGCTTTCCCTTATACGAGCTGTCTGATGTTCCACAAGCCTTTCAAGCTCCGTGCGGGTGCAGCGCTCTTCGCTCACAAGACGGCGGTGCTGAAGTGCATTGGACACTGTTACCAGCACCTGCCCGCGACTAAAAGGCTTGACGATAATCCCGTACAGAGGGATGTTGTTTAACTCATCAAAGCTCCGGGGGTCGTCAAGCGATGAAACAACCACTATTCCCGTATGAGGGTGAGATTCTGCAATGTGCTGCATCAACTCAATGCCCGACTCTCCCGGCATCATGATGTCACAGAGAATCAGATCGAAAGACCTTTGAGCCATGCAACTTCGAGCCCCGGCCGAATCGGCGGCCGCAACGCACGAATACCCGGCC
Source organism: Deltaproteobacteria bacterium (assembly GCA_019309565.1). Classification (GTDB taxonomy): domain Bacteria; phylum Desulfobacterota; class Desulfobacteria; order Desulfobacterales; family SURF-15; genus JAFDFZ01. The sequence continues at coordinate 2,802 of JAFDFZ010000125.1, forward strand.
TGATCCAGTATTCTGGTCAGCAACCGGCACACCGGTTCTTCGTCATCCACAATGAGAATATGTTCGCTCATTTATTATATCCTTTCGGTACGGCCGGACACGCTGCACCGTTTTTCAGAACCGGCTCGAGATGATCTTCAGCCCTAAAGTTAAACCAATCCTTCTATTTTATTTCGGCAGTAGAAAGAAAAACATCACAATGAAAGATTAGTGAGAAATTAGTGAAGAAATTGCACTGTTCATATCAATATCATGAGCGGTTTGAATCGGTTGTAACCCTCTAGCCCCGAACCCTGAACCTGGAACCGATCAGTTTAGGTTAAAATATATGCTTGACAAAAATATTGTTTTTGGTAATACCAATTTAAAAAAATTAAAAGAATAGCTAATAAAATCAAATAATATTCTGGTAATATCAATTAATGTTAATTTGTTATATTTCTGGCAGCTTCGGTTTTATTAGATAGAGCGTGATTATGGTAACGAGGAGATTCGAAAAATGAGAAACGGTTACAATGCAAAAATACTTAAGGTTGATTTAAGTCAGGAAACATTTGATGTGGAAGAGCCAGATGAATTTTTCTATCGTACATACCTTGGTGGGAGAGGATTTGCAAGCTACTATCTGCTGAAAGAACTCGCCCCGGGAATCGACGCTTTTGACCCGGAAAATTTGCTTATCTTTGCTACAAGCATCATTGTAGGGGCCCCGGCGCCATCAATTTGCCGGTATACCGTTGCCGGCAAGTCACCTCTTACGGGAGGTTTTGCTGAATCAGAAGCAGGGGGATTTTGGGGACCCGAGTTGAAGTTTGCCGGATTTGATGCTGTCGTTATCTCTGGAAAAGCAAAGCGACCTTCTTATTTATGGATTCATGACGGGAAGTTTGAAATTCGAGCTGCTGATCATCTTTGGGGGAAAATAAGTGGCGAGGCTGAGGCTGAAATTCGATCGGAATTAAACGAGCCCATGGCACGTGTTTCGGTAATAGGCCCGGCTGGTGAAAGACTTGTCAGGTATGCCTGCATTGTAAATGAACGTTCCCATGCGAACGGCCGAACAGGCCTTGGTGCTGTTATGGGTTCAAAAAACCTAAAAGCGGTTGTCGTAAGAGGGACACACAAACCTAAGGTATATGACATGGATCCAATTCGAGCAGTAAGCAAGAGAGTGGCCAGTGAATTTAAGAACCATGGCCTGAGCAAAGGGCTTCACTATATGGGTACACCTGCGGCAATAAATCACTTTCAGCATTTAGGAACGCTTCCCACCCGCAATTTTCGATATGGCGAGTTTGAGGGGGCTGAGGAAATTTCGGGTGAAAAGATGACAGATACTATCCTGATCGATCGGAAAGGCTGTTATGCATGCCCCATTCGATGCAAAAGAGTGGTTCAAATTGAATCGGAAAAAATAAGTGTTGATCCGAGTTATGGCGGACCGGAGTATGAAACCCTCTCTGCTCTTGGATCCCTTTGCGAGGTTTCAGACCTTGCGGTAATCGCAAAAGCTCATGAGCTTTGCAACAAATACACAATGGACGTCATATCGACCGGTGTTGTAATTGCGTGGGCAATGGAGTGCTTCCAGGAAGGTCTTTTGACCTTGAAAGATACTGACGGAGTTGAGTTAAATTTCGGTAACGGAGAACTTGTGCTAGATCTGATTGAAAAGATTGCAAACAGGGAGGGAATTGGAAACCTTTTGGCGGAAGGCATTTACAGGGCTTCGAAAACCGTTGGCAGGGAGTCCCTAAAATTCGCAGTAATCGTCAAGGCAATGGAGTGTGCTATTCATGACGGGAGAGGGAAGATGAGTGTTGCACTCGGTTATGCCATTTCTCCGAAAGGGCCGGATCATCTCATCGCACCGTTTGATATTCTCTTTGAACAGGAACAATCCTTAGGATTTAAATCGATTGCTCCGCTTGGTATCCTGGAACCTTTGGATGCCTTTGATTTTAGTTGGAAAAAGATACGATTGCATGTGTATCTTAGCCATTTGTGGAGTCTCTATAACTGTCTGGGGATATGCAATTTTGGCTACGCACCTAGAAGCATTGTTTCATTAAATGAGCTTGTTGAAATTGTAAAGGCAGTAACAGGGTGGGATACGAGTCTGTGGGAACTGATTAAAGCAGGAGAGCGAATGACCAACATGACAAGAGCCTTTAATCTTCGCGAAGGGTTCTCGCGAGAAGATGATACTTTACCCGAACGCTTCTTTGAGCCGTTTGAAAGGGGAAAACTAAGGGGAAAAAGAATCACCCGCGAGCAATTCGAGGAAGCATTAAACAACTATTATGACATGATGGGATGGGACAGAAACGGTAAACCCAGAAGAGGGAAATTAAGAGAGCTTAATATCGATTGGGTTGCCGAAATGATTCAGGTTGACTGAGCCTTGTGTCAACCCAGTCCACACAAGGGAGACGAAGAATGTCAGCCCTGGCACAGGTACTTTCGAAAAGGACTTGATTGAAAATGAAAGAAAAATTTTTTTCCGGAATCTATCCGTACATCGTTACTCCTTTCAATGATAAAGGGCATCTTAAAGAAGGGGTTCTTGGTGATCTTGTGGATCATCTCATTCATAAAGGCGTACATGGGCTAACCCCATTGGGCAGCACAGGTGAAGGTGCTTATCTGGATTGGCCAACCAAACGTCGAGTAATTGAAGTGGTCGTTGAAGCGGCCAATGGACGCGTGCCCGTTATTGCCGGGGTTAATAATTTAACCACCCACGGAGCTGTTTATGAAGCTGCAGAAACAGAACAGCTTGGTGTAGATGGCATCCTTGCTGTCTTGCCTACTTACTTTCCGATTAGCGATCAGCAGGTTGCTGCACATTTTAAAGCAATCGCACGGGCAGTTTCATGTCCTGTAGTACTGTATACGAATCCGAAATTTGCCACATGGGACTTTACGATCGACACACTTAAAGTATTGGTAGAAGAAAATAACATCCGATATCTAAAAGACGCTTCCGGAAATATCGGTAAATTAATGTCCATTGTAACTGCTGTTGGTGATCGGATAAAGATCTTCAGCGCTTCGGCCCATATACCAATGTTTGTATTCATGCTCGGTGGTGTGGGCTGGATGGCCGGTCCTGCATGTCTGATTCCAGAGCAGAGTATAACACTTTATGAGATGGCCTGTCAGAAAAGATGGGAAGAAGCGCTGAATCTTCAAAAGCAATTATGGCCGCTTAACGTGGCTTTTCAGCGTTACTCTCTGGCCGCGTGCGTTAAAGCCGGATTAGAGATGCAAGGATTTCCTGTCGGCGTTCCATTGCCGCCCCAGAAGCAACTGGATTCGGAAGGCAAAAAAATCGTGGAAAAAATACTTCGAGATCTCGGCGCACTGAATATCTAGCGGACAATATGCCATAAAACGACGTTTATGGAAGATCAACCGATTCATGTAAAAGTTAGGTTATTTTCCTATCTAAAGGAATATGCTGGCAGTCCTGACGGAATTGTTCGAGTGGACTTAGCTAAAGGCGCTCAGGTAAAGGACATTTTTCATTCTCTAGGAATAGAAAATATTGATGTGGCTCTAATCATGATAAATCAAAACAGGGCCAAACTGGAAGATATAGTTAGCGATGGAGATTTTGTGGAAGCCTTTCCCGCAGTGGGAGGCGGATAAGATCAGCGATAAATTTTTATGAATGCAATAGACTGAAATGAATTCGACACGGTTTCGCAGTATAGCATCACAGCCTATTTCAGAAAAGATTTCTGATCAAATTAAACTACTGATTTATCAAAACAAGCTTAGGGCAGGAGAACGATTGCCCTCCGAGAGGAATCTTGCTGAACAGTTTAATGTAGGACGACCAACCGTAAGAGAAGCATTAAAAAGACTTGAAGCGGTTGATTTAATTGAGATCCGACCTAACTCGGGAGCATTTGTAAAATCGATTTCAGCATCGACTTTCGAAATGCTTTTATCCGGAATGATTGAGCGTGAAAAAAAGAATATACTCGAATTTCTTGAAATTCGTAAAAGGCTTGAAACCTGGTGTGTCAGCGAAGCGGTCGTGAATGCTACTGAAGAAGATTTTCAGACGATAGGCAACATCATTAAAGTAATGGAAAGCTCTCAAAACGACCCGGAAAAGCTTAAATGTGCTGATATTGAATTCCATAGAGCCATTGTTACAGCAACCCGAAATACTGTATTGACTCACTTAATCAGTACCTTTGTAACACTTATGTATTCCATGAAATTTTTCATGGAACTTCTTTATGATCCGAAAAAAAACGGCACAATTCTACAACAGCACAAAAGTATTTATGATAGCCTAAGAGAACGTAACCCGGAACAGGCAAGTGAAAAAATGCTGGAACATATTGGCTTCCTTATTTCAATCATAAAATAAAGGGGGACAGCTTCAGGGTACCCTTTATGGCTCGAAAAGGGTATGTCAAGCAGTGGCCGAATAGCCATAACAAAAGCAGTTTTTCTGAAAGCTTAAAAGAGTGCAATGCGCAGACAGGTGGTTGTTTGAAAGGTGTTATTTCATAAGCGAATTTATGCCGCGTTTGTATATCTTCGGGAGAGTTACTTTTACAAGTTCGGGGCTTACCCCCAATTGGCCTCCAGCCGGTATGCCTTACGGGCCGAAAGGTATGGCCTGCGCCCCTGAGAGAATAATGGGCACTAAGTGAAGTTTTATTTCAATATGTTAAATTTCCGAGACGTTAAATTTGGAGAAGCCTGTTATGAAAACCAATAATTGGAGGCGTCAATTAGTCAATTTTGAAATTATGATGCCCATTATAATGATGATTTTTGTAGTTGTGTTTATTGTTGATGTTTATGATTTGCCCAAGATTGCAAAGCGAACACCTTCCTTAGTCGGGCTCATAACATTAGTTCTGCTATTGATTCAAACCTCTATTTCCATAGCACAGAACCTAAAAGACAATGAAAAAAAAGAAAAAAATGCAACGGAGGCCAGTCTAAAAAAGAATAAGGTGTTATACCTATTACTAATTATGCTTCTGTACAATGCGGCTATCTATTTTTTTGGTTTCTTGTCTTCAACCATCGTTATGATGGTTATAACCATGCGGGCTATCGGTGAAAAAAGTCTGGTCAGAATATCCCTTGTTTCCGGTATGTTTTTGATAGTTTTCTATTTTGTGTTTGTAAAATTTTTTAGATTAAAACCACCGGAGGGTGTATTGTGGTAATAATATCTTGAAAGGAGTCATAGGAATTGCTGGAACTACTTTTGACTGGCTTGACTGAAGTTTTAAAGCCATTCAACATATTAATGGGATTTGTCGGAACGATTTTAGGATTGATTCTTGGTGCTCTACCTGGGATAGGCCCTCCTCTGGCCATCAGTCTGTTGCTTCCATTGATTTTCGGAATCGATCCTGTCTCAGGCACAGTATTAATGCTGGCTGTGTTCAATGCATCCGTATATGGCGGCTCAATCAGCGCAATATTGATAAACACCCCTGGAACGCCGGGTTCTATTGCAACTTGTTTTGACGGTTATCCAATGGCCAGACAGGGTAGAGCAGGCGAAGCGCTGGGCGCCTCATTAATATCTTCAGTAATTGGAGGGTTAATAACAACCATTTTCTTTATTTCTCTATTAGGCCCTATTGCTAGACTTAGCCTGAAGTTCGGGCCTTCACAAATGTTTCTGATTATTCTTCTGTCTTTAGGAACGGTATCACGCCTTGCCACTGGCTCTTTGCTTAAAGGAATCATTTCTTCAGGAATTGGTATACTACTGGGTTTGATCGGATACGACCTGATGAGTGGTGTCTCCAGATTTTCGTTTGGATACAAATATCTTCAGGGAGGATTACATATCGTTGTTACACTGATTGGTTGGTTTGCTATCACAGAGCTTCTTTTTTTGGTGCAAATGAAAACAACTACGATTTCTTCGTCAAAACTGAAAATCGGCACAGCGATCAATGGGGCAAAGGAATCATTAAAGCATTTACGACTAATCGGAACATCTTCTATCATAGGAGCTTTTTTGGGTGCGCTTCCTGGAATTGGAATCGCTTTAGCTAATTTGGTGGCCTATGGTAATGCTAAATCAAATTCAAAATATCCGGAAAAATTTGGAACAGGAATCATAGAAGGTGTCATTGCTCCTGAAGCAGCCAATAATGCTGTTACCGGCTGTAGTCTAATACCCACTCTTGCACTGGCCATTCCTGGAGGTGCTACGCTTGCTGTAATTCTCGGTGGTCTAATGATATTGGGAGTAACACCGGGCCCACGTTTAGTTAATGAGGATCCAAGATTGATTGGATCTATTATGGTCAGCTTAGTTTTCATCAACTTTCTTATTTTGTTTATCGGATTTCTGTTGGTCAACTTATACCAGTATATCACACGCGTTAAGATCGCTTACATTGTGCCCATTATTTTAGCGATAAGTTTCTTTGGCGCATATATTACTCGATATTACATTGCCGACATATTTTTTATCATTGCCCTTGGGCTTTTGGCTTATGGCATGCGAAAGGCAAAGTATTCAATCCCGTGTATGGTTTTAGGGTTTGTTCTATCAAAAATGTTAGAGGAAAATTTTCATAAATCATTGCTGATCTCAGATAAAGGATATTTAATTTTTCTCGAATGGCCTGTTAATGCTCTAATCGTTCTAATCGGAGTATTAATATACCTTTTCCCCTTTTTAAAGCAATTAAGATTAAAAAAGAACAGATTATCGTAAAAATGACTGAAAGGAGGTGATATCATTACAATGAGAGGCCGAACATATAGAACGTAACCTTTTAAATTCTAGAAAGGAGGCATTCAATGATGACTATAAATTTTTTCAGACATCTAAAAAAGCAACAATTCATGTTTGCCGTATCAATGAGTTTTCTACTGGCCTTTGCCTTTACAGTAGGGACACCTGTAGAAGGTCAAGCAGGTAAATGGCCGACAAAACCTGTAAGACTCATTGTTCCGTTTTCTGCAGGAGGCTTGGTAGATACCTTTGCTCGTGGTCTTCAACCTTACTTGAGTAAGGAATTAGGTGTACACGTTATTGTAGAAGATATGCCCGGTGCAGGCACCAGAATTGCAAATGCGTATGTTTATGAGCAAAAACCGGACGGGTACACCATCCTGGTTGCAAACAGTGCCGAACTTACAGTAGGAGAAATCGTTCATAAAGTTGATTATAAGACAGAAGATTTCACCTATATTGATACATTCTTAATGGAACAGCCTGCGATTGTAGTGAAGGCCGATTCTCCCTACAACACACTGAAGGATCTTATTGAAGCAGCGAAAAAAAAGAAAATAATATTTGGACATATTGGCACTGCTGGATTCTATCATTTACAGACGCTTCTAATAGAGGAAGCAACAGGAGTAAAATTTACTAAGGTACCGTATAAAGGAGGTGCGCCGATTGGATCTAATATACAGGGTGGCCACATACACGCTGGAATCGTGGGATTTGGCTTCGGTGTCAAGCAACAAAAGGTAGGTAACTTAAAGACGATTGGAGTCTGTGGGCAAACACGCCATAAGTTTTATCCGGATATTCCCTGTGTCAAAGATATTGCACCGAGCTTCAAGGGAGGCCCCTATGTGATGGGGTTGTTAGCTCCTCCGGGACTTGCTGACGAAATAAGAGACACTTTGGAAAAAGCATATCAGAATGCCATTAAGAATAAAGATTTTGATAAATGGGCCAAAAAAAGCGCTATGTATGTTACATCTATTGGACATGAAAATTATAAAAAGAAAATGATCCAGTTTAAAAAAGACTATATGATATATAAAGATAAGTTAAGGGCCTTGATGAAATAGTATAAATCCAGGTTTCGCACCCTATATTTGCAAGGAATACTGGGTGTGAAACTTGGGATCTAAAATACCTTTGTTTATAAGACGACGGTAGTTTTTTTGAATAAATTTCACTAATCATCAAGGGTTTGCAGGTAGGAC
>JAFDFZ010000034.1 GCA_019309565.1 Deltaproteobacteria bacterium
GGACTTTCCACCCAAAGAGTCATTGGGACCGGGACGATATCGCTGTGGCGGCGATCAACGATCTGTTCGAAAATGAACAGCTTGCATATCTTCTTGAATATGATACGGTTATTGGCTTGCGTATACCAACGACCAGCGTTTAGCGGATGTTCCACATAAGGATTTGCGCAGAAGCAGAGCAGCCGGAGAGAATATTATCCCAACCACCACAGGGGCCGCAAAGGCGGTAGGGAAGGTATTACCGCAACTTCAAGGCAGGCTGGACGGGATGGCTATGAGGGTTCCGGTGCCGGATGGCTCTATTGTTGATCTCATATGTCGTCTTAAACAAAAACCAACTCGCCAGGACGTTAACAACGCGGTAAGAGAGGCAGCGGATGGACCGATGAAAAAGATCGTCGAATACAGTGAAGCACCGTTGGTTTCAAGCGATATCATCGGAAACCCTCATTCCAGTATTTTTGATGCACTCTCCACAAGTTCTCAAAATGACGGATACATTAGGATTATTTCATGGTATGACAATGAGTGGGGTTATTCCAATCGTGTGGTTGATTTAATAGAGAAGCTAGCTACCATTTGATTATGGCTTTTTTTGTTCTAAAAGAAAAAGAAATGAAACTGGAGACTCTTATGACGCAACGAACAGACTATAAGGAATTGGGGCTTGTCAATACGAAAGCGATGTTTGAACAGGCCATGGAAGGCAGGTACGCAATCCCTGCATATAACTTCAATAATATGGAACAACTTCAGGCAATCGTCATCGGCTGTGCACAGTCGCGATCTCCGGTAATTCTGCAGGTCTCTGGAAGCGCCCGGAAGTATGCCGATCCAATATTTCTAAAATTCATGGTCATGGGTGCGGTTCAGATGGCAAAGGGTCTTGGTGCCGACATCCCAATTGCGCTTCATCTTGACCATGGAGATACCTTTGAGCTGGCGAAGTCCTGCATCGACTCAGGCTTTTCCTCTGTCATGCTGGATGGTTCCCATCATCCGTTCGAAGAAAACATCCGGTTAACCAAAGAGGTGGTCCAGTATGCTCATGAAAGAGATGTCTCGGTAGAAGGTGAGCTGGGCGTTCTGGCCGGGATTGAGGATGAAATCGCAGCAGAGGTTTCCCACTACACCAGGCCGGAGGAGGTTGAAGAATTTGTTGAAAAAACAGGTGTTGATAGTCTTGCCATATCCATCGGCACATCGCATGGCGCGTATAAATTTAAGCTTAAACCGGGAGAAGAAATTCCGTCTCTTCGGTTTGATATTCTTGAAGAGGTCGAAAAGCGCGTTGCGGGCTTTCCCATTGTGCTGCACGGCGCATCTTCAGTAACAGCCGAACATGTCGAGATGATTAACAGGTATGGCGGAAAGCTTGAAAGCGCTGTCGGCATCCCCGAGGAGCAGTTAAGAAAAGCAGCTCAATCCGCGCTCTGCAAGATTAACATCGACAGTGACGGCAGGCTTGCCATGACAGCGGTCATAAGAAAAATCTTTACAGAAAAACCTGAAGAATTCGATCCCAGGAAATATCTGGGGCCTGCCAGAGACGAGTTGATATCCCTGGTAAAGCATAAGAATGAAACCGTACTGGGAAGTGCCGGAAAAGCCTGAAGCTCTGGTTGAATGGGGATTTCGGATTCATGAGCCTTAAGTTCCTTAAGGATTAGATCAAAACTTAAGTTTTGCACCCTATTTTACCGTAAAATTGCCGATAGACCTTATGAGAGGGATCCTATCGGAAATCAATGGGGAGGAGATCAATGGATTTTGACTTTAAGGTGCAGCGGTTGGGTGAGTGCCGAATTGCATCGCCGATATCCAATATCCGGTTTGTCAGTGATGATGAACATGTGCTTTATCACTCGAATTTGGAAGAAATCGAGGACCTCGTCAAATCCGGTAAGAGCCCACCGGTCTTTGAGAAGGCAGGGCCCCGGGAGAAGATATATTTTGATCCCTCAAAGTTAAAATGCGGGATCGTAACCTGCGGAGGACTTTGTCCTGGAATCAATGATGTTATCCGCGCCATTGTTTTGGCGCTTTATTATCATTATGGCGTGCGAACGATTTTTGGCTTCCCCTATGGTTATGAAGGACTTTCCCACAGGTACGGCCACGCTCCCATGGAGTTAACACCAAGCGTTGTTGAGGACATCCATCAGAAAGGCGGAACTATCCTGGGCTCTTCCCGTGGTCCCCAGGAAACTTCTGAGATGGTCGATTGTCTGGAGCGAATGAATATCGGAATTCTTTTCACCATCGGTGGAGACGGAACATTGCGTGGCGCCCGGGATATTGCCGATGAGATCGGTAGGCGCAAACTGAAAATCGGGGTTATCGGAATCCCGAAAACCATAGACAATGACATTTCTTATGTTGAACAATCTTTTGGTTTCGCCACAGCCGTTTCGGAAGCCACCACCTCGATCTACTCTGCTCATACCGAAGCGGAAGGCGCGCGAAACGGTATCGGGCTGGTGAAGCTGATGGGCCGGGAGTCCGGGTTTATCGCTGCATATGCATGCCTTGCCAACAGCGATGTAAACTATTGTCTGGTACCGGAAGTAGAGTTTTCTCTCGATGGGCTGATCAGGGCATTGAAAGAAAGGCTCGAGCATAGACATCATGCGGTTATTGTTGTGGGTGAGGGTGCGGGACAAAATATGATGGAAGCCACCCAGGAGAAGGACGCATCCGGAAATATTCGTTTTGGGGACATCGGCGCCTTTCTCAAAGATAAGATAACCGGCTATTTCAAAAAGGCCGGCATGGATATAACATTGAAATACATTGATCCGAGTTACAACATTCGCAGCATGCCTGCAAACTCGCATGATTCGGCATTCTGTTTGCTGTTGGGACACAATGCAGTGCATGCTGGAATTGCAGGCCGGACAAACATGTTGGTTGGGTTCTGGAAAAACGAGTTCACCCACGTGCCGATCCGATTTGCGGTGTCCGAGCGCAAGAAGATCGATCCAAATGGATGGTTGTGGAACAGCGTGCTGGCCAGTACAGGACAGCCAGGGAATATGGTGTAGATGATTGCGAATTGCAGATTGCGGATTTGAAATTATCCAAGATTTGACGGCTTCTTAAAAAATCGCTGAAACCGTCACTCCAGCTAAAGCGGGGGGCAGAACTGCTTGAAATAACGGGTTTCTCAACTTTGCGGGAATGACAGAAAAAGACGTTTGTTAACTTTTTACTAGTTCATCAAGATTTTAACATTAAAATAAAAGAAGGGAGAGATAGGATAGATATTGGATGAATTGAAAGTTGCCGGTCAGATAAAGCACGTCGGGTTTATCTCGACACGCATCGCAGGTACGGACGGGGTATCGCTTGAAATCGGAAAATGGGCACATGTAATGGAATCCTTTGGATTGAAATGCTTTTATTTTGCAGGCGAACTGGATCGTTCCCCTGAAAGATCCTATCTTGTACAAGAGGCCCATTTCACCCATCCGGATATCGCAGAGATCAATAAAAAATGTTTTGGCGTGACAGTCAGAGATCGCTTCACTACCCGGCAGATTCATGAACTTAAAGGCATGTTAAAAGATCATCTCTATGCTTTTGTCGAAAGATTCGATATTGATCTGATCGTAGCGGAAAATACATTGACGATACCCATGAATATTCCCCTTGGTATTGCCCTGACCGAATTCATTGCGGAAACAAATTTTTTAACAATTGCTCACCATCATGACTTTTATTGGGAGCGGGATAGGTTTGCCATCAATGCCGTATCGGATTATCTGCGCATGGCGTTTCCTCCGGACCTGCCGTCCATTCGACACCTTGTCATAAATTCCTTCGCAGATAAACAGCTCAGCTTTAGAACCGGGATTTCGGCAAGAATTGCGCCGAATATCATGGATTTTGAGAACCCGCCTCCTGCTGCGGATGGTTACGCCTCTGATGTCCGACAAAGCTTGGGCATCGGAGAAGATGAACTGTTTGTGCTTCAACCTACTCGTGTAGTTAAGCGAAAAGGTATCGAACATGCCATCGAGTTGGTCCACAGGCTTGGCATGAGAGCCAAGCTGGTAATATCCCATGCATCCGGAGATGAAGGTGATGACTATGAACGCAGGATAAAAGAATACTCCGAATTGATGAAGGTGGATACCATATTTGTTTCTGATACGATCGGCGAAAAAAGAGGAACCACCCCGGATGGCAGGAAAATCTATACGCTTGAAGACATCTATCCTTATGCGGATTTGGTTACATACCCTTCTACTTTTGAGGGTTTCGGCAACGCATTTTTAGAAGCTATCTATTTTCGAAAACCGGTAGTTGTCAATTTGTATTCCATATACTTGGTAGACATAAAGCCAAAAGGATTCTCGGCGATTGAACTGGACGGCTATGTTACAGATGCTGCGGTACGCAAGACCAGACAGATCTTAGAGGATCATGAACTGCGAAAAAAAATGGTAGATCAAAATTATGAAATTGCAAAGTCATTTTTTTCATATTCGGTTCTAAGACGTCGCATAAAAAGTTTTTTAGAGGAACCGGTAACGGTATTGAAGGACTTTGATTATTATTAAAACTCAAGTTTCGCACCCTTAAATGCGTTGTAAAGCCTTATAATGATGGTGTCGAATGAAATTTTTGGAAGGCAAAATACACTTATCATCCTTCGACGACGGCACAATGGGGGTTAACAAAGCGCTGAAACCAGAGGTATCAAGATCTTCCTTTACTTAGCAACCTTTCCCTTGTGCCTTTGTTAGATGTTTCCGACTGGGTGCAGCCTAAGGGCTTCGGTGTAATTATTTTGCCTTCCAAAAATTTTATCCCGTTGTTTTAAAACCGCTCAAATGGTGCAGCTGTTAGATACTTATAGATAGGGCAAAATAGCAATTTTACTATGTGACTGATGCAACTACGGGATTTATTCGACTTAAGATCTATTTACAATTTTACAGTAAAATAGGGTGCGAAACTTGAGTTGAAGCCTAAAGAGGTAAAACATGGTGAAGCATGAAGACATAGACGACATAAAGGCTTTGTTAATTAAAATCTATGGCGAAAAACAGGGCACTGAAGCATTTAACAGAATACTTCCAAAGATCGAAGCATTTCCTGCGCGGAAAGCGACACCCGGCGGTTATTACTCCCAGCAGGATGTTATCTTAATAACTTATGGCGACAGTCTGCTTAAAAAGGGAGATATGCCGCTTGCCGCCTTTGAAGACATCGCCAAACGTCACTTAAAAGATATAATTCCAACTATTCATTTTTTACCGTTTTTTCCTTTTTCTTCAGACGACGGTTTCTCGGTTATGGATTATTACGCCGTAAATCCAGAACTTGGCACCTGGGAGAATGTGAAAAGCATAGCGAAAGACTTTCGATTGATGTTTGATTTTGTAATCAACCATTATTCTTCTAAAAGTGAATGGTTTAAAAATTATCTTGAAGAAAAAGAAGGGTTTAAAGAATTTGCTATCGAAGTCGATCCCTCCGTAGATCTATCTTTGGTTGTAAGACCCCGATCTCATCCGCTTTTAACCGAATTTAAGAAAAAAAACGGCAAAACGGTTCATGTGTGGACCACATTCAGCGCGGATCAGATCGATTTCAATTACAGGAGCCTGGATGTTTTTGAAAAAATAGTGGAAATACTCCTCTTTTATGTAAAGCAAGGCGCTTGCCTTCTCCGGTTGGATGCCGTCGGTTTTTTGTGGAAGGAAATCGGCACCACCTGCATGCATCTGCCTCAGACTCACAATATGGTAAAAGTTTTTAGAAAAATACTAGATGTTGTTGCACCGGATGTTATTCTGGTTACCGAAACCAATGTACCCCATGAAGAAAACATCAGCTATTTTGGCAATGGTCGGGATGAAGCGCAAATGGTCTACAATTTTCCCTTACCACCTCTGCTGTTCTATACATTCATTAAGGAAGATGCGACCGTTTTATCGAAGTGGGCCAAGGGATTGCACTTACCCTCCGATTACACTACGTTTATCAACTTCACCGCATCTCACGACGGCATCGGACTGCGACCTCTTGAAGGTATCCTGCCCCAGGAAGAGATCGATAGAATGACTGACATTGTAAAAGCAAATGGCGGCAAGGTATCCTGTCGCGTAAAACCGGATGGCTCCCAAACCCCTTACGAGTTGAATATTACCTATGTGGACGCGATTCTGGCAGACATCAATTCTGATCGGGCAGAGAAATTTTTAGCCTCCCAGGCCGTAAAAACTTTACAGTGAAGATGTGTTATCAGAGTTGCGCAACCCGGAGTCTTTTCGCTCGAGAATTTTTTTCCCGTATATTGAAATGATCAAAACACGCAGAAAACAGCCCGCATTTCATCCGAATGCAGGCTTTGAAATATTGGATATAGACCGCAAGGTGTTTGCCATAAAACGGTTTTCTGAAGAGCAGACGATATATGCCCTTACCAATATATCGTCCGAACCCGTATCAATTTCTTTATCTAATTACGGATGTTGCAGTCAAACGCTGGATGTACTGAGTGGGAAAAAATTCGATGCGGATTCGATTAAGATCAAGCCGTATCAGTACATTTGGTTAAGCAATATAGAGAAGCTTTCCCTCAAACCGACAGGTGACTGCTTACATTAACTCACGGTTTGGAAAAACTTGGCCGATGCTGGATACTCGATGCTTGATATATAAAACAAAAAAGGATCATCTCCATATTTCATCCAGTATCTCTCCGAGGCCTATGCTCACCCCTGCGAGCCGGAGGCCAGAAACCAGGATCCAGTATCTGTTTTTTGTACTACAACATATTGAAACTTGACACATTTGTTAAGCTTTTAGCTTGGTAAAACGGCTTATTGGAGGATCGAATGGCATTTCCTTTAAACAAAACAAAGATCGTCTGTACGATTGGACCGGCGTCGAATTCACCCGAGACGCTTAAACAAATGATCCTTGCAGGAATGAATATCGCAAGGCTTAACTTTTCTCATGGCGAGTTTTCGAGTCATAAAAAGGTAATAGATAATATTAGGAGCGCTGCTGATGCAACAGGACGTCGGGTGGCGATAATGGCGGATCTGCCAGGTCCAAAGATGCGCATCGGTCAACTTAAACCGGATCCCATCGAATTGAAGCCGGGAGAGCTGTTTACGCTGACAAGTGAGGAAATCATAGGGGATGCGGAAAGAGTTTCCATAAGTTTTGCTAAACTGCCACAACTAGTAAAACCCGGAGACAAATTGTTTCTAAACGACGGTTTTATTCAACTTAAAGTCGTTCGCATCGAGAACTCAGATGTGCGGTGCAAGGTGATTGTCGGGGGTAAGCTTGGTTCGCGTAAAGGCTTGAACATGCCGGGTATCGATCTGGGAATCTGCGCATTTACGGATCGTGATCGCCAGTGCTTAAAATTTGCCATGGAAAACGGTGTGGACGCAGTAAGCCAATCTTTTGTGGAAACAGCGGCCGATATTGATGCCGTTCGAGAAGCCGCAACGGAGTTGGGGCACAACCCGTTTATCATTGCAAAGATCGAACGATACGGGGCGCTTGATCACATGGATGAAATTCTTGAGGCTACAGACGGCATCATGATTGCCAGAGGGGATCTTGGTGTTGAGGTGCCTATCGAACAGATGGCTGTGATTCAAAAAAATTTGATGGAAAAGGCGAACCTGAAAAGCAAGCCGGTCATCACTGCCACCCAGATGCTTGAGTCCATGACCGAACATCGCCTTCCGACCCGGGCAGAGGCCACGGATGTAGCCAATGCGATTCTCGATGGTACGGACTGTGTCATGCTCTCCGGGGAGTCTGCCACGGGAAAATTTCCGGTAGAGGCAGTGGCAATGCTGGCAAAAATAGCTGCATCCATAGAGCCTCACCGCCCTGCCTATTCGATTGAGAAGACATTACAGAAGTATGACCGAAAGGGCAACTTCACCCCACAGGAGCTAATTGCACTGAGTGTAGAAACCACATTGAGGCACATTACACCGGCAGCGATCGTCGTTCCAACACACAGCGGTAAGACTGCCCGGGATATCGCTCGCTTCAGACATCCGGTTTGGATAACGGCTGTAAGCTCTCAAGAAAAGACGTGTCAGAATCTACTTTTTTCCTATGGAGTGTTTCCCGTTCACAAAGCTGAACATCCAGCAGACTGGAAGCCGTTTATCAAAGAAAGGCTTATCTCTCAGGATGTTGACGGCGATCTTGTGATCCTGACCGAAGGCCCCTCAACTAGTCATCCGGAAGTCAATAATCGGCTGGAAATCCTTGATCTTAGGCAGATATCGGGTTAAGGATTCAATAATAAAACTTGAAATATCCCGGATGGCCTGTGCTGGTTAACATCGAGGTGTAAAAAATGAAGTCAAAAAGAAAAAAAATGTCATCTTAGCAGTTGTCGGTCTGTTGTTCTTATTCTATGGATGCGGAGAAAAGAAAGAGCAGACCGTTGAAAAAAAAGTCATTCGCCCGATAAAGATGATTATTGTAACTTTCAGTGTCGATGCCATAAAGCGGCGGTTTCCTGGGATCCTCCGGGCGGCAAGACGTGTTGAACTCTCATTTAGGATCTTGGGGCCGCTAATTGAGTTGCCTGTCGAGGAAGACCAGCGGGTTAAAGAGAGAGGTACTTATTTCCCGCATAGATTCACGTGATTTTGAAGCCAAGCTGTGAAATATCCAGGACGAGCTGCGGCGCAAGGTAAACGATGCCCAGAGCCAGCTTCCCCGGGGGCCGACCCTTCGGTTGTAAACGATGATTTCGGAGATGTATACGGGGTTTATCTGGCCATAACAGGTGAGGGGTACACATATAAGGAGATTTACGAATTTGCCAAGTTCCTTCAGCGCGAGCTTCTCAACGCCGAGGTGTATCGCGAAAGAGATGAACTGCTTCCTATTATAGCACGGGCTCCGGAAGCTGAAAGGGTCGATCTTGCCAATCTTGAGGGAATTCAGCTCTGGAGTCCAGCAGCCCAGAAGATGATCCCGGTGGCTCAGGTTGTTACCGGTTTTAAGACCGAATTCGAGGATCCATACATCTGGCGACGGAACAGGACCAAAATGATAAAAATCCATGTTGACCCCTGATACGGCCTGGCAAGTGAGCTTTTTGCCAGGGTAAAACACAAACCCCGTTAGAGAATGATGTTCTCTAGCGACTATGGATGGTGGCATTAAACCATCGCCTATTAAGAATTACCTATACTACCGACAAGAGTCGGTGGCTTTCTCTAACGGGGTAAAAGTGACCTTCAAACCGATCTCGAGCACATGCCAGTGTTTCATGGACAATCGCCTTTTGATGGACCCTCATTGTGCTCATCTGTTACGAACAACATGTTCATGTTTATTTTTTCTTGACAACAAGAAGCGTTTTCTCTATTCATCTCTTCAGTAAAACAAGTTCTTCTCCTTTTCCCCTTGAGGAATCGTTTTTTTGATTATGAAGATTTGTTGCTCGCCGCTTGATGATGTTCTTGAAGCCGTCTGGTTCTCTTCACTTCTGTAACGTTAGAGCGAAATGAAAACATTTATAACGGATATGTAAAATGCAAATAAATGTCAGCAGCCTTTTGACACGAACAATTACAAGAGTTTTCCCGCCCACCTTTAGAGGCGGTGCAGATATTCGGTGCATGTTCCTTTCTGTATGTATTTCTCTCGGGACAGTCTTGTTTGCCGGGCAGGCCTATGGTGTCGAGGCACTGCTTCGGCTTGATGAAAAATGGATCGGCTACTTTGATGAAATGGTGAAAAGAAGAAAAATCCGGGCGCTTGTACCTTACAGCAAAATCCATTATTTTCTTGATGCAGTCCATCAATCCATAAAAGTTCATACCGGAGGCAACATAGGTGTAGTTTTCCGGAAAAACAGCCCCCGTTTAAAAAGATTTTCGACGAATTTTTAAAAAAACATAAAAAGAGCAAAAGAAGCCCATCAGGCGCCATCGGAGTTATGCAGATGCTGCCGAGCACGGCGAAAGATCCGAACGTAAATATCCCCCATATCGAAAAGCTTGGAAAAAATATCCACGCAGGCACAAAATACCTGAGGTTTATAGATGATCGCTATTTTGAAAATGCACCCATGGATGAACTTAACAAGGTGCTCTTTACATTTGCCAGGTATAACGCAGGGCCTGCCAAAAGAGCCCGTCTAAGAAAAGAGGCTGGAAAAAAACAAGAATTGCTGAAGACAGGAGGTATAAAAGTGATCAATAAAGTTTTTATTATTACGATGGCACTTTGCTTCGCATTGATTTTCCCTGAACATTCTGCCGGTGAGTATGTGATTAAAGAATATGAGTTTATCTGGCATGTGGCCACCGTGGGAGGGGTTAATATTAAGATTCAAAAAAACCCGGCACGCCTCGGTGTGTTGTTAAGCGGCAGGGGCGGTAAGATCGCAACCCTCTTTTTAGAGCCGATTCAAGCCGTAAGCATCGGCAAGGTACTGGTTAAAGCTCAGCATTACCATCAACAGCTAGTTGATTCATATAAAAAACAGGTCAAAGGTTTTGAGAAGGATATCATTAATACGGTCCCTGCCGGGGGGCATAAAGTTATTTTCTCGTTAACGGAAAAAGGTAAGAAATTCGAGATAAGAATCATGACCCCCAAAATATTCAGCCCTGTTGTATTGATGCAAACAGATGAGGCGCTCAAAGTCGGTAAATATCTTCTTGATGCTAGAAAAATGGCTGAACTGGTAAATCAACGCGTAAAGCTATGAGCCGATTATAACCAGGCGCTCAGGGACACCATATCGACAATTTGTTGTCGTTATCGAATAACCTGCTGTGTTCATAGAGAAAAATAGTGAACTAAACTTTGAAGTGAGCCCCGTTGTTGCAAAACAACTCAAAAGGCGCAGTTGTTATGTACCGATAAATTATGCATACGGGTTTTTTACTATGTAATTTGGGCAACTAAGGGGGGTGAGCTTAAGTGAACTAAACCCCGTTGTGTTAAAACAACCCAAAAGGCACATTAAAGGACTGTCGCGAGTGCCATATTGAGCCTGATTGGCTGCTTATCTACCGAATCGAGGGCAGTGAACTATGCCTGGTACGAACAGGGAGCCACTCGGATCTTTTCGAGTGAATGGGAGCCTGGGGGAAGGGTATTTATATATTGATTAAGACAATATTCATCTATGATACTGCCCGTAGTCCTGCCCAATTATTGTATTGTTACAAACCGTGCTATTTCCGGTTTCATTTGTTAATTGATGGGAAACCGAAGCAATGTTTGGCAGGATACAAGGTAAATGTCGGATTTATTTGACCAGAGCTCTCGATTCTTGTCGATGCTAAAGCACATTTATAAATAAGGGAATTGCGGCTGGCATGAGGCTGTAACTGACCGATCAGCTCTTTTCCACCATATATTCTTCCTCGCTTGATACACCAAGCCCCAACTCGATCGCCCTTTGAATGCTTGGTATCTGCCAGACAGGCATCTGAATCCGATTCTCCCGCGGGTATGATTGAAGGATCTTCACACCCTCAACATCTATCGCCAGCCGGTCACCTGAAGCCAATATCACATTGGGTTTTACAAGTTCTCCGTTAGCCGGACCGTCTGTTACAAAGGCCTTCCTGCCGTCCATGATGATCAAGTCCGGCGTTACGGGAAGCGCCATTTCCGGCATTTTCAATTCCATGGGCTCATCTGTCTTTCCCATATGCCGGTCTGCGTGAAGATGTATCATGTCCTTTGGATGTGTCAAGCCGACTGTCAATTTAATGCTCATGGTAAAGCGTGCAAGAAAGTGGTGTTTCATGCAGGGCAGAAAGACGATTTTATCGAACTCCTTTAAGGATTTGTGATAGGCTATCTTATCCCAGTACTTTGCTTCCCTGCCCAGCCTGACATCCATCCAGGGGCCCTGATCAAAGTCTATGACCGGAAGATCCAGGGATTCTGCAGTCGTAAATATACCCATCTCCTTAAGAACCCGAGCTGTCGGCATCCATGGCCAGCCTGACCGCTCACCAAGTGTCAAATTGTCTATTCCCTGCTCCCTCATCAGCTCCACAACTGCCGTCAAAAAGGCAGGGTCCGTTATGGCAGGAGGTGGATCATCGCTGTTGAAATTGGCTTTGAGTAAAACCCGGTCACCAGGCGCCAAAACCTTATTCAAACCACCGATCTTATCCACTGCAAGTCCGATGGCCTCCTTCAGTTCACGATTCTCAGTTGAAATAATGGAAACCACAGCTTTTCCATCCCGTGTGAAAGCATTCTGCGGTAAGTGCCGCCAATCATTCTCTTCATCTACGATTCTTTCAATCGCCCATAATTCTTCTTTTCTCATGGATCAGTCCTCCTGTGGATCGTCTTTACACAAATACAATTAAATATCATGTCAAACAACGGTCTTTTTGTAAAGATGCCACAGCTGAAAGGCAGACAAACTGGGTGTAACCTATAAGGTAATATCGACAAGCTTACAGCCCTTTAAGAGTCGTTTGAGGTCTTTGCTAGTAAGCTCAAGCCCCGCACAGGGATCTCCGCTTGAGATGTCCACGGTTTGTTCTAAAAACACGCTTGGATCCACAAATATAGGCATTTCCTTGAAAAGCTCTGCAATCGGGGCAATGGCGCCTGCCACAAGCCCAAGGCGCTGCTCTATCGTTTCCCTGTCGAGAAAAGAAAGATCTTTGACCCCGGCCAGGCGTTTTAATTTTTTGAGACTAAGCCTCCTGTCCCCCGGTAAAACGGCCACCAGGAGCTTACCCTTGCGATCCGATAAGAGCATGGTCTTTACGATTTGAGAGAGTCTTACCCCACGTTCCCTTGCTGCAGCCTCAGATGTATACACCGGCTGGCTGTGATGTTTGATTTTGTAAGTAACTCCAAGGATGTCTAACTTTTCGGTAATCGCTGTTTTCATCTATGCCTCTCTATCAGTGTACAGTCGTAACGACGGCCGCGCACTAAAAAACACGTTTAAGCCAGCAGGCAAATTTTGGGCCTGTCCAACCCGAACGACCGCAGCAGTTAGAGTTGCCCTTCCGGTTTTCTATTGAACCAAAAGATTTTCTCATCCGTGCTGTGGCGGGGGATATTCATGTGCCCGGAGACGGAAACGGGGTTGCGAGAGTCTATTCCTGCTAAAAACATTGCCTTAAAACTTATGGTTTTGAAGGGATGTTCGTATTATAGCAATTTGATGCCGCTTCGGACCGCAATGGCGGCAATACCTTTTTCCGTGGCTGCTTTTTTCTGGAATGTAGCTGGTTTTAGAATATAGAGATCTACAGGAACGGAAACCTGCAGGAATGCCGCTTGGAGATCCTCTATTGAACTTTCCTGTGTAACAATGATGAGATCCGCATCGCTTTTTGGTCCCGGAATCCCAGAGGCATAAGAGCCGAACAGGTATACAGCCTGTATATCGGGGTGCCGACTTTTTAAGTTCCGGACAGCGGCTTTAAGTTCGTTAATCACCGGCTCAGGGTTTAGAAAACGACTGACGGCAAAAGTCGTATATTTGCTGGGCATCTCGAATTGCTTTTTCTGCGTCTTCATCAGTGTAATACTCTTTGGGTGCTCCGGTATCAAAACCGTTAGGGTAGCGAGTGGGAATATAATGTTTATCCAGTGCAATGCCGGAGCGAATCAGATCTTCGGAAATTTCCATGATACCAGCAAGATCCTTGAGCAGTCGCATCACCGAATGTCCCCACCCTTCCCCGCCTTTTGAAAGGATCAGCCCCTTGACCGCCTTTTCCGCGGCCTGCTGGGCGGCAAAACATGCCCAGTCGTAATCACCGACCTTCCTGGCATTCTTGCTGTGGTTGAGGTCACTTTCCGCCTGGTTGAGCCAGTCTATTGCCCTGTTTGTCATAGTAGCACTGGTTTCGAAATTAAAAGATAAAGATAAGACATTGCTTTTTTATCAGATTATCCGATTAAGCAGCACAAATCAACACAAAACCCAAAGGCAGTGCCGAATCAGCAGGGTGCTTTTGCTTATCTCAACAAAGCCTTCATCTTCTAAAATCCGTTTTTCTCGGCGCCTCCGCCTGTGGGGAACAGGGTGGCGACGGTAAATTCGCTGACAAAATCGGGGTCTTCAGCCAGTTCAATGAATCGAACCCTTTTTGACACCTCATGAATATTACGCCTCAGTGCCCCATCCAGCAATGCCATTACCGCTCCGCGGCCGGCTGCATTGGAAACTACCTTGACTTTGGTATGGTTTGAAATCTGAGGCAGCATGCCGATGGCCACCGCATTTTTCCAGTCAAACCGCGCTCCAAAAGCCCCTGTTAACACCAGTCTGTCAAAATGAGACACACCGGCACGGCGCATCAACAATTTGATTCCAACCGACAAGGCGGCTTTGGCGAGCTGGATTTGTCTCACATCTGATAGCGTAATTCCGATTTCCATGCCATTTGCAGTTTCCTGTGGGGGTGCTAAAATGAATTTGCGACCGATCCCCTTTTCATCCACAACCACCCCCGGCAGTCCCTCCTTAATTCGACCGCTCGGCAGGATCAGACCGGATTGCAGCATACCGGCTATAGCATCGATGATTCCAGAACCGCAGATACCGCGCGGGAGTCCAACCTGCTCATTTCCAAGGAACTGATAGCTTGCCCGGTATGTCTTTCTGTCGATGCTTACCTTGTGAATCGCACCACTAGCAGCCCGCATGCCGCACTCGATATGAGCCCCTTCAAGAGCCGGACCCGTAGCGCAGCTGCTTGTCCAAAGCCCATCCCGGTTTCCCAAAACCACCTCGCCATTTGTGCCGATATCTACGATCAGGGAAATCTCCTCTTTTTCATGAGGCCTCTCTGAGAGAATGACTCCCATAGTATCTCCCCCGACAAACCCCGAAATGACAGGAAAAACATGAACGTTGGTTCCCGGGCTCAATTCAAGTCCTACATCGCCGGCGCGAAGATCCTGTGGATCGCAGGATACCGGTAAATAAGGTGAAAAACCAAGACCGTGGGGATGAATCCCCATGAAGATCTGCTGCATGGTTGTATTGCCCACCACGGTGATCTCATCGATATCCTCAAGCTCCGCCTCCACTTGTTTGACACAACGTTTCAATAATTCATTGCATTCATCGATCACTACCTTTCGAAGAAGGTTCAGTCCGTCTTTCTTATCATTTGCATATGTGATCCTGCTGATGACATCCTCGCCAAACCTTCGTTGCGGGTTTGCAGATGCATCGGAACAGATAACTATCCCGCAAAGCAAATCACATAAATATACGGCAAGTGTGGTTGTGCCGAGATCGATGGCCGCTCCAAGGGATCGATCTCTTCTACCTGGAAAAACGGCAGTAACTCCTTTGTTGGAATGATCGACAAACGTTACCTGCCTTTCTTTCGAGATGGGACGGCTGAGCATCCGGACCGCTTCGGGTTCCTTGAATATCAGCGGTTTTCCGAAAATCTTTTCGGCCTTATCGGAAACCAGCTCCATGAAATCCCGAACGTTCTTTCCCCCTGGTTTACTGCTCGACACAACGGGCATTATCAAACGTTTCACCATCGGGTTGCTGGAAAATACGCCCTGGATGCCGGCCTTGCCAAGGGCTTCTGTGTTATCCAGCACAGCTTCTGATAGGGACACCGTTGCACAGCCAAGAACTTTTGCCTGGCAGGCCAGTCGATGGCCGGAACCGATCTGTTCAGGTGTAAGAAAGTTGGTTTCATTTTCTGTTGGGGGAGAAAAATGATCAGGTGGATTTACAGTCACCACACATTTCCCGCAACGGCCCTGACCGCCGCAGTCTGAACGAATCAAGATGTTGTAATCAGAGGCGATTTTAAGAAGACTGTGTCCATGACTTCCCTTACAGCAGATCCCCATGGGCTGGAAAGTGACCCTGTAGTTTTTCGTTTGTTTGGCATCAGGGGATTGTTTGTTATTCAAGGAACCCTCCTGTTCAGCGACCCTTATAAGGGATAAAGAGATCGTTCTTCGCCTGGTTACGAGCAGAGGAACATCCTGCATGGAAATACAAATACTACTCCAGTCTTCCTTCCCTGAAGGCAGTTATATAGCCCATGCAGAAATCGTCCCTGCCCGCTACTGCCAAAGCCGCTTTAAGCGTCCCGTAAAGTTGTCTGTCGGTGGGGTCCAGTATGGCCGAGTCAAGGCCTCGAACGATGGCTGATATAAGAAATGTCCGGTTGATAAGTTTTCTGTTGGGCAGACCGTGAGATACATTGGTCAGCCCGCAGGTGGTGTGAACCCCCGGAAATTCCTTCATGATTTTCTCGATGGCATTAAGGGTGGCTGCCGCCGACCGGGTGTTGGTGGCCAGCGGATAGACCAGCGGATCAATATACAGATTATCCACAGGCACCTCTGCATCCGTAACCTGTTTAACCAGTTGTTCGGCCAGCCTTAACTTGTCATCGGCTGTATCCGCCATGGCCGCTTCGGATTGACAAAGTGCAATCACCTTGGTTTTATGCTCTGCAACGATAGGCAGAATTCCTTCCATTCTTTCCGGTTCAAGCGTAATAGAATTTATCATCGGAGTTCGATCAACCAGCGGCACCATCGCTTTGATCACCGCGGGGTCCGGGCTATCGATACAAAGCGGCTTTTCAGACACTTCTTGAACCGCTTCGATGATCCATTTTAATTTTTCGGCCTCTTCACCCACGAAGGTGCCGGCATTCACGTCTATGTAATCCGCACCTGCGCGGTCCTGGTTTATAGCTTCATTTTGAATGAACGCTCTGTCTTTAGAAGAAATCGCCTGTGAAATGGACTTGCGGGATGCATTAATTCTTTCAGCAATAATTAACACAATATTTGATCCTCCTTTTCGTACAGCTTAGATTGGCTTTATTTAAATCTCGCACCGTCGGAGCCGCAGGACCTTAGACTATTAGAAAATACTCCAGCACCTGTCAAGGATGAAAGTGCCATGCTAATTAATCCGCCATTACAGCTCTATGAACCTTTGAAAAACCACATGCAAACCAAAATCAACAGGCCTAACCCGGAAAGAAACAGAGCGCTGGCAAGAAAGCTTTCCGTTGAGTCAACCAGGTAGCCGACAACAAACGGGCCTAAAAATCCGCCGATTTCCGCCACGCAAAAAAAAGCCCCCGTGGCAGAGCCCAGATACTTCGAGGCAACCTCAGGTGTTTCCATCAGGGCAAGGATCAGCAAAGGCATCAGACAGGGACCTGTCGCACCGAAAAAAAGCAGACCGGCCACATACGGCAGCTTCCACAACACAACCCACAGAATTGTAAGGCCCGTAAGAACCGCCATCAAACCGATTATTCTTCCTCGCAGATGACTCGGAACCATTCGTGGAATCGTCAGCACCGCGGGAATACTGGCAAGAAAGGGAACGGCAGATGCCACCCCGGCTGCTTTCGGGGACATACCGGATTGTTCTAGAATCTTTGGAAGCCATGCAAAGTAGCCATGCATGATGGCAAAGGACAGAAGCCCCGATAACAGGATGATCCGCCCCCGATGAATCCTGAACAAATCAACAATAACCCGCATGGGGTTTAAACGCTCCGGAACTCGGGCAGCCTCCACCTCTTTTGCCGCAAACAACCATAGAAATGCAAACAGAAATGTCACCGCTGCGTAAAATACAAACGTAAGCCGCCAGCTATGCCCCACCATTGGCATCACCACGGTATTGGTTGCAGCAAGAGAGGTCATCCCACCGATCCAGGGCCCCGTGGTATAGATGCCAACCGCCGTTGCCCTCTCCTTTCCCGCAAACCACTGGGAGATGGTTTTCGGACATCCGATGGAAATCATGGGCCCTCCGGCGCCAAAAATCGCCACAAAAACAAGAAGCGTAATGAACCCTACGGATAAAGAGCGAAGCAGGGCCGATAGTCCAATAACGATCGCTCCGGCAAATATGGATTTCCGCACACCCCATCGATCCATGATTATACCTGCCACCACTGCCAGTGCTATATAGGTCATCTGCCAGGATCCCAACACCAGTCCCATCTGGCCGTATGATAATTTCAGATCAAGGATAATGGGGGTGATCAGGGGAGATGGAGATCGAGTGATAAGGCCGAATGAAAAATATAACAACCAGAGCAGTGCCAGCATGAGCCATCGGTACGGCTGTCGATACAGCTCCACATTCTTTGCTGAATTTGCAGTCGAGCTCAAGCAGGGCTTTTGCTGATGAGATGCCATGGACAGGGTAGGTAATAAATGTGGTCAAAGAAAGCAAGTGCATAAAGATGAAAAAATCCCGCAGACTCATGAAACTGCGGGATTTTCCGGCAATCGAAATCGATCCTTAGATCCGGGGTGCTTATTTATCTTCTTTTACTTCTTCAAAATCGGCGTCCACCACATCGTCATCCTTGCCGCGTGAACCGCCCGCCGCCGCCCCTGCTTGCTGACCGGCTCCGGCCTCGGCCTGTTGTCCTGCACCAGCCTGGGAAGCCTGTTGATACATGGCTTCTGCCAATTTATGGGACTTCTGGGTTAATTCCTCGCTTAGTCGTTTAATCTCTGCCGCATCTTCTCCTTCCATGGCCTTCTTCAGTGCACTTATGGCGGATTCGACCTGGCCTTTTGTGGTGCTGTCCACTTTGTCTCCAAGTTCCCTTATGGATTTTTCCGTATTGTATATCAGAGCATCGGCATGGTTTCTTGCTTCCACAAGTTCCTTTTTCTTTCGATCCTCTTCTGCATGCATTTCGGCATCCTTGACCAGCCGATCGATTTCCTCCTTCGACAACCCGCTGGAAGCGGTTATCTGAATGGACTGTTCTTTGTTGGTTGCCAGGTCCTTTGCCGAAACATTCACGATGCCATTGGCATCTATGTCAAAGCTAACCTCGATTTGGGGAACTCCTCTGGGGGCAGGTGGAATGCCAACCAGCTCAAAACGCCCAAGGGTTTTGTTGTCGGCTGCCATTTCCCGTTCGCCCTGAAGCACATGGATCGAAACAGCGGGTTGGTTATCGGCCGCTGTTGAGAAAATCTGACTTTTTCTTGTTGGAATGGTCGTATTTTTTTCGATGAGCTTGGTCATAACCCCACCCAGGGTTTCAATCCCCAAAGACAGGGGGGTCACATCCAGCAGAAGCACATCTTTTACATCTCCTCTTAACACGCCGCCTTGAATGGCCGCACCAATCGCTACCACTTCGTCCGGGTTAACACCTTTATGTGGATCTTTGCCGAAAATCTTCTTTACCCTGTCTTGGACCGCCGGCATCCGCGTCATCCCGCCTACAAGAATCACCTCATGAATATCTCTGGCAGACAGTCCGGCATCCTGCAAAGCAATCCGGCAGGGACCCTCCAGCTTGTCGAGCAGATCGCTTACAAGAGCCTCGAGTTTTGCACGTGTAACCCTGATGTTAAGATGTTTGGGACCGCTGCTATCGGCGGTGATAAATGGAAGGTTCACATCGGTTTCCATTGAAGTGGACAGCTCCATTTTCGCTTTCTCGGCAGCCTCCTTTAGGCGCTGCAGCGCCATTTTGTCCCCTCTTAAATCGATCCCCTGGTCTTTTTTAAATTCATCGGCCAGATAATCGATCAGTCTTAAGTCAAAATCCTCACCTCCCAGGTGGGTATCACCATTGGTGGCCTTGACTTCAAACACTCCTTCGCCGATTTCCAGTATGGAAATGTCGAACGTTCCTCCGCCTAGATCGAACACGGCGATCTTTTCATCACGCTTTTTATCAAGACCATATGCCAGAGATGCGGCGGTGGGTTCGTTGATAATTCTTAGAACATTGAGTCCCGCGATTTTACCTGCATCCTTGGTGGCCTGGCGCTGGCTGTCATCAAAATATGCCGGAACCGTGATGACCGCATCGGTTACTTTCTCTCCAAGATATTCTTCAGCAGCGTTTTTAATATATTGTAATATATAGGCTGAGATTTCCGCTGGACTGTACTGCTTGCCCCGAATGTTGATCCGGGCATCACCATTTGGCGCTTCTTCGATTTTATAAGGAAGTATCTTAATATCATTTTGGACCTCGGGCGAGGCGTACTTCCGGCCGATGAGTCTTTTTACCGCAAACACCGTGTTTTCCGGGTTGGTAATCGCCTGACGTTTGGCGATCTGCCCCACCAGCCTTTCTCCTTTTTCATTAATGGCGACAATGGATGGGGTGGTTCTTCCTCCTTCTGGATTTGGAATAACCTTTGCCTCACTTCCTTCCATGACCGCTACACATGAGTTTGTGGTCCCAAGATCGATTCCAATTACCTTTGACATTGTATTCCTCCTTAGACGATATATGTAAACTAATTGTTGTTCTGGTTTTCCTTGTCTTCAGTTCCCGGCTCTTCCTTTGCCTTTGAAACGGCGACTACTGCAGGTCTAAGTAACCGATCGTATAACATATAGCCCTTTTGAAGCTCGTTTATAACCGTATTCTCTGGATGTTCATCTGATTCTTCTTGAAGCAAAGCTTCGTGGTAACGGGGATCAAACGGCTTGCCCACCGAATCGATGGGTTTGACATGATACTTTTCCAAAATGCTTAAAATATGTTTGAGGGTCATATCGATCCCCTCCACGATTCCGTTTTGATCTTTTGTGTGCTCGTTTGACGCCCGTATGGCAAGCTCAAGGTTGTCTACCACACTGAGCATTGCCTTTAAAAGCTCTTCGTTTGCATACTTCTTGATGTCCTGCATTTCTCGCGCAGATCGTTTTTTGTAATTTTCGAATTCCGCATAAAGCCTCAAGTATTTGTTATGACATTCTTCCGCTTTCGCTTCGGCGGCACGAAGTCTTTCCTCAAGATCTTTGGAGGTTTCCACCGCCTCATCCTTTGTTTCCTGTTTCGCATCTGCCTTTTCCGTATGCACTTTGCTTTCCTGGGCTACCTGTTGTTCCTTTCCAATCTGTTCGGCTTCCTGGTATTTTCTTATCTTATTTTTCTTGTCCGACATCGATCCTATCTTCTCCTGTTTGTAATTTTTCGGGAACAAACTTTTTCAACAACATAATACCAACTTGACCGATGTCAAGCAGATCAAATGACTGGATTTTATAACGATTTCGCTGCTGATGATTATTTGCGCGAGATAGAAGGTTTGAAAGAAAAACTCGCCGATCCACTTGATATTTCAAGTAAAATAGATCCAGCGTATAAAAAATAGAAAAGGGGAAAGGCAGACACGGTTGTGCACCCTTCTTCGTGTCCTATTCCGGAATACTTGAACCGCCGGTAAGATCGGGATCATTCCACGACACAGGCTGCATCACTTATCGCTGCTTCCTTCCGGACCTGACGAGGTTCGTGACCGCCTGTTGCGCGGCGACCGATCCGTTGGGTTCACTCGATTCCGGACTTCAAACCCTCAGAAGGGAATTCAGCCCCGCATAAAGCGGATTTCGGGTACAGGGCACCGCTAGCTCCCCGCCTAGCACAACCAATCTAGTTTACAACCGTTTGTGCCGCTTTTTCAAGTCAAAAAGAAAAATAACAACAATTCACAGAGAATTGCTGCGGATACGCGATTCCTGTTGACAGGGAAAGGCAGATTGCCGTAAACTATAAATGTTTAAAAAAGTTGCTTATATCTTAGCCGCTCTTTATTTCCGACAGGCCTCAATGCAACCGAATTTTTCAAGAACTTGTCATAGAATTCTCAAGCTTGGCAGTGATGGAACGAAAGCAATTCCGAGGTTCTAACGGCTTTGAAAATAATATTATCAAATCCTTTAAAATTAATTAAAACACAGTGGCATTTTAGATGTCATGCCGATTATCACACATGAGCGAAACTCAGGTTGTCGAGAAAAACAAGTGCTCAATACTCGGGCCGGTAATGAAAACGATCGAGGCCCACAATATGTTTCAACCCGCTGATTCGGTTCTCATCGGGGTTTCAGGCGGCTCTGATTCGGTGGCGCTTTTATATATTCTTCTTTTGTTAGCTCCGAAACTGGCTATCCGTCTGGGGGTCGCTCACTTAAATCACGGCCTGAGGGGTGAGGCCTCAGAGCGAGATGCCCGGTTTGTATCGGCCCTTGCTGAAAAAAACAATCTGCCGTTTTTTTACGACAAGGTTAATGTTCCGGAATATCGCCGAATCCATAAGCTTTCTGAGGAAGAGGCATCCAGATGCCTTCGGTATGAGTTTTTTAACCGGATAGCGAAAAAAAACGGATACCAAAAGATTGCATTGGGTCATCAGGCGGATGATAATGCAGAGCTGATCCTCATGTGCCTGCTAAGAGGCAGCGGCACGTTGGGTGTTTCGGGCATTGCACCGGTCCGAAACGGTAAGTTGGTCCGCCCGCTGATTGACATAAGAAAAAAGGAAATCCTAGAATTTTTGAATCAAAACGATATCCAATATGTCAATGACGCAACCAACACGCAGATGCGGTATCTTCGTAATCGCGTCCGACACCAGCTGATACCTTGCCTGAAATCAACCTATAATCCAAATATTGTTGAAACGCTAAATCGCCTTTCCAGTATCTTAAGAGCTGAAGAAGAATGGATAAGTCATCAGATCCACCACCTCTGGAGCCGTCTGTTCAAGGTATCGGAGCACAACAGGGTGCATCTGGGCGTTGATGAGATAAACAATCTGCATATCGCCGCGAAACGAAGAATCTTGAGGCATGCCATTCGAATGGTCAAGGGAAATTTAAGGCGAATCACCTTCTCTCATATCGAACAGGTTATAGTACTTTGTGAAGAAGGACCAAAGGTTGGTTCTCTGCATTTACCGGATCGCATTCGAATCGATCGGCACAACACCCTGTTGAAAATATCAAAGGAAGCACGATCATTGCGGAATTCGGATTTTCCTAACCGTACTCCGACAAATTGCCATTATGAATATCGATTCGACAAACCGCAACAGGCATGGATAGAGGAGCTGGGCGCATATTTAAGATTGACCGAAATATCGGCTGAAAACCCGCCGGATTATCGTAAGGCTGGACACAGGGTGGCTTTTATTGATATGAATATGATAGAATTTCCATTGTTATTAAGAAACCCAAAACCCGGTGATCGTTTCAAGCCTCTGGGCATGAAGGGTACCCAAAAGGTTAAAACATTTTTCATTAATAATAAGATACCCAGGGGTGAACGCAACAGATGCCCGGTAATGATCAGCAGGGGGAAGATCATATGGGTGGTGGGGCATCGAATCGATGATTCGGTAAAAATAAGTCCTGAAACCCGAAGAATCTTGAAGGCTGAACTTTTACTTGCTTAATCATGTTTTATGATTATGATATGCTATTACTGCAGTCACTGGCCCCTTAAAAGCGGCACGCATACCTCAAAAGAGTCTGTTCAAAAGATACAGATGAACCTCTTTTAGTGCCGAAGATATCATCAAAAGGGATGGAGGTATTACTTTTGAATCCGTTTTATAAAAACCTGGCGTTATGGCTGGTCATCACGCTGATGATGATCATGCTGTATAACCTTT
Source organism: Deltaproteobacteria bacterium (assembly GCA_019309565.1). Classification (GTDB taxonomy): domain Bacteria; phylum Desulfobacterota; class Desulfobacteria; order Desulfobacterales; family SURF-15; genus JAFDFZ01. The sequence goes on from JAFDFZ010000034.1 coordinate 23,431, forward strand.
TTAATCAGCAGCATCTTTCTGAAACCAATATCAGTTACACTGAATTCCTTTCCATGGTTGAAGATGAGCGCGTTGCAGAGACTGTTATCCAGGGCCAAGAACTCTTTATTACGGATGTGAATCGAAATCGCTATAAGAGCTATGCCCCCCAGGATAACGAGCTTGTTTCACTTCTTCGAAGAAAAGGAGTTTCCATAAAGGCAAAACCTCCTGCCGAGTCTCCCTGGTACATGTCTGTGCTGGTTTCCTGGTTTCCAATGCTGGTGCTTATCGGTGTCTGGATATTCTTTATGCGCCAGATGCAGACCGGGGGTGGCAAGGCGTTGTCGTTCGGCAAGAGTCGCGCACGGTTGATGTCTGATCAGCACGAAAAAGTCACTTTTGCGGATGTTGCCGGGATCGACGAAGCCAAAGAAGAGTTGAGTGAAATCGTAGAATTTTTAAGAGAACCCAAGAAATTCACCCGCCTTGGAGGAAGAATCCCCAAGGGGGTCTTGCTCATGGGCCCTCCTGGTACCGGGAAAACACTTCTTGGAAGAGCCATTGCAGGGGAAGCCGGAGTACCGTTTTTCAGCATAAGCGGTTCTGATTTTGTGGAGATGTTTGTAGGCGTGGGTGCCTCTCGGGTCAGGGATCTCTTTGTGCAAGGAAAGAAAAACGCTCCCTGTATCATATTTATCGACGAAATAGACGCTGTGGGAAGGCATCGAGGCGCGGGCCTCGGCGGGGGCCACGACGAAAGAGAGCAAACTCTCAACCAGTTGCTGGTGGAAATGGATGGATTCGAATCCAATGAAGGGGTGATTCTCATCGCTGCCACCAACCGCCCGGATGTTCTTGATCCGGCGCTTTTACGCCCGGGGCGATTCGATCGTCAGATTGTAGTGTCCATGCCGGACATCGCAGGCAGAGAGAAGATCCTTCGGGTTCACATGAAAAAAACCCCTGTTGCATCCGACGTTAATCCCACCATACTGGCGAAGGGCACTCCCGGGTTTTCCGGTGCAGACCTGGAGAATCTGGTCAATGAGGCCGCTTTGATCGCCGCAAAACGAAACAAAGAAAAACTGGAGATGGTCGATTTCGAGGATGCCAAAGATAAAGTCTATATGGGGCTTGAGCGAAAATCCAAAGTCATCTCCGAGGAAGATAAACGCACCACGGCATATCATGAAGGCGGCCATGCCTTGGTCTCTCGGTTCCTGCCACATACCGATGCCGTCAATAAAATCACCATAATACCACGGGGCCGGGCTGCAGGTATCACATGGTTTTTACCTGAGGAAAGAGACTTCAAATTTAAAGATCAGCTTTTAAGCGAGCTGTCGGTGGCATTTGGCGGGCGTGCTGCCGAGGCGCTCGTATTGAAACAGATCAGCACAGGGGCTTCCAATGATATTAAAATGGCCACCGACCTGGCGCAGAAGATGGTTCGTAGCTGGGGAATGAGCGATTCGCTGGGACCGCTTTCCTATGCCAAGGAAGAAGAGCACATTTTTCTTGGTCGGGAAATTGCCCAACACCGGGACTATTCAGAAGAAACAGCGCGGAAAATTGATGAGGAAGTAAAAAAACTCATCAATCAGGCTTATGATAGGGCAAAACAGGTTTTGGAAGAAAATATGGATATCCTCCATAAGCTGGCGGGATTGCTGCTTGAAAAAGAAACCGTGATGGGAGCCGAACTAGATGAGCTGATCCATACCATGAGACCCGGCATAGAGCTCCCTTCCGGAAAAGCAAGTGCAGGGGGAAAAACATCGGAACCAAAACCAGATCCTACCGATTCGGCAAAGAGCTCGGAACAATCCGAACAGCAAAAACAGAAACAGGATCCTGAACAGAGCGAGCAAACCGGACAACCGAAAGTTTAATCTGCTTTTTCCATGGAAACTCATACCATCCAGTGGGGTGACCACCGTCTTGAGCTGGGAAAAAACACATGCGTGATGGGCGTATTGAACGTTACGCCGGATTCATTTTCGGACGGGGGTAAGTATTTATCCCCTCAGGATGCCATTGCTCATGGCGAAAGACTGATCGAAGAGGGTGCGGATATTCTGGATATCGGAGGAGAGTCAACCCGCCCCTTTTCCGAAGCGGTTTCAATCGAAGAAGAGACTCACAGGGTGGTTCCGGTAATAGAGGCACTTGCAAAGCGGGTTCAGGTTCCCATCTCCATCGATACCTCCAAGGTCGAGGTTGCAAGGAAGGCCCTGGAAGCGGGAGCCTCTATTATTAACGATATCAGTGCACTGCGTTCAGAACCCGATTTGGCGGATATCGCGGCGCAATACGGTGTTCCTGTAATTCTCATGCACATGAAAGGAACCCCGAAGACCATGCAAATCTCTCCCGTTTATAAAAACCTTATTGAAGAAATTAAATCCTTTCTGGAAGAAAGGGTTCTTTTTGCTACTAGCAAAGGAATTCCACGATCTCGAATCATTATCGATCCTGGTATCGGTTTCGGGAAAACCTTCGACCACAACTTTCAATTGATCAAGCACCTGCGTGCCTTTGAATCCCTTAACTTACCCATCCTTGTGGGGCCTTCACGGAAGGCGTTCATTCGTAAAACGATTTGCAAAGACGACCTTTCACCGGAAGCGCCGCAAGTGGAATCGGGCACCCAGGCCGCAGTGGCAGCAGCGGTACTGGCGGGGGCGCACATGGTTAGAGTTCATGATGTGGCCAACACCCGCATTACATTGAAAATTATTGATGCCATCAAAAATGCTTAATGTAAAACGCTGCTGCTTGAAAAGCAGCCGGTTAAAATCCTTTTTCCTTAATTACATTTAATGATTAGTTCTTTAACTTCGCAAAAATTTTAGTTGAACCATAGAATCATTCTTTTAATATGTTTTTGTAACTAAGGACATAATCAGTTTACGCTTTTACTGGTTATAATTTCGAAAACAACAAAAAGAAAGCCTGTCACCATGCTTTTTGTCATCGACGTGGGCAATACGAATACCGTGATGGGAATGTTCGATGGAAACAGACTCCTCAACGACTGGCGGATTCGAACGGAAAGAAATACGACGGAAGACGAGTTTTACATTCTTGTTTCCAATTTTTTTGACCGCGACCATGTTCGGATTTCAGACATCAACAGAACCATCATCTCCTGTGTGGTTCCTCCCATGATGACGGCCCTTGATGCATTTTGTCGAAAATATTTAGGCCATTCTCCACATTGGGTCGATGCCCGATCCGCTTCGACCATGCCGATGCGGGTTCACAATCCTCTGGAAATGGGTGCGGACCGAATCGTGAACGCCGTGGCTGCCTATCATAAATATCAGACCAGTCTGATCGTCATCGATTTTGGAACCGCTACCACCTTTGATTCCATTTCCGAAAAAGGCGAGCTTCTGGGCTGTGCCATCAGCCCGGGGATACAAATCTCCGCTGAGGCCCTTTTTGAGAAAGCATCCAAACTTCCACGGGTAGAGTTCACACCTCCTGAGAATGTGATCGGAAAAGACACAGACAGCAGTATGAAATCGGGGATTGTTTTCGGGTACGCATCTCTTGTGGACGGAATGGTTCACCGTATGAAAAAGGAGATGGGGTCAAGTCCGCGGGTCATTGCAACAGGAGGGCTTGCAGATGTCATGATGAAGATCTCAGAAACCATCGAGGTTGTAGAACCCAATTTGACCTTAGAGGGGCTTCGGATCATCGGGGAGAGCCTCTGAATCGCTCTGCAGTACAGAATCAATATTTTTTAGACACACCACAGGTGACAGCTCAGGGGGATGTTTTCTCCCAAAGCTTCTAGGATCATCGAACGAATCGTCAGCAAGGACAGGCGGGTTGCCAAAGTTTATATCCGTCCGGTGCTTTTAAGCGAATCTTTGAACACTCTGTAAAAAAGATCATTATCGGCGATAGCCCGAACAAGGATCTTCTCTGCGGCATCTGCATTTTCCACGTTCAGGATCAGGTTGACGCTATGTTTAAACGCCATCATATTATCAAATGTTCTATACCGCCCACTTATCAAGGTGACGAAGATCTTGCGGCGGATCTCCATGGGAAGCCGCCTAAGATATGTCAGGATATCATTCTTACCTGGGTCTTCTGAACCGAAGGATTCGTCCACCAGCACCAGATCATAGACATGGTATCGCATGCACCTCAGTGCATCGGAAATGTCCCTGGCATCTGTAACATGATATTGCATACTGGATAGCGCAGAGAATATAGCTTTTTTTACTGTGGAATCCGATTCACACACCAGGGCGGTTTTGCCTTCTTTCTCCACGAAGTCAAAGGGTTTTTCCGAAGCATCGTAGGAGCCTTCGACTATATCATCGGATGCAGGCTTGCTCCCTTCACCGGTATGTTCATGTTTTTGGGGAGCGTGGATGACGATTTTGTTTTTACACTTGGGACAGGCAGTGGCAATCGTTTTTCCTGAAGGTAGTTTTTCATCCGAGATTTTAAATCGCCGGCTACAATGACCACAGACAACTTCCATGCATTCTCCTTTAAGGCTTCAGTAAGCATAAAATCGCCCTCGAAACATTCAGAGCCGCAACCCGGGGCCGACTACCGCTGGGGGTTTGATTTGTCATAATCAGAATCTATTTCAAGCGCTTCAATATCGGTTGTGGCCTCTCCCCTTTTGCTTTTAACCGAATCGATACCGCGGCCCACAAGTGATTTTCTTGATGCATATGCCATGGCAGTCTCTTCGGTGACCAACCCCTGTTCGTAAAGTCCGACGATATAGTCGTCGAACGTTGTCATGCCAAAGGCTTTGCCGGCGGATTGAATTTCATAAAAGGTCTTTCCCTCCGACTCGCCGTGAAGAATGGTGTCTTTGACGCGGATGTTGGTTCCCAAAATGTCAAAAGCGGCAACACGACCTCCGCCGATTCTGGGCAGCAATCGCTGGGAGACGATCCAGCGAATGGTATCTGCAAGGCGTATTCGAATTTGTTTTTCCTCGTCTATTGTAAACATGCCGAGAATACGGTTGATGGTCTGCCCGGCATCGACGGTGTGCAGGGTGGACAGTACGAGATGACCGGTTTCAGCAGCACTCAGTCCTATCTCTATCGTCTCTCGATCCCGCATTTCTCCCACCAGGATGACCTTGGGTGCCTGGCGCAGTGCCGCCCGCAGCCCGTTGGCAAAGGTATCGAAGTCCGTTCCCAGTTCCCTCTGGTTGAAGGTGGCTTTTTTTTGCGGATGCTGAAACTCGATGGGATCTTCAAGCGTAACCACATGAACCGATTTTGTCTCGTTGATTTCATTTAACACCGCAGCCAGGGAAGTGGACTTTCCTGAGCCGGTGGCTCCGGTAACCAGAACGATGCCGTTTTTTTCCTGGGCGATTTTTTTGAATGCCTCCGGAAGATTTAAACTCTCCAATGTGGGGACTTCCGTTTCCAGTTTTCTTAGCACAATCGAATACTTGCCGGATTGAGAAAAGATGTTCACCCTGAACCGCGCCTTATCTCCAAGGGCATAGGACAGATCGCAGGAACCTTCATTGATGAGAATCTCTGTGAGACGGCGATCCTGATTGATCAGATTCAGGGCAAAGATTTCGGTCTGAAATGGCGTCAGGCTGCCTAGATCAGGCTCCATATCAACACTGACAAGCTCGCCTGAACTTTCAACCTGCAGAGGCTTGCCCACGGTGAGGTTCAAATCGGACACGTTTCCGTGGGAATCCAGCATCCGGCTGAGAATATGGTCAATCTCTTGTCTCCTCACCTTTATTTTTTTCCTTTTGTTGACTTACGCATCCGTAAAATCCGCAGGCGGGGATTTAAGAAAGGCTCTAAACCTTCCCTTGTCGTTTGCCTTCTGGTAGGCTTCATCAGGGCTTATCCATCCTTTGTTTAACAAATCCATGATGGCATCATCCAAAAGCTGCATACCGTACTTTTTTCCGGTTTGAATCATGGAGTTGATCTGATGGGTTTTTGATTCTCGAATGAGGTTTCGCACCGCGGGGGTGGCAATAAGTATTTCCATAGCAGCGCACCGGCCCTTTTTATCTACACGCTTAAAGAGCACCTGCGCTATGACAGCCCGGATCCCATCGGCCAGGGTGGATCGAATCTGTGCCTGCTCGTTTGCAGGAAACACCTCAATAATTCTGTCAACGGTTTTAGCAGCACTTGAGGTATGAAGGGTTCCAAATACAAGATGGCCGGTGGAAGCCGCTTCTATAGCAAGGGAGATGGTTTCCAGGTCTCTCATTTCACCCACCAAAATTATATCCGGGTCTTCCCTGAGCGCTCCCCTTAATGCTGCGGCAAAGGATTTGGTATGAAGCCCCACCTCCCTGTGGTTTACAATACATCCCTGGCTTTTGTGAACAAATTCCACCGGATCTTCAATGGTGATGATATGGTCTTTACGCTTCCTGTTGGCCTCATCGATGATGGCAGCCAAGGTGGTGGATTTTCCGCTTCCGGTGGGGCCGGTTACCACTACCAGACCCCGTGGCAGAGAGGCGAGTTTAGGAAGCACCGGCGGCAGGCCCAGTTGCTCTGCGGTCATGATTTTTTCCGGAATCTGCCTGAAAACCGCAGCTATACCATTTTTTTGCATAAAAAAATTGGCTCTAAAACGAGCCAGGCCTGGAATTTCATATCCGAAATCAACGTCACCGGTCTCCTCAAACACCTTCACCTTATCTTCAGGCGCGATTTCATAAAGCATGGATCGCAATTCGTCATTGTCCAGGACCTTATATTTGATTCTTTCGATATCGCCTCTTAGACGAAGGGCCGGCTGTTGACCCGAGACCAGATGAAGATCCGATGCTCCCTGATCATTCATCAGCTTAAAGAATGCATCTATTTTTGCCATTCATAGCTCCCAGGGTAAAAAATCAGATCATATCTAACACTCTATGTATATTCTCGGAAGATTCAGCCAGGTCTTTAATGGTTCTCACTGCCGCAGAAATTTCAATCTGGATTCCTCTTCATCAACGGTTTCCATCTCCTCTTTTCGAGATTCCAGCAACTTGCCGTGAGCCTCCACAATGGAGCGAATTTGCGTTTCTAACTGAATCCTCTGCCGCTTTAGTTCAGCTATGTCTTCATGGAGTTGGGCTAATCGATTGTGGGCTCGGTTCAATGTTTTTTCGGCTTTCACTTCTGCATTTGAGATGATGAGCTCAGCAGATTTTCGGGCATTTTCCTTCATCTGCTCCATGATCTTTTGAGAGCTGACAAGTGCGCGTTTAAACGTTTCCTCACGCTCCCGGTAATCCTGATTTTCCTGGACGAGCCGTCGGTTTTCCTCTTCCAGTCTTTCACACTTCGCCTCGAGGCAGCCGAGCTCATCTGCTATCTTGTCAAGATACTCATCGACCTCGCTGATATTGTAACCTCTAAACCGTACCTTGAATCGCTGCTGTTGGATCGTCTGGGCTGTGATCTTCATCTCTTCCCTGTCCTCCTTCAATAACCCTACAGCAAGGCTGCAGACATTCTCATCAGCGTGCTTACCACAAAGGTGCGTAGAAAAATGACACCCAAAAACACCACTATGGGTGAAAGGTCAATTCCGCCGAAACTAATGGGCAACCGGGTTCGAATGGGATACAGGACGGGTTCGGTTACATTATTGATAAATCGAACGATGGGATTAAACGGATCCGGACTCACCCATGACAATATGGCACGTGCAATGACGATCCACATGAATATCAGCAACACGTAGTCAATCACCTTTGCAAGTGCCATAAACAGGTAACCAATAGCAAACATAAGGGTTAAAACCTCTTATCTTTTTTTGTTGTCAACAGGACATGTTTCTTGTTCCCGAATGACTTGGAAATTAAATAGATTTTGAGGATAAGTCAAGAATTTTTAACAAATGCGCATGGTTGGAAATGATCGAACTTAATACGCTGGTTAATCGTCGGCACGGTAAAAAAAGATGCCTCTCCAGACCGGCATCAATGCCTATTGCCGGGAGAAGTTCTTTACCATCATCTCGCCAAGCTGCTTGGATCGCAGGGTAGCCACCTCAACGGCATTCATCAGTGTTGTGCGAAGTCCTCCTTCTTCCAACGTATGAATTCCGGCAATGGCAGTGCCGCCTGGAGATGTCACACGATCCCTGAGCCTGCCTGGATGCTCGTTGGTTTCAAGCAGCAGTTTGGCGGAACCCAGTATGGTTTGAGCGGAGAGAAAAAGGGCTTCTTGTCTTGAAAGACCCATCTTTACCCCTGCATCTGCCAGAGCTGTAACAATCAGAAATATATACGCAGGACCGCTTCCGCTAAGACCTGTGACCGCATCCATCAGCTCTTCTTCAATGATTATGCTTTTGCCGACCGAATCGAATATGGTCTTTGCCATTTTAAGATCTTCCCGTTTGGCGTGTTTTCCTCCCGCAATGGCAGCGGCTCCTTCTTTAACAAACGTTGCGATATTGGGCATCACCCGAATAAGGCGCAGTTGCTTTTTCACGCATGATTCAATGACAGCCAGCGGCACCCCTGCCGCTATTGATATAATCAGCTTGGACATGTTCATCGCAGCAGAGGTTTCCTTAAGTGTTGCAGCCATATTTTGAGGTTTGACCGCATAGATGAGGATCTCCGATTCTCTTACAACTTTTAGATTGTTTTTGGTCGTTGCAACACCGTATTGGGATTTCACCAGATTCAACCGATCTGCTCTGACGTCTGAGCAGATGATGTTTTTAGGCGAAGAAACCTTTGAAGCAATGATTCCTCCAACAATGGCCTCTCCCATATTTCCGGTGCCGATGATCCCGATCTTCTTATTTGATATCATGCATCTTTTTCCTTAACTTCAGTCACTTTATAACCCGATCCTTGTTTCAATAGCCCTCCGAAAAAGGTCACTTTTTCCGAGCAAAGTTTTGGATGAAGGATAGCCTTCTATATAGTGTTATCATATATCGTGTTTCAGTAAAAAACCAGCGTTTTTTGTTTTACGCTAATTCAACTTACAGTCTACGCATTAAGATTCAAAGAGTCCCCCGGGGCTTTGGGTGCATATTTTCTTAGAAATCTTAAGAGTTCAAGCTCCATTTTTTCGGCGACCTCTGGATATCGATCGATCACGTTTTCTTTTTCCATCCAGTCACAGGTGCGATCAAATTCTGTGGGCGATGGCACCCTATACTCATGGTTTATGCGGTATAGCTCCGGTTCAGATCGCCTGGTTTTTTCTTCTGAAGCCCACATATAATAGCTCCAGTCCTGATTTCGGATTCTCCAGGAAACATCGAACCAGCCCGATACTGCAAAATCTCGAACCCTTTCCAGCTCACCTGAAAACAACGGCATAAGGCTGTAACCCTCTATTTCATCAGGGCTTGCTGCTGGATAAGCCGCAGATGGTTTGAAAGCTACTTGCTTGGCATTGGGGCCGATCACCTGCAAAAACTCCAGGATGGTGGGCATAAGATCTGTTGTATCCACAAATCCCTGGTGCCGCTTTCCGCTGCCCAAACCCTGCGGGTGACGGATGATAAGTGGAATTCGAGCAAGCTCCTCGTAGGGCCAGCTCTCTTCTTTGAGGAAAAGCCCCCTTTCACCGATAAATTCCCCATGGTCGGACAAGAAAATGATCATGGAATTGTCCATCATATCAAGTTGTTTGAGTTTGTCCAGAAAGATTCCCAGCCACTTATCGCACATGGAGATCATGGCTGCATAAAGAGCCCGAATATGGCCGACCTCGGCGTCTGAAAGCACATCGGCATATCCACCAAACCAGCACATGGGAGGGCCAGAGTATTGCGGGACAGGATACAGATTCTGAAACTCAAGGGTTGGATCAAACGGCTCATGGGGATCGAAGGAGTCGATCCAAAGAAACAGATTGTCGCGCCGCTCCTGCCGTTCAAGCCAGCTCATGGCAGCTTTAAACACCCGTGCAATGAAGCGGTTCTCGTCGCTATCCCACCAGGTGTCCACCCACTGTGAAATGTTTCGTAAATACCGTCTGTAACGTTCCTGAAGATAATCCGCCGGTCTGACCTTTCTGTTCCTCAAGCTTTTTTTGGTTTCAAAAAGATCAAAGCGCACGTTGATATTCGGATCCGTCCTATAGGCGTCGCCTTCGTTTCCGCGGATCCATTCAACATAATCGAACCCTCTGGCAAAATTACTGTGCGGATACCGGTGCATATGCTCGGTATCTGAGATGAGGGCCGATGTGTATTCTCTGCTCCATAACAGTTCGCTTAAAAGCTTATCATTCGCAGAAAGGGCCGCCCAGCCTTTTCTGGTGAGCGTGTATTTTCCAGTAAAGGCAGCGTTGCGGAACGGCAGGGTCGGCAGCCCCTCTGAATACGCCCTGTCGAAGACCATGCTTTCACTGGCCAATTGATCGATATGGGGGGTTTTGATCCAATTATTTCCGTAACAACCCAAGTGATCCGCCCTTAAGCTATCCAACAACAGCACGATAACGTTCATTTCCTTACCTCCTGGTTCACAGGAATCCCTTTTCCGACTCAATATGCTCACATCTTATCAATTGGGGTTCCTTCTTTAGCGGTGATTTCGTCGTATTTTGCCATCAGCATCCGGGTCAGCTTCCCGGGAACTTCAGCTCCAATGGATCTGCCGTCCATTTCCTTTACCGGTACAATTTCTCCAACGGTGCCACATATAAACACTTCATCTGCATTATAAAAATCATACAGGGAAAGATCTTTTTCGATGGTACGGATACCGTTGCTTTCCGCTATCCGCATGACCAGCCCTCTTGTAATGCCAACGATGATATGCTTGGTGGTGGCAGTGAGCAGCAGCTCATCCTTAACCATGGACATCGTGGTGCCATTGGTTTCTGCCACAAACCCGTGTTCGTCCAGCATTCGTCCAGCATGAAAACCCGGCCATGATAAACGCGAATGCCTTCATGACGCCATCTCTGTGCATAAAACCACTGTCGTAAACTGATATGACGGCTTCGGATTTTTTTACCATCTCTCCGTTTACATAAACAATCGTATCATCTGCTTTCATTAAAAACCTCTTCGTGGCCATTTTCCGAAATTACAATGACACCGATTTACGTTGCGAGTCGATTTTATGTCGGGAACATTGAAAAGCCATTTATTAATCCAACGCTCTTTCAAAGGCTTTTTCTTAAGTTAATAGAAATCCCGAACCCAGAGGATCAGAGGGATCTATGACATAATTAGAGAATCCAGTGATGAAAGCACTAGAAGTAATTTCTGGGATAGCAGCTTTTAAATCTCCAACAGAAACCTCAGATACTAATCGACCTCGAAAATTCGTGCCGATTATGCTCTCATTGATAAATTCTTCATTTAACTTAAGCTCATTCTTTGACCACAAAGTAGCCATTCGAGCACATGTACCAGTGCCACAAGGTGACCGATCTTGACGAGCTTTTGCCGAAACCACAACGTTTTTTGCGTGAGCTTCAGGATGTGTTGGTTTATCATAGATTAGTACAAAATTAACCTTATTGATATTCTGCTTTTTTGGATGACTTACCTTGATTTCTGAGTTTACTAATTTTTTTATGATCATAGCTGCTTCGCTAATTTTATAAGCATTTTTTGTTTCAACTGTAAGTCCTATATCACTGGCATTTACTATAGCATAGAAGTTTCCTCCAAATGCTATATCCACATTTATAGTACCGATCTTTGGTACACTAATTTCTTTCGATAAGTAAAAAAATGCTGGAACATTTCGTATTGTAACTTCTTCTACCTTTTCTTTATTAACTTTGGCGTAACCAGTAATTAATCCAGCTGGTGTATCTAATACAATTTTTGTATATGGTTCAATATGCTCGACAAATCCACACTCAATGAGGACAGTAATAATACCAATACTGGCATGACCGCACATATCAAGGTATTTCGTTGTACTCATAAAAATAGCACCAAAGTCTGCTTCGGGACTGCAGGGAGAAGTCAATATTGCACCAAACATGCTACCATGACCTCTAGGTTCATGCATTAATGCGTTTCGTAAATGGCCAAATTTTTTACTAAAATATTCTTGTTTATCTTTCATGGTTTTTCCATGTATAGGAGGAATACCACTGTAAACTACCCTAGTAGGCATACCTGCAGTATGAGATTCTATTGTTGAAATAAATTTTTTAAAATGCATTATTGAACTTTATAAATTAAAAATAACAAGTATGTTAACAAGATTGGATTGACTTCCTATTAGCGGATTCGGTGCCTATTTATAACTTGCTAGCAGCCACATATGATCTTTAAAAGTATAATCCTGCCTTGTCTGTAATTGCCGAAGCTTAAATAGTTTATCATAACATTTTTAAATCCCAAAAAACCCTTAAAAAAATTCACTCATGTCTGTGCTTAAGGGGCTATCAATAAATCCCAAACCCATCACCAAAATCATGGGAATATTGATAAAAGGTGGTCTGATATAGGCTTTCCTTTAACTTTTAGTGTAAAGTAAAATCGCTATAGTTCATTATTAATAGAAGGTAGCGTTGAATTAAATGGTGGATTTTGGGATATTGAAGCCCCTTTCTAAAATGCCATTTTTTATTAATGATATAAATTTATCAAATTGTCTTTACTTCGGCCGAATACCCATTGCCTCAGTAACTTTGGCAATGATTTTATAGTGGTCCTCTACCAGCTCCTTTGTTTCTTTTGGCCCTAAAAAAGCTGGCGTAGCATTGATATTTTTCAATGCTTGAATATATTTAGGATTCTTCATGAGTACATTTTCTGTGACATCTGATAACTTCTCAATAACCTGCGTTGGGGTACCTTTGGGGGCCAGAATAAGATTGTAACCAAAATAATATCCTTTGTACCCGAGTTGGTCGAAGGTTGGGATTCCCGGGAATTCTTTGACAGGCGCACCCAAGGCTAAAAGCCTTAATTTTCCATCCCTCACCCGAGGTATCCACAATTGAGGAAAAAACATTGAAATATCAACATGCTTTCCCAATAATGAGGTCATGGCAGGTGCAGAGCCAGCATGATGAACGTATTTTAATTCTATTCCAGCTTGCATTGCCCAATATTTTGTACTCAATGTTAAATAATTTAAGGAACCAGCACTTCCAACGCTATATTTTCCAGGGTTCTTCTTTGCATCTTCAATGAATTCATCCATCGTTTTCCATGGAGATTCAGCGTTAACAGTCAGGCCAAATACTGCTCTTGTTATTCGGCAAACAGGCTCAAAACTATCAATATCCCATTCTACCTTTGCCATATTTGGACCTACAAGGTAATAAGGAGCGTTCGCTGAAAGAACATAACCATCAGGCTTAGCCTTTGCAACGAAAGTAGTTCCGGCGGGAGGCGGAATTTTGTTTATGACTACTATAGGTTGTCCTAAAGCTTTTTCAGCAAAATCTGCCCAGATACGAATAGTAAGATCTGTATCCCCTCCTGCAGAAAATGGAACAATTACCTTGATAGGCTTCACAGGATACTCCGTTTCAGCCACAACAATTGGAATTAAGCTCGATCCTATGAATAGGATAACTCCTACCATTATCATGAACATCTTTTTCAAATAATTCATTTTCATCCTCCTTTCAATTTTTAAACTAATTTTGGAAATCAATTTTTAACTTAAGCTTAGTATATCACCTCCTTCCACCCCTTATCTCATTTTTAAGAAATACCTCAGCCGTTAATTGAAAGCAAAAATTAATTAACTCTCTTTATTTTTTTTAATTCTTTTTTTAACTAGGCTTCCGGTGAATATAATAGCTAACAAAAGAAAAAGAGCAGATACCGGTCTAGTTATAAATATCATTAAACTTCCATCCGAAAGTGTCAAAGATTGATCTAGAGTACGCTCGAAAATTGGACCTAGGATAAATCCTATGATAAAAGCAGCTGGACTATACTGCATCTTTTTCATGAAATAACCCAAAAGACTAAAGATAACAAGAGTTGATACATCGAAAAGACTTTGATTAATTGCATATGCTCCTATGAAACATAAAACTGTGACAATTGAAAAAACTATGTATTTAGGAGAATTGGCCAAACGAATCCAAATAGGAAATCCCATCTTTGCTATGACATAATTAAATAAGTTACATAATAGAAGGCCAGCATAAATTCCAAAGATTACTCTTGTATGCTCAAAGAATATGCTTGGTCCCGGTGTAATACCTTGAATCATAAAAGCTCCCATCAGAATTGCTGTTACATCGTCACCTGGTATGCCAAGGGTTAATAATGGTATCATCGTGGCCCCGCAGACTGCATTATTTGCAGCTTCAGGGGCTGCAATTCCTTCCAATATTCCACTCCCAAATTTCTCCGGATTTTTAGAACTTCTTTGGGCCTCAGCATAAGCCATAAAAGCTGCAATCGTAGAACCCATCCCTGGCAATGCTCCAATTGCAGTTCCAATAAGAGAAGATTTCCAAATGGTCTTTATGTTTGCTTTAAATTCGGGCCATGTCACTCTGTTGTCGTCGCGTTTTTCTGATTTCTTTAAATAAATTTCTCTTCCGGTTCCAGCTAGTCCTACCTGGCTAATCACCTCTGAAAGGGCCAAAAGGCCGATTATCATAGGAATGTATGATATACCACCAATTAAGAAAGATATGTTAAAAGTAAATCGAGTAGAACCTGTAACCTCTGAAATCCCGATTGTTGATAGCCAAATACCTATAGCGCAAGATATAAGGCCTTTTATTAATGAAGAACCAGATACAGAACCTACGATTGTTAAAGCGAAAAATATTAAGGTACAACGTTCAGCAGGGCCCGCTTTTAATGCAAGCAATGATAAAGGAGCTGCCACAAAGATAAGTACAAGATCACTAAAAGTATCTCCAAGAACAGATGCAATAAGAGCCATATGTAATGCCTTGCCAGCTTTTCCCTGCTTAGCGAGAGGATAACCATCAAAAGTCGTACAAACAGCAGGAGGCGATCCTGGTGTACGTATTAAAATTGCAGGAATAGATCCACCAAAAGTTCCAGCCTTATAAACACCTAATAACAATGGAATTCCGACAATTGGACTTAAGTAAAAGGTTATAGGTAATATAATAGCAATTGCCATAATCCCGGCTATGCCAGGTATTGCTCCGAAAAGAAGACCTGTTAATATGCCAATCAAAATCCCAGTTATAGGCCCTATAGAAAAGATGGAAAGTAATCCTGAAAATATTTCATTAATCATAATTATCGCCTATTCAAAAATAACACCGGTAGGGAGCATAATTCTCATTAAATAATAACAAAGATAGTAGATAACAAAAGGTACAAGAATACTAATACTCAAGATAATCTTATAATTTTGTCCCCTTAAAATCAACATCACAAAAAATATTATTAGAGAAGTAGATAAGAAAAAACCAAAAAGATAAAGTAATAAAATATAAGAAAATAGAAGTATAATATATATCAAAACATTAACTGGATTTTCTTCAGTAATAGACATTTCTTCATATAATTTCTGTCCCTTTGATATTAAAGTTCTAGCAAATACCTTCTTTCTGGTTTTTAAAAATATAATACTCACAAGGAGTGCACTTAGGATGAGAATACTAAAAATAACAAATTTAGGGAAAAATAGTGAACCTAATTTTGTTTCAAATCCACCATATACAAAATTATGCATAGTAAGCAAAAATAAAAAGCTAAGAAAAAAAAGTAAAATACCAACTATTAGATCCTGAATGTCTTTATTCATAATTTCAACTTAAAGATAGGACCACCAAAATTAGGGCGGTAGTTTTAGTGATGAAACTTTTATGCCACTTCATTTTCTTGCCTTATTTATCGCTTAATCGATAATAAGTGTTAAATAACTTAAATCATGTTTCGCAGCTCCTAATTTTGCCAAAACCACTGCTGAAATTAAATCCAATCCCATGGCGCCGCCGAACGCGACTACAAGAAGGACAATTTTATTCCACTAAGCTGTAAGCCGTGCAGTATGATACTTTGATCATTGTTTTTCCTATGTTCCGATATGCACTGTGCTCTGATTCAATTCCAGAAGAAATGAAACGGCAGACTGCCACGACATATTACCTATCCTAATAGATTCACTCACTGGACGATGAGTGAATTTCAATGACAATTTTCCAATTTCACCCTCCATGAAAAGTTTGTGCTGAGCACACTTTATCGATGGATCAGAAATCAACTTCACGGTAAGCTTATTCCATGCTTTCGTTGCAATGAGGACGGTGGCTGCAATGTTAATATGCTTGGGATATCTTTTAACAGCCTCTTGCGCTGATCCCTCAAATAGAAGGGTCGGTCCATTTTTCAAACTGCTTTGCAATTCTCTATTCTCGACGATATCAAAATTCTTTGAAGATTGACGAGAAACAAGGAGTAATTTATCAATCCTTGTCAATCGAGCGGCTTTTAGTATATCCATTCCACCGATAGCGCCCGAAGGTATATAAATCCTGCTCTTCGATTTGTACGCTGTGTGACAGACCCTCTCCCAAAAAGCCTGGTCCACAAATGGGCCCGTGCTCAGGGCCATTAGATCAATTCCCGAGGATAGGATAAAAACTGCCCAATCGCGAATGAATTGCGCTGAAGCCGTTTCAAGAATAAGATCTACACCTTTTAATGCATCCCTTATATTGTTTGTCCAGCAGCAGTGGTGGTCCTTAACGATCTTTTGGGCCCGTTCGTTGTATTTGCGTGAAACAAGAAAGACCAGCTGAATTCTGTCCCGAAAGTTTTTCTGCCTTAAAAAGTTTGCAAGACTATATCCCAGTCTCCCACAGCCTACCAAACCCACTTTCATGAAACGCCTCCTAATAAAATTAAATGCCAGAACTGTATTGCCTTAATTAGCTTCTTTTTCATTTTGCTTTTTCTTTGACTTTAGAGCCTGTTTGCGAAGATAAAACAATTTCTACACTCGCTTGATTGCTTTTTCGATATCATATTCTTGCTTACCTTATTAAAACAGGCGTTCCATGCCTTCGTTTTGCTCATTCAGTTACATTAGGAATAAAACTACTGTCTCCCTGGAGGCGTTCATCACCCTTCAAATGTATATGAGGTTTTCGAAATGCCTGAACCGCCTGCCAACCTCCTATACTTCGAATCAGACCACCTTCGATCAAATCCGGCTTTCGACCCATCGCTATTGGATGGACACTAACTAGTAAACAGGTTTTTCAGAACAAATGTCAGGTTAGCCGGACGCTCGGCCAGCCGCCGCATATACCAGGGAAACCAGGCATCGCCATAGGCAATGAGTACGGCAAGTTTATATCCTTCATCTGATAGGCGTGTTTGTTCAGCAGTTTTAATTCCAAAGAGCATCTGAAATTCTAGGTTCTCCCGTGAGAGATTCATCTCTTTTGCAAAGTTCTCAATCTTTGTAATTAGTTTGATATCATGGGTGGCAAAAGCAGCTCTGATACCACCCTGCTGACTCGCCTTCAAAAGTTTTTTTGCTAATTTAAAGAAATTTTGATCAACGTCCTTTTTACGCTTGAAGGCGATTGCCGGAGGTTCCTTATATGCCCCTTTAACCAGGCGGATTTTAGGAAATAATTCCAATAGGTTTGAAATATCTGCATCTGTCCTGTAGAGATATGCTTGTAAGCACAAACCTACATTTTCATACGATAGCTTAATCCGCCTGTAAAAATCAATAGTGAGATCGGTGTAAGCACTACCTTCCATGTCTATCCAGACTTGATTTTTTTGATCATGCGATTTCTGGACAATGGACTTAAAGTTCTCAAAGGTTCGTTCAACAGAGAGATCCAGTCCGATCTGGGTTAATTTTAGCGATATTTCAGTAGGTAAATTCTTCTCGCTGATTTTATCAAGGACTTCCAAATAATGCTTCGTGACCGATTCCGCCTCGCTAAGATCCGTTATGTTTTCGCCTAAGTAGGTAAAAATACTTGATATTTTCTTTGTGTTGAATGCTTGCGCTTCTCTAAGAGCATCTTCCAGTTTTTCTCCCGGCATAAAACGCTTTACGGCTTTTTGCATAAAACGGTAATTTGGCACATGATATTTTAACCATTGATTTTCCGATCCCCATAACAACATTTTCTTTAAAACTGCCACTAAGAACTCCTTTTTATTGGCAGAATGTTACTAAATTCATTCAGCCATCAAAGGCTTTCTCTTTTCAAGGTCTGTGACATTACGGTCGATTCTTCAACCGCTTCAGCAGTGCCTATCCGATGTGCAAACAATAATTTGACTGAAATCATCCTCCACAAACTAGCAGATATCGAATGCTAATTTTTGTATATATAATATAAAATGAAGTTGTCAAGAAATTTTTTTTTAAAACTGTAATTGAAAATAGATTTATATGGAAAGCATGTAAGGATTACCCAATTCAATTTAATTTATTGTTTTTTATATATATTTAAGTTATCTAATCACCAAGGATTCAACGTTTGCCGAGGCGTCAACCCGAAGTTCAATATTCATTATGACAACAATTGTATATCAATACTAAATTAATCTATACAATTAATTGACATTCAATGCATAATAATTTAATATTCAATTCAATTGATTTCGCACAAGGAGATAATAGAATCATGTTGGGAAAGCCGCTTCAAAGGAAACGATCGCTTTCAGCCGAGCCCATCAGAAACGCATATGACATTGAGCGTATTAGAAGATTGCTTAGCCACAAACCTAGAGATTTGCTTTTATTTGAATTCGCCACACAGACAGGTTTGCCTGCAACAATCTTGCTCAAACTAAAAGTGAAAGACCTTCAAGGATTGAACGTAGGAGACAGATTGTCGTTTCAAGGAACCGAGGTAAACCGGGCTTGTTCTGCCACCATAAATGAAACCGTCTATCAAACCTTTTGCAAGTATTTAGAGCAACTGGGTCCCTCTGAAGACGATTATCTGTTCAAATCCAGAAAGGGATCGAAAGCTTTGTCTGTCAGTAGTGTTTCCCGTCTGGTAAAGGGCTGGTTTAAAAGAGCAAGTCTTATAGGACTCAGTGGTATTTTATCATTACGGAAAACGTGGGAGGTTCATTATCGATCGAACCCACAATCAAAGCCAAAATCATATATTGAGGAAAGCTCAAATCAGGCACTTAAACCCATCCAACTTCCTACGCGACAGGAGGTGGTGTATAAGGAGCTTCAAAAAGCGATTGTATCTGGACGAATACTTCCAGGCGAAAGACTCGGGGTGGAAGATGTGGCCAGACAGATGAAGGTCAGTCGGATACCTGTTCGCGAAGCCTTTGGAAGGCTTGAAGCACGCGGTTTTATTTCGACAACGGGGAATAGAGGAATTGTGGTAAATGAACTGTCTAGGGCGAGCCTGAAAGAAATTCTCGAACTAAGGATTATGTTAGAAGGCTTGGCCGCTGAAAAGGCAGCCGTGCGGTGCAGTGAGGAAGCGATAAATCGAGTGCAAGCTTTGCATCAACAATATGCCACGGCTCGAAAGGGTATTGAGGCTGATCAGCTGCTTCATACCAACATGCAGTTTCATCTCGCTGTTTATCGGGAAGCCAACATGCCAATTTTACAGGAGATAATCTTTTTTCTATGGAGTAAAGTCAGCCCTTATTACCACATCTTGTTCCGGCAGGCAGAGAAACCTAACCCGCGGGCGGGAATAGAGTATCATCAGAAAATAGTTGATGCCATGAGAAATCATAACCCAAAAGAAATCAGAAGATGGGTACAGGCAGACCTCACAGACTCAGCGATGTTTGTTATCGAATTGTTCGATATTTACAGAAAAGCTCAGAAAGGAGGTTGACCTGCTTTGTTCTCCAATTGTTTCAACCGTTTGTAGAAAGGCGGAATATTTAGCTTTGGGCTTGATATAGATTTTTAGATTCCATTGACAAAAGGAAGGGATTACCGGAATAAAAGAGCCTCTATTGAGAGGCTTTTTTATTGGATAAAGGGCGACGAAATTCGCATTCCGGCCGCCCTTGAAGAAACGAGAACCAGCAATGGGTTCTCATAGAAGGTGGCTTATGATAATCTTTTTTTCTGTCATTCTCAAGGAACTTTTTTTACTGGGTCGGGATTATCCTTTTCCCAAGCTGGCTGATGCGGCAGAAGTGCACTCCCAGATGGTCAATTCCTTTTTCGGCAAAGACCAGGATTAGCCGGGCCATGGATGAGGAGACCTGTTGTGCTCTGAGCCGCTTGCGCCAAGAGATGCCGCATGCAACCGTTACCAACTTGATTGCCACGATGAACAAGCGGGATTTGGTTTCAGCCGACATTGAACTGGATTTGTCTACGGTCTGCCGTTTTTTGCACCAGCACAACCTGATGAATTTAACTGAGCATAAACCGGTTGGCCGACGCAAGTTTGAAGCCGAGTTACCCAATGATCTGTGGCAATCGGATGTGATGCACGGCCCTAAGGTCGATGTGGACGGCAGGATGAGAAAAACCTATCTGATCGCCATTATCGATGATCACAGCCGGTTGATACCCTATGTGCACTTTTATCTGTCAGAAGCGCTGATCTATTATCTGGATGCCTTTGAAAATGCTCTGGCCAAACGTGGTTTGCCTCGTAAACTCTATGTTGATAACGGCGCTTGTTTTGGCAGCAAGCATCTTGACTACATTACCGCATCGTTGGGGCATTGCCCTGATCCACTCTAAGCCATATCAACCCCAGGGCCGCGGTAAAATCGAGCGGTTCTGTTTGACCGTGCGCAGTCAATTTCTTAGCGGCTTTAAAACTAAGAGGCTTGATGAACTCAATGAGGCATCCTTAATGCGCCTTGAAGTGAGACTCCAAACCATGGCTGCCGATGATCCTGGCAGGACAGAACAATCTTATCGATACCCTTAGCTTTCGATCTTCCCAACCCCTGGCTTCCCGAATCGGGGCAAAAAGCCATCTTGAAGGCGTTGATCTTAATGGAATGGAAAATTACCTCAACCATCATCTTGCCATCACCGGAGTGGATCAGATGCTGTTTGACCCAACCGCCCTTACGGCTATTAATCAAGGCTCCGGTGGGCTTTTTAGAAAAGCAAATCACCTGGCCCCAGGAGCGTTGATCGCCGCTGCCAACTCAAAATCACAAACCGTATCTTCCGAATACGTTCCCCTGGCGGCCACTGAAATCTTTTGATAACTACACGTAAAGGAGATTGCTATGATGGGCAACCACGAAAAATGGGTGTATGAAAGAAATATCGATGAAATAATTGATCGACTCAGGAAGTTGCTGGTAAACATAATGCTAGTGAGTATTTAAAAAAATTAACGACGATAACAGGTTCCTGATGGATCGAATGGCTCTAAATCAAGATGGTGAAATGAAATTCTAGAACAAAACCCGCGCCGGCCTGTCCGGTCGGCCATTACTCGATTAAATAATCTGAAAAATTCTATCTCCTTCAAAATAATCAGAAAAAAACCAGCGCGTCTAATCCGGAAATCAACATCATTTAGAGAAGCCACCTATTTTGTAATCGATAATCCATTAAGTACCGTGCATCATAGCTCCAATTGGATGCTTTTGCCCACTTAATCCATTGCCTCAACAACCTCATCCAGTAGCATCGAAGAAAAAAATGCCAATTGCCTGGATGGTATATCGCTCACCTGTTGATTTCTAACAGAAAGAGTTAATCCGATCTGCCTTAATTTTAACGATATTTCAGCCAGTGTGCCACTGGAGTTGACGACTTATTGTGAATAATATAATTTTGAAATACCTGGTTATCTATAAAAGCCAAGTTACTTTATAGAAAAGGCGTTGAAGGTAAGCCGATTAGTAGCAGTATGACTGTTTGAGTGCATGAGGGGGCGTTGCAGCGAACAGCAGGAATATGCTGTCATAATCCATAACCATTTGTTATTGAACGATGTTTTGTTTAAATCGGTGCGCTGTTCGGTGTTACTCCCCCTTATGCACGAGTTTCATACGCCCGCGAATCGGGTTGCATTTAACGCCCAGTTGGTTTCACCTGGGCTTTCCGGATAACCAAATTGAAATATTTCGGTTAATCAAAATATAAGGAGGGTCGTTATGTCATCGAAAATTGTGGTCATTATCTCAACAGGCGAAAAGGAAAAGGCATTTACCGCTATCATGTATGCTACCAACGCCCAGAAAAACAAATGGCTCGATGAGGTTAAGGTTGTTTTTTTCGGACCCTTTGAAAATCTAATCTGCCAGGATGAGGAGGTGGCGGATTTTGCATCTCAGCTTCTTGATTTTGAAACTCCTGTGGCATGCAAGCGGCTGTCGGATGAAGCGGGCATAAGCGACAAGCTTAAAAGTTTAGGATATGATGTTGAATATGTAGGATCGATTATCTCCGAACTCATCAAGCAGGGGTATGCTCCCATGGTGTTTTAACCGAAAGAAACAGCATCTGTTTATAGATTCCTTTCGTTAACCCTGCAGCCTCAGCATTCGGAGAGGTGAAAGGCGCATGCTGTTACGGTTCAATTCTTGCGTTTTTCAGCCAGTTGGCATGCGATCTTAAAGGCTCTGATCATGGCTTGCGGGTTGGCTCGTCCCTCTCCGGCCCGTCCATATGCGGTTCCATGG
>JAFDFZ010000126.1 GCA_019309565.1 Deltaproteobacteria bacterium
GGCATGGTGGGGAAAAACGCCGAAAAGTGGCTTCGAGACGAAGACGGCGGACTGCCCCCCAACGTGTCGAAATTCGGGTTCTCCAAGGAGGAGATATTCATGAACTACGAGGTGTTAAAGGAGAAATACGGGGCCGAAGTGGACCGGTTTCCGCTGGGCGCAGTGGGGATTTATAACGTGGTGGACAAAATCACTGTCGGGCTTCAGCAGTTGATGGCCGGATCTCGAAACTGGAAGATCAAGTATATCAGCCGTAACGACCTGGTTTCCCTGACCGAGGAGTGTGCCAAGATCACCGGCATCCAATACGTAATGGATGCATATCGGGAAGAGGCCCTGGAAATTATAGACGCATAGGGCCTCAAAATATCTGACAGTGTTAACCCTGTTACATATCAACGGAGGTCGGACATGATCGATAAGATCACAAGGAACATTTTGGAAAGGGATCCGGGTGAAAAGGAGTTTCACCAGGCCGTTAAAGAGTTCCTGGAAACAGTGAAGCCAGTGCTCGACCGGCACCCGGAATATGATCGTCTTGGTGTTATAGAGCGGATAACGGAGCCGGAACGGGTGATCATGTTTCGCATACCCTGGATGGACGACGAAGGGTATGTTCGTGTCAACCGGGGGTACCAGGTGGAGATGAACAGCGCCATCGGGCCTTACAAAGGCGGCCTTCGCTTCCACCCCTCGGTCAATCTAAGCATCCTGAAATGTTTGGCGTTTGACCAGGTATTCAAGAACGCATTGACAACCCTGCCCATGGGTGGCGGCCAGGGAGGAGCCGATTTCGAGCCCAAGGGAAAATCCGATGACGAGGTGATGCGCTTCTGCCAGAGCTATATGAGCGAGCTGTCGCATCATATTGGCCAGGATACGGACATCCCGGACGGCGGTCTTGGTGTCGGCTCCCGGGAAATCGGATACATGTTCGGAAAATACAGGAAACAGCGCAAAGAATTTGCCGGCGTGCTAACCGGCAAGGGCCTGCAATGGGGCGGGAGTCAGGTCCGGATTCAGGCCACGGGATACGGTGTCGTCTATTTTGCCGCTGAAATGCTGGCTGTGCGAAATGAAACCCTCGAAGGCAAGACATGCCTGGTGTCTGGATCCGGAAACGTAGCCCAGCATGTTGTGGAAAAAATCATCGAACTGGGCGGCAAAGTAGTGACCCTCTCCGATTCTTCCGGCTTCATCTATGATCCCGAAGGAATCGACAGGGACAAACTGCTGTTTGTCAAGCGACTTAAAAACATCCGGCGTGCAAGGATCAGTGAGTATATTGAAAAATACTCCGAGGCCTCCTATACCGAGGCAAACCTGTCGCTGGATTACAACCCCTTGTGGAACCATTGTGCTGAATGCGCTTTTCCTTGTGCCGCGGAAAACGAGATCAACGAAAACGATGCCGCCAATCTGATCGCAAATGGCGTCCGGTTGATCTGTGAAGGTGCGGATATGCCGGCAACTTCTGAAGCCGTCAAGACTTTTCTGGAAAGCAATATTCTCTATGCTCCGGGAAAAGCCGCCAATGCCGGCGGTGTTGCCGTATCCGCTCTGGAGATGGCCCAGAACCGGATGCTGCTGAGCTGGTCGGCGGAAGAGGTCGACCTGCGGCTTAGGCGCATTATGAAGAATATCCACCAGACCTGCCTGAATGTGGCCGACAGTTACGGCGAACCAGGTAATTACGCAGTGGGTGCCAACATCGCCGGCTTTGTCAGAGTGGTGAATGCGATGCTGGACCAGGGACTGGTATAGAAGTTCAGGAGCTCCCCGAAGCTTTCCAGATCAGCGGGCGAGGGGCTTTTTTTCATTTCCCTTTAAGATACCGCCGTATATATCGAAAGAATACATGCAGGTAATTCTCCACCAAAGTTTGCGCGCTAAATTTCTATTACGAGTAAATCAAATGGCAAATTGGCCTGTACGCATGATTTATCATTACCAGACGATTTTGTCTTTTGAATCGTTTTTAAACAACGGGGCTCACAGAAAACTGTCGGGTTGTGGTAAATTGATTTGACAATGCTAATGAAGCCATATAAAAAATCTACATCCCAAGTTTCGCATTCCTTATTCTTTGAAAAACCTTATATGACGCTTTGGGCTGAAATTTCTTAAGAGAAGAGCCGTGGCCAGCCCCAATGTTTCCTATTGGGTGCCGCCCCAGGTGCTTTGGAGTCATTATGTCGCCTTCAAAAATTTCATTCGAATTAGAGGCATTCTCTATTTTACGGTGAAACAGAGATGCAAAACTTAAGATATATTTTTAAGGGCAAGGAGTTTGTTCGACTCCCTTGTCCCATGAATCAACTGCTCACCAATGGTACAGGAGCAAAATCATGAATAAGCAATCGCAAATCAGAAAGGAGGCTAATTATGAGAGGTACACATGTTGGCATTATCAGATCTATCGTGCTGGTAGTCATCACCCTTTTTACGATTGGTCTGGGGATCGGTGTTCAACCCGCGGATTGTAAAACAAGGGTTGTGATCGCTCAGGGTGTGGAACCCACCAAATTAGATCCGGACATGCACCGAGAACAACCAACGGAGAATGTCATCCTTCATATCTATGATGCATTGCTGGAGCGGGATTGGGATACCCGCATCAAACCGGATCTGGCTCAGTCATGGAAAATTATCAATGACACCACCGTTGAATTCAAGCTTCGGCAGGGTATACGGTTTTCAAACGGGGAACCTTTTAATGCCCAGGTGGTCAAGTATAATTTCGAGCGAGTTGCAGGGTTGTTGCCGGGCGCCAAGAAAACATTGAATGCCCGGGATTTTAAAAGCATAAAGGAAGTGCAAATCATAGATGATTATACGGTTCGACTGATTACAAAGTACCCGAATCCATTGCTGTTATCTTATGTTTCCCGCAAATATATGGTCCCCATCAAGTATACCCAAAAAGACAATTTTAAATCACTTGCAACTAAACCGGTGGGCACAGGGCCCTACGTCCTAAAAAGCTGGATGAAAGGTGCAGAGTGTGTCCTTTCTGCAAAAAAAGACTATTGGAAAGGACCACCCAAGATCGATGAGATCGTGTTTCGGCCCATTCCGGAAGATGCGACCCGTATTGCCGAACTACAGGTGGGAAGTGTGGACCTAATTGCCAACCTGAAACCCGATAATGTGGAGGAGGTTCAGTCAAATGACAATCTGGAGGTAAAATTCGTGCCGAGCTCTCGGGTTGCTGCCGTTTGGATTAATGCGGAAATGGACAAGCTCAAGGATAAACGGGTTCGCCAGGCAATCAATTATGCACTGGATGTGAATTCTTTGATCAAAAACGTGATGGGAGGGAATGCTTACAGGGTTTCGACGGTTGCCATCAAGTCTTTTGTCGGCTGGGATCCGCAGGAGAAATTCTATACCTACGACCCGGAAAAGGCCAAAAAGCTCCTTGCAGAGGCTGGCTATCCAAATGGATTTGAAGCCACCATAATGACACCCAGAGGCCGGTACCTCAATGATGTGCAGGTCTGTGAGGCCATTGCCGGAATGCTCACAAAAGTTGGAATTAAGACCCGGGTTAACGCCGTTGAATTCGGCGTATTTGCGAAAAAGACCCAGGCACACGAAATGCCCGAGTTCATGTATGCCGCATGGGGAAACAGCCATTTCGATGTGTGGGACATGATCAAGACTTGCGTCAGAAGTGGAGCGATGTTTTCCTGGTATAAGAATGAAAAGGTAGACGAATATATCGACAAGGCGGCACGGACCGTTGATCCCCAAAAACACAGCGAATATCTTCAGATGGCCCTTCAGGAGATGTGGGAAGACCCGCCCTTTGGATTTCTCTATGCCCAGCGGGATATTTACGGGGTCAATAAGCGGTTGGTGTGGCAACCGCGTTCAGATGAGGATATCAATCTATACGGTGCTTATGTAAAATAGATAAATCAACATTAAGATGTCGGGCTATTTAACGAGAAGATTGATTCATTCCATTATCATTATATTCGGGATATCCATTGCCGTGTTCGTGATATCGCGTCTGAGTGGAGATCCGGTCAGCCTGATGGTCGACTTTGATACACCAAATGAAGATCGGGAGATTCTAAGAAAAGAACTCGGGCTGGACCGACCGGTTCTGATTCAGTATCTCATTTTCATAAAAGGAGCGGTGCAGGGTGATTTCGGTACTTCAATTAGACATGGTGAGCCAGCGATCCGTCTGGTTTTCCAGCGGATTCCGGCCACCCTGAGGCTTCTTGTGGTTACCATACTCTGGGCCATCATCGTTGCCATTCCGATCGGAATCATCTCAGCCCTTAAGCGCAACAGTTTTTTTGATCTGATAGGAATGACCCTCAGTTTTTTAGGACAATCCATACCGAGTTTCTGGCTGGGAATCATGTTAATCATGATCGTTGGGGTTCGGTTTCGGCTGTTGCCCATTTCCGGGTACGGTGACGGCGCCTTAGTCAATGTCATTTTACCGGCCGTCACCTTAGGCGCGTTTGAGATGGCATCTTTTGCTAGAATTACTCGATCCAGCATGCTGGCAGTGCTGGATATGGATTTCATCCAGACAGCAAGAGCCAAAGGCCTTGCTGAATTTTTCGTGGTGATTAAGCATGCACTCAAAAATGCCCTCATCCCCATCGTTACCATTATGGGGCTTCATGTCGCTTTTTTGATGGGAGGTGCAGTCATAACAGAACAGATTTTCGCATACCCGGGTGTGGGCTGGCTTGCCATTCAGGCTATTTATAATCGGGATTTTCCGGTGATTCAAGCCATCGTGATGATCGTTTCTGTGGGGGTGGTGGTAACGAATTTTTTGATCGATATCCTATATACCTTCATCGATCCGAGGATAAGGTATGCTAAAAAATAATACGGTTATCAGAAAGATGTATGGAAACAAGATGCTCCTTTTCAGCAGTGCAATATTGTTGACTATCATCTTTGTCGGAGCCTTTGCCAATCTCCTTTCTCCTTTCAACCCCTATGATCAGAACCTTGAAAACAAACTGAAACCGCCCCTCTGGAGAGATGCCAATTATCGTATCCATTTGCTCGGAACCGATCATTTGGGCAGAGATGTTCTAAGCCGAGTGCTGTATGGAGTGAGAGTCTCATTGCTCATCGGTATATTGGCTGTGGCCATATCTGCGGTGTTTGGAGTTGTTTTAGGGCTTGTTGCCGGTTATTATAGTGGGTTGCTTGATGATGTGATCATGCGAATTGCCGATGTTCAGCTTGCCATGCCGCTTGTGCTTTTGGCCATTTCCGTCATTGTCGTTCTTGGAAGCAATATGAAAGTTCTCATCCTGGTAATTGGGTTAACCCAATGGATGGCCTATGCCCGAATGGTTCGGGGGGAGACGCTTTCGTTAAGAGAAAAGGATTTCGTTACTTCTGCTTTCTCCATAGGGGCAACGGATCTTCGGATCGTTACCCGGTATATTTTCCCAAACACAGTGTCATCGGTAATGGTGCTCATCACCCTCAATATGGCAACGGTGATTGTTTTGGAGGCGGGGTTGAGTTTCTTGGGCTTGGGTATCCAGCCGCCGGAGCCTTCGCTGGGAACGATGTTAAGTGAAAGCAAAAATTATCTGCACAGGGCATGGTGGCTGAGCACGTTTCCAGGAGTCACCATCATGATAATTATACTGGCAATTAATCTTTTCGGAGACGGCCTGCGGGATGTGTTGGATCCGCGATTGGAAAACTATTGATGGAGAGATAGTCAGCATGGAAAAAACGGTTCTGATGGAAGAGATGACTTGGCGGGAAATTCAACAGGCGCTTGAAAATGGGAAAAATACGGCCATTCTGGTGGCAGCATCCATCGAGCAGCACGGCCCTCATCTTCCCACTGCAACCGATACGATCATCGGTTATGCTCTGGCAGAGGCCGTGGCCAAGACTATGGGCAATGCGCTTGTTGCCCCGGTGATCCGACCCGCGCTGTCGCATCATCATATGGATTTCCCAGGAAGCATTACATTACACTTGAAAACATTTCTTAATGTATTGGAAGAATACTGTTTTTCACTCAGAGATCAGGGTTTCGGGCATATCGTGATGTTCGTCTCTCACGGGGGTAACGCCGATGCTGTGAAAGCCTTTTTACCAGGCATTGCAAAAAAGCTTGGTCGCACACTTCAGCTTCTTTATGTATATCCGCTGGAGAAGAACATTCAATCCCTTCAAGAATTCCTCTCTGCAAAGGGAATCTCGCCTGCTCAAGCAGGAGTCCATGCCGGTTTTGCCGAAACTGCGGTGATGTTGTTTTTAAAACCAGAACTTGTGAATATGGAAAAGACCTGCCCCGGTCTAACGGACGAAGCGTTTTATATGCCAGAGAATATAGGGAAATCAAAAATGGATTCCTTTATCCATGGAATCAAATCACAGTCTGAAAAGGGGATACTGGGAGATCCCACAGGAGCTTCCGCTGACATCGGAAAAGAGATTTTTCATCGAAAAGTAAAGGATATCGTGACGGAAATAGAAAACAACCTGCAGAAATAGGAGCCCGTCTTATGAAAGAGAAAGTCCTCATGGAAAACATGAGCTGGGTGGAGATCAAAGATGCCATTGAGAATGGAAAAAAAACGGTTCTCCTGATCTCAGGGTCCATCGAGCAACATGGACCCCATCTTCCAACGGGGACCGATACGATCCTTGGTTACGAAATTGCAAAACGAGCCGCCAGACAGCTTGGAAACACGCTGGTGGCACCTGTAATTAGGCCCTGTCTTTCTGAGCACCATATGGGATTTCCCGGATCGTTTACGTTAAGCAGCGAAACCTATCACAGAGTGCTGAAAGACCATTGTGAAAGTCTGGCAAACTGCGGGTTCAAAGACATCTTGCTTTTAAGTTCTCATGGAGGGAACACGGCGGTTCTTACGGCCATAGTACCTGATATCGCTATTAAACTGTATGGTAGAGCGAATGTTCACCTCATCGATTACCTTTCATTGAGTGCAGAAGCGGCTTTGCCGTTTCTTGAAGAAAAGGGAATATCCAGAGCAAAAGCAGGTGTTCACGCCGGATATTCTGAAACATCGCTGATGCTGGTTGCCAGCCCTCGTCTGGTAAAAATGGAATGCGCTGAGAAAGGATTGGATGAGGAGTCCTTTTATGATCCCGTAAATTTATCAAGATCTCAGATAGATACCTTTATCCTTGGTGTAAAGCATTATTCCGGTAATGGTGTCCTGGGGGATCCTCGAAAAGCGAGCCTGGAGGTGGGCGAAAAACTCATGGAGATCGTAGTCACCGCAGTGGTCAAAGCCGCTTCCAATGCTCTTGGCGCAACGCCACCTTAGCTGCACCGAAAACAGCGAACCCAGTGGAAAGATTCGACTTCCATTAATTCAGGAACCTCATTGTAGCATTGCGGACCAAGCTGTGGACATCTCGTATGAAAAGGGCATCCTGTTGGCGGATGAATTGGGTTGGGAACATCTCCGGTCAAGATAATGCGTTTTCGTTTTAGGTTGGGGTTGGCAATCGGTGATGCTGAAAGAAGTGCTTTTGTGTACGGATGCCGGGCGGTTTCGCGCAAGCTGTGGATGGGGAGCATTTCAACGATTTTTCCAAGATACATTACCGCAATCCTGTGGCAAAGGTGCTCTACCACAGACAGATCGTGGGAAATAAACAGGTAGGTCAATCCCCGGTTTTTCTGTAATTTCATGAGCAGATTGATCACCTGGGCCTGGATGGAAACATCCAGGGCTGACACCGGTTCATCACAAACCACGAACTTGGGGTTCAGCGATAATGCCCTTGCAATACCTATACGCTGGCGCTGGCCGCCTGAAAATTCGTGAGGATAGCGATGAAGATGTTCTTCCTTGAGCCCAACTTCCCGAATCAGCTTTAAAACCCTTTCCTGATGGGAAGAAAGCTCCCCTTTCCGATGGATGATCAGGGGTTCTGTAATGAGTTGCGATACGGTGTATCGTGGATTTAGAGAGGAATAAGGATCCTGGAAAATAATCTGCATTTCTTCTCTTAATTTGCGCAATTTTTCCTTTCCAATCTCCGTTATTTTGCGTTCATTATAGAAAATGTCTCCCTCTGTCGGCTCTTCTATGCGCAATATGACTCTTCCCAGGGTTGTCTTTCCACAGCCGCTCTCTCCCACCAATCCGAGGATTTCTCGTTCAGCAATGCTCAGAGAGATACCGTCTACGGCTTTAACGGTACCTTTCGATCTGAAAAAAAACCCCTTTTGAAGGGGATAGTGCTTTTTAAGGTTTACGGTTCTGATTAATTCGCGTGCGTTTCCCATTTACAATGAATCCCAGCACCGGCATTGATGCCCGGGTGATACTTCAACCATCGGCGGCTCCTGCCTCGTGCACTGTGTCCTCAACCTGCTGCACCTGTCGCTGAACCTGCAGCCTTTCGGCAAGTCCACGAGATTGGGAACAACCCCGGGGATGGGGTCAAGTGGTTTGCCTCTTTGCCCTGTAATATCCAACCGGGGAATCGACCGCAATAATCCCCGGGTGTATGGATGCTTCGGATGATTAAAGAGATCTAAAACCCCCGCATACTCCATTATTTTACCAGCATACATAACCGCTACTACCTGGGTCGTTTCTGCAATTACCCCCAGATCATGAGTGATTAGTAAAATAGAGGTGTTGGTTTCCTCCTTAAGTTTAAGCATCATGTCCAGAATTTGTGCTTGAATGGTGACATCAAGCGCAGTGGTGGGCTCGTCGGCAATCAAAAGCTTCGGCCGGCAGGAAAGGGCCATTGCAATCATCACCCGCTGTCGCATGCCTCCGCTCAATTGATGGGGGTAATCATTTATTCTCTTTTCAGCGGCCGGAATCCCGACCAAATTCAGAATCTCTATGGATCGGTTCAATGCTTCACGTTTTGACAGCCCCTGGTGCAGCCTGAAGGGTTCTGAGATTTGATTACCCACTTTGTAGACCGGATTCAGGGAGGTCATAGGTTCCTGAAAGATCATCGAAATCTTGTTTCCTCTGATTTTTCTCATTTCCTGTGGCGATAAATCGAGAAGGTTTTGCCCTTCGAAGGACACTTCGCCGCCCAGAATCCTGCCGGGGGGATTTTTTATTAACCGCAAAATGGTAAGCGCGGTAACACTTTTCCCGCATCCGGATTCTCCAACGATACCGACTATTTCTCCTTTCCTAACAGAAAGATTCAGATCATCCACCGCCCTGGCAACACCTGTATTGGTATAAAAGTATGTTTTTAAATTTCTAATTTGCAGCAACTGTTGGGCCATGGTTCCTCTCTGCGGAACTACTATATTCCATAGAAAGGCGATCAGGGTTATGAGGCAAATTCGCTTTCTTTTGGTTCGTCAATTTTTAAAAGCTCTAAGCTCGTTTCGCTAAAATTAAAGAACTCGACCTCGCTGACACTCGGGACTCAAACAGCTTCTATTTTGACGATTCATTTCTCTTTTTCCCTTTAATGGGTAACACCTTTCTCTATTTTTTTAGACCACGATTGTCTCAAAAGCAATCTGAATTTACCCAGATTTTGAAAGTGAAAAATTTAAAAAAGCGAGTTCTTATCTCCATCACTTCCAATGCCGCCTTGACATGAAACCTGCATAAGAGTACACTTCAAGTGTACAAATAAGACGGAGGTGTTTTATGATCGAGGTCAACGTCAAAGAGGCTCGCAGAAAACTTAGTGAACTTCTCAACAAAGTCGAAAAAGGTCAAGAAATTATTATTACCCGAAGAGGCAAAAAGGTTGCCAGATTGGTTTCAACAAGAACCAGGACAACACTTCCCAGCCTCAAGGGCTTTCGTAAGACGCTTTCAGTTATTGGCAAACCAATGAGTGAGGAAATCATCGCGTCCAGAAAAACAGAAAGATATTGAAATGTATTATATCGATACCAGTGTTCTGGTGGCCTATTATTGCCCCGAGCCGATGAGTGAGACTGTGGAAAGATTCCTGAAAGGTATAGAAGGTCCAACAATCAGCTCATTGACAGAGGTTGAACTGGTATCTGCAATTGCCAGGAAAATCCGTGAAAAAGAATTGTCTGTTGGCGATGGAAATCGAATCATCAACCAATACCTATTGCACAGAAAAGATGCCATCCTGCTGTTGATCGCAATCACTGACGCCCATTTTCAGGCTGCTTTTAAAATGCTTTCCAGATTCAGCCCTCCACTTAAGACATTGGATGCTCTTCATTTATCGGTGGCGATGGTAAACGATCTTGTGATCGTTACAGCAGACCGTCGTCTTAAGAACGCAGCTAAACATCTGGGTATAAAATCCAGGCTTATAAGAAAGTAAGATCATAGAGGATAATTTTCTCTTCTAAAATTTACTGAAATTATAAATAACCCAAACCCGGAAAAGATTTGAACCGAAACAGCGAGCCCTATTGAATTGCGCTTTGCGCAGCCCTTTAAGGGATTCAACAGGGCGAGCACCCCCCGCAGCCTGCTTTAGGATTTTCAATTCTCGATGGAAGGATCTTTATCTCAGCATGCCTTAAGAAGACAGTTTTTTACATGAAAACCCGGAGGGGGGCAGCCCTCGATATGCTGCCCTTTTAAAATGCTTTTTGCTGTACAGTTTCCTACAAGGATCAAACGATTTTTCTTTTC
>JAFDFZ010000035.1 GCA_019309565.1 Deltaproteobacteria bacterium
ATGTGATTTATTCAACTACGGGATTTAAATGACTTAAGAAGAGCGTTTCGATCGATCCGGCACGATTTCGATCCAATAACCATCCGGGTCCTCGATAAAATAAATTCCCATCTTTTCGTTTTCGTAGCAAATACAACCCATCTCCTCATGCTTTTTATGTGCGGCCTGAAAATCATCAGCAATGAATGCCAGATGATACTCCCCTTCACCTAAGTCATATGGTTTATCCCGATCTTTCAGCCAGGTCAGCTCCAACTGAAAATCGGTGGTCCCATCTCCCAAAAAAACCAGGATGAAACTGTCGTCATCGGCTACCTTTCTGCGGACCTCCACCAGCCCCAGTGCCTCCCTGTAAAATTTCAAACTTCTTTCAAGATCAAATACGTTATAGTTGTTGTGGTAGAATCGAAATTTCATTCAGTTCTCTCCCTTCATGGTTTTTCCATAACATTTCAGCCCTTTGAAAAACTACATTTATGTATCGTATGCTCTAACCTGAGGCGGATTACAAGCCGCAATCGCCGATGATTCATCAAGTTATAAAGCGGACAAAAAAATAATCCATCCCCTCGATCAAATAAACCCTTGACGGAAGTTTTTACTTATAACATATTACACAACAAGTGAAAAGCTTTGCAGAAAGTCCACAAGTGATTTTTAGTGAAATTCAGGCCTGAGCCTCCATGGTTGCATTCTGAAGGATGTGGTATAATTGAAAAATACACGGTTTGACGTGACCACCATCGGTTCCACAATGATCCGTTTTTCGGTTCCAGCCGGTGAGCGTCTTGAAACAGCCGCTGTTTTTGTCGTTCATACTGCAGGCACGGAAGGCAATACAATGGTGGCGCTTTCTCGAATGGGGCTTCGTTGCGGCTGGATTTCCCGCCTGAAAAATGATGCCCTGGGGAAAAGAATTGAAAGGGAAATTCATGGATTCGGTGTCGATACATCTCGCATCATATGGACGGATAAGGATCGCAATGAAATATTCTACGTTGAATATGGCGAAAATCCTCGGGGAATTCAGGTGATATACGATCGCCGTGGATCTGCGCTGTCACGAATACAGTTCAAGGAAGTGGATACCGGGTATCTTTTTGACACTCGCATTCTGCACATGACCGGAATTTTACCTGCGCTCTCCCCCCATTGCAGAAAGACAACGGAAAATGCAATAGTCGCTGCAAAAGATGCAGGAGTCAAAATCTCCTTTGACGTGAACTATCGCAGCAAACTGTGGTCTGCCAAAAAAGCGGCGCAAGTACTCAGGCCTCTGATGGAAATGAGCGATATCTTGTTTATCACCCGGGAGGATGCCCTGGATCTATTCGGTCTCAAAGATCAACCCGATCAGCTTCTGCATTCTCTCTATAATCAGTTTCACCCTGAGATATGCATTGTAACTCTTGGAAGTGACGGCGGGATCGCCTTTGACGGCTCTGCTATCTACCAAAGCCCGACCTATAAGGTGCATATCATAGACCGGCTGGGTGCCGGCGACAGCTTTACCGCCGGCTTCCTTTGCGGGTATCTTGAAGGTTCCATCGTTGCAGCTCTTAACTACGCCTCTGCCATGGCAGCATTGAAGCTCGGCATTCGGGGAGATTATTTTGTATCTGACAGACGGGAAGTACTTCAGTTGATCAAAGCTGGAAGCGGAAGGGAAGTGAAAAGGTAAAAAGGACAGCGGGTTTGCCATCCGAAGCACTTTGGTGGCAATGGCTTGATCGGTTTCTAGCACGGCGGCGAGTTCCTGAAAACCGGACTTTTATAGATGAAAAACAAAAGGATAAAATACTTAACGAACTGATGGACGAGTTTTTGACCGTTTCACTGCCCTATATCTCCCGGCCGCACTTTCCCCAGCGTTTTGTGATGAAGAAGTATAAGGAACATAAAGAGCGCCAAAAATGGTATCGTTGAATCGAAAAAACGAGCCGTATTGAATTGCGCTTTATGCACCCCTTTGGGGGTTAACAGGGCGAGCGCGCCTCCCCCAAAGCCTGTTGGACGAAAGCATAAGCCCTGCTTGTCGAAACGAAGTGCAGATTACTCATGGAGGGGTAGGAGGCGCACCGGCTGTTTCGGTTTTAATTCCTGTCAAAGACACGGTGGTTTGTGGTCAAAATGTTGACAAGATTGCCACCTTAACCGACCTCTGTCTCTAACCTGGACCGATACCGTTAAAGGTGTGATAAGCCCGGCACCGAACCCAAATCGAGATAAAACTCAACTGGTATAGCTTTTGCATTTTGGTAACCGAAACAATCGCCGATTCTGGCGGTTTTGGAACAAATTCGAGCATGCTTGAATTGGGACGTATCAATGCCCGGGAAACCGAGCTATGAAGAGCTGAAACAAAGGGTTAAAGCATTGGAGAAAAATGAATCGGAGCAAAGGCATTCAGAAGAAATATTGAAGGAGATCGGAGCTCTGTTTCACGGGCTGTTCAAACACATATCCGATGGTGTTATCCTGATCGAAAAAGACGGTCATATTGCACTGGCTAACCCGGCTGCCGAGCGTATCCTGGGGCTCAAGCGATCCAATATCGAGAAACGCAATTATATCAGCCCTGATTGGTGTGTCACCCGTGCTGATGGGACACCGATGCCACCGGAAGAAATGGCCGGACCCCGCGCCATGAAAGAAATGCAGCCTGTGGATTACGTCGTCATGGGCATTGGACGTCCGGATGGCAGTTTAGCCTGGCTTAATGTCAGTGCTGCACCGGTTATTAACGAAGCCGAAGAGCTTCTTGGTGTTATAGGAATCTTTAAAGACATCACCGAGCAAAAGCGGGCCGCAGAGGCGCTGCGGGAGAGTGAGCAGAAATACCGAACTCTAATTGAGAATGCCTATGATGCAATCTTTGTGGTTCAGGATGAAGGGATAACGTTCCCAAACCCAAGAACAGAGGAATTAACAGGCTATTCAAAGGAGGAATTGGAAAAGATCCCTTTCGCTGAACTTATCCACCCCGAGAACAGAGACAAGGTTCTGGAAATACACAGACAGAGGCTGGCCGGAGAAGATCCTCCCAGCCACTGTTTCTTCAGGATCATCAACAAAAGGGGGGAAGAATCGTGGGTGCAACTCAATACGGCTTTAATAAATTGGGAGAATCGCCCGGCAATCCTTTATTTTATGAGAGATGTAACTCAGCAGAAAAGGCTTGAGACCCAACTCCAGCATGCCGTGAAGATGGAGGCCATAGGAACCCTGGTCGGGGGCATTGCCCACGATTTCAACAATTATCTTCAGGCCATCTTCGGGTATATCCAGATCCTGCTGATGGAAAAGGAGCCGGATGATCCTGATCTGGAGCGATTAAGAAAGATAGAGCAAGCGACCAAGAATGCCATCGATCTCATCCAGCAACTCCTCACCTTCAGCCGCAAGGTGGAGAGCAGAAGAAGACCGATCGATCTCAACCAGGAGATCAGACTGGCGGTTAAACTTCTCAGGAGGTCCATCCCGAGGATGATTGATATAGAAGTCAACCTGGCAGATGACCTGAAGACGATCAATGCCGATCCGGTCCAGATGGAGCAGATATTCATGAACCTTGCGGTGAACGCCCGGGATGCCATGCCCAAGGGCGGGAAACTGGTCATTGAAACCGAAAACGTGAGCATTGGGGAGGAATACCGCAACACCCATTTGGGGGTCCTCCCGGGGCAATATGCCCTGCTGAGCGTTTCGGATACCGGCACCGGGATGGATAAGGAGGTCCTGGAGCACATCTTTGAGCCCTTCTACACCACTAAGGAGCCGGGTAAAGGCACGGGCCTCGGCCTTTCCATGGTCCACGGCCTGGTGAAAGATCATGGCGGGTATATCATGTGTTATAGTGAACCCGGAAAGGGGACGTGCTTCAAGATATACCTTCCGGTCCTAGAGGTGGAGGCCGCGGAACAGGGAGTTGAGAGAGAAAAGGACGAGGAGATCCCGGGCGGCGATGAAACTATTCTGCTGGTGGACGACGAGGAAATGTTTCGGGATATTGGCCAGCAGATCCTCCGGAGGTTTGGTTACAATGTCCTTTTGGCTCATGATGGCGAGAGCGCCCTTGAACTATACCGTAAGCAAAAGAAAGCGATATCCCTTATCATCCTGGATCTCGTCATGCCGGGGATGGGTGGCAGTAAGTGTCTCGAGGCGCTTCTCGGGATGGACCCAGCGGTAAATGTGTTGATCGCCAGCGGGTATTCGATCAACGGGACTGAAAGAAGGGCCATCCAGGCAGGCGGCAGGCGATTTATCCGCAAGCCTTTTGATATGAAACAGATGCTCAAGCAGGTGCGGAAGGCCCTGGACCGATCAATTGACGAGTGAATACTTATTGCTGTAAAGAGCAGGAAATGTTTAAACTCTTCATGATCAGAGAGCAGGCGTGAAAATGGATGGTAAAGTAGGCGCGCGAATATTAGCGATTGATGATGACCATGATGTTCTTGATATTATTTCCTCCAGTCTGGGCAGGGAAGGTTATGATGTGCAAAGCTGTGATTCCCCCGGAAAGGCCCTGCTTCTTTTAAGCCATCGGGATTTTGACCTTGTCCTGCTTGATATTATCATGCCTGAAATGGACGGTATGCAGGTCGCTTCCCACATAATAAACAATCTCATCAACGTTGAAATCGTCGTGATGACCGTTCAGCCTGACGAGGCAAGGATTGATGCCTTCAAGGAGATGGGAATCTCCCATTTTCTCTTTAAGCCCTTCAGCGTTCAACATCTCATTTACACGGTTTACGCGGCCCTCTACTCCAGAAGAGCCCAGCAGGACCTCATAAAAAACGCTTCGCACAGAGGCAGCAGGGGCCGGATGGTGGGGATCTCCAGCGCCTACCGATACCTGCAGAAAAAGATCTCCCTGCTGTCTTGTTCGGACCTTCCGATACTCATAGAAGGGGAGACCGGCACCGGCAAAGAGCTGATTGCCAGGGAGATACACGCTCAGAGCAGGAGGAATGATAAACCTTTCCTGCCCGTTAACTGCGCCACCCTCGGCAGCATAGCGGAAAGCGAGCTGTTCGGTCATGTCTCCGGCGCATTTACCGATGCCAAAAGGAGCACAAGAGGCTACGTGGGATCGGCAGAAGGCGGGACTCTCTTTCTGGACGAGATCGGAGAATTGCCTTTGCCTTTGCAATCCAAACTTCTTCGGTTCCTGGAAAACGGGGAATATATGAGGGTTGGCGAATCGCGGGTGAGGATGGCGGATATCCGGATCATCTCGGCCACCAACCACAATATTGAAAACATGTGCCATGAAAAACGATTCAGGCAGGATCTCTATTACCGCATTCGCGGCGCATGCATCAAGACCGTACCGCTCCGTGCCCGCCCCGAAGATATCCCCGTACTGGTGTGGCACTTTTTACAGCTCCTGGCCTCAAAGCATAACCGCACCTTTCACATCTCCCCGGATGTCCTCTCGGCCCTCTGCGCCTATGAATGGCCGGGGAATGTAAGGGAATTGAGACACACGATCCATCTGCTCTGTGATCTCTCCATGGATGGCAAAATCCGGTATCATGATGTGGCGCATACCTTAGGGATCAAGGGGCATGAGAAGATAGGAACCTATCAGCGTGAAAAGGAGAAGGCCCTTTATGCGTTTGACATGAAATATTTTTCCCAGATCCTCATGGCCTCGGGCGGGAAACTTCACAAGGCCCTTGAAATCACAGGCATGCACAAGAAGAACTTTTATATCAAGATAAAGCAGCTGGGCCTTTCCCTGAGAGACTTTTCGCAGGACGGCCGAAACAGTACCCACATGAAAAACCCGGAGCGTCCCCCCCGATCATCCAGTCCATTATATGCCAAACGCCATGTGGATCCACGGAAATCAGACCCCGCGCAGCCGCATATGAATGCTTTGCTTTAATGGATGAGAAGGGCAGCTATTTCATCGGCCTCATCCAGGCGGTCTTTCAGTGCCTGTAGAATAGCCTCGAATGGTAGAGCGGAAGCGAAATGCCCCTCAGGCAATGACACATGGTATTTTACATCCGGTTGATGCTGGTGGAGATGCCCCAGATGCCCCGATAAAGAGACCGCCAAACGGATAATAGCGGGAATGGATAATTCCTTATCCCCATTCAGTGACCGGTGGTGGCTCGCCATGCACTGGCCTATCATATCCGGAAGCCCCCATGTCTCGGCCAGGAATTTTCCTGCCTGACAGTGGTCTACTCCGATGAGGCCCTGTTCCTTGTCGCATCCCATCCTGAAAAGATCTCCCTTTTGCCTCAAAAGCCTGGCATGATCCGGTGCAACGACATGGATCGCGGCATGTCCCATGTCGTGGAGTAACCCCGCGGTGTAATCTACCCCGATGAATTGCAATCCCGCTGCGTTGGCTATGATGGAACACGTCATGGCCACGATGACCGAATGTCTCGTAAGGT
The DNA here is from genome assembly GCA_019309565.1 of Deltaproteobacteria bacterium. Lineage (GTDB taxonomy): Bacteria > Desulfobacterota > Desulfobacteria > Desulfobacterales > SURF-15 > JAFDFZ01. Next base: position 6,426 of record JAFDFZ010000035.1, read on the forward strand.
TCCTGAGGAAATCGGTCTCGACCCGACCGGAGAAGGCCGATATGACCCCCAAGGTCTGAAGGAGTTGATAAGTGGTTCTAAGGCCAAGGATCACCAGGGCCGTCTCGATGCTGTCCACCCTGCGCCTCATCCCATAATAGGCGGAGTTGGCGACTTTCAGTATCTTTGCCGTCATCGAGGGATCGGCTTTCAGGAGATGTGCAATCTGATTGATGGAACTCTCCGGATCGTTGAACAGTTGCTGGGCGGCAAGCACCGTTGCGGGCATGGATGGCAGCAGCGTGTTGTCTTTTATTCTTTCAGATAGACTTTGGCAACTTAGAGGTTCCATTCTCTATTCTCCCACGCGAAACTGCAGTACCACCATGTTCCCTTTCTCGTTAAAGATGATCCTGTCGGCAGTCTCGCGAATCACGCGAATCCCCAGACCGCCCGGCCGTTTGGATTCAGCCATGCGTTTCTCTTGCTGGTCCGGGCAGGGCATCTCTTCAATCGTTTCCAGGGTTCCCTTGACGTCGAACCCATCCCCCTCGTCTTCAATCTTGATGGTCACGGCGCTGTCTGTGATCCCGATAGAGAGCTTCACCACGGATTCGATGTCAAACCGATTGCCCCACTCCACTGCGTTCCTGCCCAATTCACTGATCGAAAATTTGACATCCCAGAACCGTTCCTCGTTCAGGATATCCTTCAGAAGAGCGTCGAGGAACGACTGGAGCTTTGCTATGGCGTCCTCTGATGAGGTGATAACAAACTCATACCATCCCGGCCGGGCTTCATGAATACCGATCCTTGCCGTTTCCGATCTCAACTCTGCCATATTTTGAACGGTTTCCAGGAGATCGTCTTCTGTAAGCGGTTTTTTCAGGTAGAAATCCGCACCGGATCTGATTGCCTCAATGACCTGTTTTTCGGAATGGCGCCCGGTCATGAGGGCCACTCCGGTCTCGGGCCATCGCTTTTTTACGGCCTTCCCCAGCTCGACGCCCGATCCGTCCGGCATGCTGATATCCGATATCACCATATCGACCCGCTCACGGCCCATGAGCGTCAGGGCCTCATGAAAGCCGGAAACCTCCAGAACCTCATACCCCTTGGAGCGTAGGACACGGACCATCATGGATCGGATTTCCTCTTCGTCTTCCACCACCATCAATTTTCCGTTCATGGCCCTGAGCCTCGCTTTTAATAAGGAGGATCATCCACGTGCTTTGTATATTCCATCTCAATTGCCATTAATCATTCGTTGCCATGGCGATCAGTTCCGCCGGTTCCAGTATGAGAATGGCCTGCCCGTCACCAAGGATGGAGGCCCCGGCAAGCCCTGGAAGCCCTGCCAGGTAATCGGCCAGGGGTTTGATTACGATCTCCTCTTTCCGGTAAAGCCTGTCCACCGCGACCCCGAGGCTTTCATTTCCCGCCTGGAGTATCAGGATGGGAATCTCTTTGCCATAGTCTGGCCCATGACCGTTACCTGAAGTGTTGATGAGACAGGAGAGCATCTCGAGACCGATCACATCCCCACGATGGACAAAGGCCTTCTTCTTCATCAAAGACCTTATCTCTGAGCTGCCCACCTTTACGGTCTCTCTGATCGCTTCTACGGGAATGGCATAGGTATTGCCCCCGGACCCTACCAGCATGGCCTCAATGAGCGCCAAAGTGAGGGGCACCTCCAGACGGATATGGGTCCCCTGACCAAGGTCGGATGTCACCCTGACGTTTCCCTTTAATTTACTGAGATTGGTCCTCACCACGTCCATCCCAACTCCGCGTCCTGAAACATCCGTGACCTCTCCGGCCGTGCTGAAACCGGGCATGAAAATCAGGTTTAATATCTCCTCCCGGCTCATCTCACCGGCCTTTTCAGGATCTATCATGCCCTTTTCCATGGCCTTATTCAGGATTCTTTCGGGATCGATCCCGGCACCGTCGTCAATGATATCGATGACGATAAGGTTTCCCTCATGGGATGCCTTCAATATGATGGTTCCGCCCTCCGGTTTCCCTGCCTTTGCCCGGACCTCAGGCGCCTCAATGCCGTGATCCACTGCGTTGCGGATGATATGGACCAGCGGGTCTCCAATGTCTTCGGCGATCCCCTTGTCAATCTCGGTATCTTCTCCCTGAAGAAGGATGTCAACCTTCTTGCCGGTCTTACGGGAGATGTCCCTGACGATCCTGGGAAACTTCTGGAAAACGGTGCGGACAGGCACCATCCGCATCTCCATGACGTTTCGCTGCATCTCGTCAGAGATCCTCGTGATGGTCTGTGTGGCCTTTTGCAGCCCTTTCACGATTTCTGTCTGCAGGTTCGATTCCTGATTCATCTGCCGCTGTACATGGCCCAATGCATTTCGGGCCACTATGAGTTCCCCCACCAGGTTCATAAATACGTCAAGCAGCCGCTGGTCTATCCGCATGGTCCTGGCCGGGGGCTGCGAGGCAGATGAAGATGGAGTGTCATTTTGTTGCGACCTCCTGTCGTTTTCAACCGGGGACTCCCGGCCTGTTTCCCTTTTTTCTCCCTTTTCCGATATCTTTTCCGACTCTGCCTGATCTCGGGGTATGTTCCCGATCCTGCCCAGATGCTTTTCAATGGTCCCGAGGGTATCCCCTATCAGATTCGTGACGGCAGGAGAGAAATCCAGGGCCCTCTTTTTTACATCATTCAGCAGGTCTTCTATTGTCATGGATTCCTTCTCAATCTCCTCGAAACCCATATAGGCAGCGCTGCTCTTCAAAGAATGAACAGCCCGGAAGAATATATCAAGATCAGAGGATTCGAAGACGTCTTTCTCCGATATCCCGGCCAGACAGGCCTTCATGGTATCCAGGTGTTGAGAGGCGGCAGTGATGAATATGGCATTGGGATCCGTTGAGGTGATCTCCTCGGGGGCCGCTGTTAACGCCTCTTTCCCGTCCCTCTGGAGCTTTTGATTCTCCTCTTCGAGCAGTTTCAGGATCTCCTGAGCGTTTTCCGCAGCCTCTTTACCTTCCAGATCTGAAACCATTTCCCGAAGCATCTCAACGGCCCGAAAGAAAAGATCCAGCAGGAAATCGGCCACCTGAAAATCCGCATGCCGCCGCACCAGTTCGAGTAACCCCTCAAAAGCGTGCGCGAGTTTGGAGACATCCCCCAGCCCCAGGTAAGCTGAAGTCCCCTTGATGCTGTGGATCGCGCGGAAAAGATTGTTAATCGCCTCCCGGTCGTTCCTCATGTGGTCAAGGGCAATGAGGGCGGCATCGCAGGTCTCAAGGTGTTCAAAGGCCTCTGTCTGGAAATCCGCAATCATCTTCTCTGTAATCTTATATACACCTGTCGTAGCGGCCGGTTGGGGTGTGGTTTCACAGGCCTTTACCCTTCTTTCTTTCTCGGGAGATCCTGTCTTCGCGACCTCGCCTCCTTTGCCTTCTATTAATCGGTTCAAGGAGGAGAGCAGCACATCGATGCGCTTGTCATCAGAGGGCATGCGGGCATCGATCTGCAGATCGATGCGCTGGGAAATCTCTTCAATGAGCGTCCTGACCAGATCGCATCCGGACAGAAGCAGATCCATGGTTTCGTTATCAAGGCTTCGCTCCCCCTTTCTCAACCCGTCCAGTAAGGTTTCCAGCCGATGGGCCAGGGTGTTTATTTGGTTGAGCCCCAGAAAGCCCGAAGCCCCCTTTACGGAATGAATGGCCCGGAATATGGAGTCAATGAGTTCGCTGTCTTCGGGATTTTTTTCATATTCAAGAAGGTCGCTGTCAATACCCTCAAGGTGCTCCAGGGATTCGGCGATAAATTCAAGGAGTAAACTCATATCCTCTGTGAAATCCTCCCCGTCCATTTCAGATTCCCTCTTCCCGTTGCGCAAGGAGCATCTTTACATTGGTGATCAGGCTCTCCGGCTGAGCCGGTTTGACGATGTAGACATTGGCGCCGGCCTCCATGCCCTTCATTTTATCTTTGGCTTCTTCCTCGGTGGAGATAATGATGATGGGAACCTGTGAATAGCCTTCGGTCTGTCTGATCTTTCGGGTCAGTTCATATCCATCCATCCGCGGCATGTTGATGTCGGTGATGATGAGATCAAAAGGCTCCCGTAACATGATTTCCAGGGCCGTAAAACCGTTTTCCGCACCTGTACACCGGAACCCGGCCCCCTCAAGGATATAGCTGTGAAGGCTCCGTACAATGTCTGAATCATCCACGATCAGTATGTTGTTCGACATAATCTATCTCCTCTGACAGTCATCACAAAAATTCAACAGGGTTTTCTATAGCAAAGAAAATCCCCCATTCTTTCCAGTATAAACGCCGCGGTGATCCGTCCGACGGATTCAGCATGCCCAAGAAAGATGTAACCCCCGGGAAGGAGGGCGTCATAAAGGGCTGAGATCACTCTTTTGCGTGAGGAATCATTGAAATAGATCAGGACATTTCGGCAGAATATAAAATCATATCCTCTTTTTCGCCGCATGGCGCTGCGGTCCACCAGATTGAGCTGTTCGAACGAGACGTATTTGGTCGCGCCTGGTAAAACTTTCCACCCGTCCGCGGTCTTCTGAAAATACTTGGCCCTGTAAGGGATGGGGGTATCTTTCATGGCCCTCTCACCATAAAGCCCCAAACGCGCCTGCCTGAGGACCCTGCGGTCAATATCCGTTGCATCGATCCTGACGTCCCATAGTTCAAAATCCTCGATCATCTCCTGAATGATAATGGACAGAGTGTAGGGCTCTTCTCCGGTCGAACAGGCTGCTGACCATACCTTCAGTGTATGATCTCTGTTGATTCGTTTTCGTTTCAGATAGGAGGGGAGTACTTCCTCGGCGAATCCTTGAAGCTGGGGAAAATCCCGGAAGAAATAGGTCTCGTTCACCGTCAGTTCTTCAATAAAACTGAGGACTTCTCCATCCCTGGATTCGAATAGCAGCTTATGAAAATATTTCTGAAAGGTATCACATCCTGTCTCGATCATCCGTTGGCGGACACGTGCCACTATGAAAGAATCCTTTTTTGATTCATAGAAGATGCCTGTCTCTTTGAAGATAAAGTCTCTTAGGCGGTTCAGGTCCTTCTGCGAGATGTCGGGTTGTGTCTCCATGATCTGGCTCCTCTTCAATCATTGTCCATTCGAAGCATACCTCGTGCCATATCATAATAGAACCTGACCTCCGGCGCCAACCGCTCCGGATCCATATCGGAGAGGACCTGTCTGGCGGTCTTTCCCCCGATCTGGGCGATGGCATTCAGGGCATTGCATTGAAGCCATGGTTCGGCATCCAGGAGCTCGGCCAGGACCGGAACGGCCGCCGGGTTGCCCAATCGCCCCAGGGCCTCTGCTGCAGCACAGGCCACGTTGATATTTTCGTCCTTGAGCCTCGAAGCGATAACCTCAAATGCATCCACATCGCTCAATTCACCTATCTTTCCCAGAATATCCAGTGCGAATTTTCTCATGTCGGAAAAGGGAGAATCGCAAAGAGCTATGAGATCGTCTACCGCATCCGGCCCGATCTGCTCCAGGATTTCGATGGCATAATTGCGAAGAGAGGCGGTATCCGAGCCAAGCAGCGGCATCACCTGCTTGCAGACCTCCCTGCCGCCGATGATAATCAGCGATTCCACGGCTGCTTCCCGGACAGCCACTGCCGGGTCTTTCAGGGCCTTTATCAAGGCCGGGGCGGCGGCCGGATCGCCCAGGTCCCCCAGGTCCTCGGCTGAATAGCGGCGGTCGGCCTCATCTCCACTCTTCAGGTCGTTCAACAACTCATCGATCGCGGGACTCATGATTACCCTCCTGTTTTTTTAATGGCCTTGATGGCCTCCTCGACTGAATCAAAGATCGAAATACCCTTCGTGAGCCCGGTGATCCTTGCCGCCTTTGCCGTGTGGGATGAGGGGGCTGCAATAGCCACACCGCCATCCTTCTCTTTGAGGCGTTTGTTTAGGACAATAATGTTTCCGAAAACCATGCTGGGGCATAGCTTCACACGAGAAAAATCGAAAATGATCCTGTTTTTGCCCTCTTCCGAAAGACGGCGGCAGAGATCCCGAAGTTCATTGATTATGGTGCTCTTTCCGCCGGACAATTCACGTCCAGCGGTTACAAGCGCTGTTGAATCATCTATTATTTGATATTCATGCGACATAGCCATTCTCCTTATGATTGAACCAGTTCTACAATCTTTTCGCCGATCTCGTATGAGGGCAGCACGAATTCCGCGCCCCCCCTGCGGATCGCCTCTTTGGGCATGCCAAAGACCACGGTGGTCTCTTCAGATTCCGCAATGGTGCGGCCGCCCGCCTCGCGTATCTTCACCATGGCATCCGCGCCGTCCTCTCCCATGCCGGTGAGCAGGACCCCGATGGTGTTCGCCCCGTATTGAGAAAGGATCGAGCACATGGTGATGTCCACAGAAGGGGTATGGAGGGTATTCCTCGGACTTTTCGTCAATCGCACCAGGCTTCCGTTTTTCCCCATGCCCCTGGGCGCCAGGGTCATGTGAATATCGCCGGGGGCGAGGTATCCATGATCGGATGCGATGATATCCCCGCTCTTTGCCTCTTTGAAGGACAGGGCACAGTTATTATCGAGCCGCTGCGCGAATGAGGGGGTAAAAGAAGCCGGCATGTGCTGCACGATGATGACCGGAGCCCCCAGGTTCGGGGGAAACATGGGCAGGATATCCATGATGGTATTGGGCCCTCCGGTGGATTGCCCGATCACAACGATCTTTTCAGAGCTCTCCCTGCCTGTGGCCGTTGGTGCGGGTCTCCTCGCACGTTCCTGCCTTCGTCGTTTTTCGGCAAGACCCAGACGCGAGGTGTTGGCCCCGGCCGCTGAGCGGATCTTATAGATGATTTCATTGGCGACCGCACCGATATCCCGGGAGATGGTCCCGCCCGGCTTCCCCACAAAATCCACGGCCCCCAATTCCAGCGCCTCGTACGTTGTAAGGGCCCCCTCCTGGGTCAGAGAGCTTATCATGACCACAGGCCTGGGGGATTCCATCATGATGTACTGGAGCGCCGTGAGTCCGTCCATCACCGGCATATTGATATCCAGGGCTACAACGTCCGGTTCCAGAGCCTTTGTCCGCTCAACGGCCTCCTCGCCGTTGCGGGCCACGCCGACCACCTCGATGTCCGGGTCCATCTGAAGAATCTTCCTCAACTCCTGCCGCATAAATGCGGAGTCGTCTGCGATCAATACCCGGATTTTCTGTTTCATATTCATAATCCCTGATGTATCATATTGTTAATCTTTCTCCGTTTGTAAAGGTGATAAAGACCTCGCCGGTGGCTATGTGGAATCGGACACTTCGGCCATATAGACCGCCAACCGATTCGGCGGTAATGATAAGGTCCAAACCGGAGATGATGTTCCTGGTCTGTTCCAGAATCGACCGGCCGATGTTTGTCATAAAGCAATCATCCGACATGCCGAACATGTTTCCTGCTCCCGCTAGCCGAGCGGATGTGGTTTTCCGCCGGGCCCCTCTCTTCTCCATTATCTGAAGCAAGAGCGGAAGCGCCCTGTCCGGTGAAAAGGCAGGCAGGCGAATTATATCCGGATCATAGCCGGTCGCTGTGGGATGGGGTATGTGAGCCATGCCGCCTATCGTACCGTTCCCATCCCAGAAGCAGACCACCACACATGACCCCACCCCCCCTGTGCAGAGGATTTTGTGCCCCTCGGCCACCAGCAGATCGCCTGTTTTCAGATGTAATTCATCATGAAACACAGCATCCCTTTATACCCTTCGTTTCCTGTTATTGGTTTTTTTCACTGCGCTTTTGGCCTTTGCCGCTGTCTTTTCCTTGGCCGATGCCGTTCTTGAATTTGCAGGGGACGATTCCTGATCCGGGGTGTTGCTTTTTGGCTCTTCCGGGGTGGGGTTTTTTTCAGGGCTTCCGGTAAGGCCCTTTTCCTCGCCAATGTCGCTTAATTCTTCCTTTTCATCGCCTGTAAGAAGGGCGTCCACCTGGATCAGGACGATGATCCTTTTGCCCTCATCGAGCTTTCCGATCCCTTCGATATACCGGCCCTCTACGCCCGCTTCGGTAATGAGATCAGGCGGGAACTCGATCTGGTTTCTGGGTATGCGAAGCACCTCGCTTACCGAGTCCACGATGATGCCGGTGGTCTTGCCGGAGATATCCACCACTATGATCCGGTTCTGTTCTGTTCGCTCGCCCTTGTCCAGCCCGAACCGGGTCCGCATGTCAAGCACCGGCAGGACATTCCCTCGAAGGTTCACAATCCCTTCCACAAACCGGGGCGCATTGGGTACTGCGGTGATCTCGTCTATACGGATGATCTCCTGGACCTTCATGATACCGATCCCGTACTCTTCCTTCTCGATCCGGAAGCAGACCACCTGCTCCTCATCCATGATCTCCCTGGTCATAGCATCCTCGTCCTTTCCCTGATCTCCCGCAGCGGATACAAGCGCCTCTTTCTGATCGGCAGATATAAGGTTGCCCAGATCCAGCAACATCACCAGTCGTTCACCGTTGTTGAGCTTGCCGACTGCTTTCAGTTTTGCAGCGTGCTCCCTGTTGATGATCGAGGGCGGATCTTCGATGCTTTTTCCAGGTAATCGGAGGACCTCCGAAACCGAATCTACGAGGATGCCGGTGAGAACACCGTCCATATCTATGACCACGATCCGGCGGGCATCCGCTGTCTCATCGTCCACCGATGCCGCTTGCGTCGGACCATCGACCCCTTCCGCATCAACCTCCGTCTCATTATCCGTTTCAGGCGCCTCCCCCTCCTGGACAGAGCGAGTGCCCACGTCATCTTCCAGCGATGTCATGCCGAAAAGCGCCCGAAGGTCAACAATGGGTAAAAGACGGTTCCTGAGTGAGGTGATCCCTCTGACAAAATCAGGCGCCCTTGGAACACGGGTGATCTCTGTCACCCGTATGATCTCCTGGACCTGCATGATATCTATCGCAAACTCCTCACCTGCCATCCTGAAGGTTACCAGAAGCTCTTCCTCTTCAAGCCTCTTCTCATCCTGATCATCGACCGTAACCGCACGGCCAGAATCGATGGATGCCCCGATCTCTTTTCGATTCGCTGTGTCCGGGATGATCTTTTCAGTAGAGAGGATCAGAGTGAGGCGTTTGCCGTCATCCGTCTTTGCCACACCCCGAAGGTACTGGCCGTCAATGCCAGCCACCACATCGGGAGGCGATTCTATAGCACTCTCGTCGACGTGCAGCACTTCGGAGACGCTGTCCACCACCATGCCCGTGGCCGCTCCGTTCACATTCAGGACCACCACCCGGGTGTCATCATCCTGTTCCTTCAGGTTCATGCCGAGCCGGTTCCTCAGGTTGACCACCGGCAGGATGTTGCCCCTGAGGTTGGCAATTCCTTCCACATAGTGGGGGGCATTGGGCACCCTGGTGATGGCCGAAGGCTTTACGATCTCCTGCACCAGGCCGATGGGAAAGGCGAGGCTCTCCCCACCGAGGGAGAAGGTGACGAGCTGGTCTTCCGCTACCTGTTGTAGTGCTGTATGTTCACTCATAGTTATTCTCCTTAAATTGAAGTCCTGTCTTAAGACTGAAGCTCGTCTGCAAGGGCCGAGATATCCTCAATGGCCTGGGCCAGTTCCTGCATTCCCCTGGCCTGCTGGGTAGCGGCTGCCGATGCCTGCTGGGCTGCGCTGGATGACTGCTGGGCTGCGGATGATATCTGTTCTACCCCGCTCCGGGCCTCCTGCACCTGGCCGGCCGCCTCCTCTGAAGCAGCCTGTATAGCCTTGACCCCGGTCTGGACCTCTTCCATATCCTTTTCAACAAGCTCCAGGCTGGCGCTGCTTTTTTTGGCATTCTCCGCTTCTTGTTGCGCGGTGGCACCCACCTGCTGGATATCGTTTGCCACGATGAGGACCTGATCCTGTATAGCGCGGACAAGGTCCTTTATCTTTTCCGCGTTCTGCTCGGAGTCGTTTGCCAACGTACGGATATCCGAGGCCACAACGGCAAATCCCTTTCCGTACTCACCTGCCCGGGCTGCTTCAATACCGCCGTTTACCGCCAGCAGGTTGGTCTGCATGGCCACGTTCGTGATGGCATCCACGATCTTGTCGATCTGGCGGACGCGCACCTCAAGGGCCTTGATATTCTCTGCCGAAGCCATACTTGCCTCGGCGCCTTTCCTTACGCCGGTGATCATTTCATCCACCGCCTTCTTGTTTTCGCCGAGCAGTTTTTGCAGGGCATCGACCTTCTCTAAACTCGCCTGGGCCTTTTCTCCAATCTCTTTCGACTGCCTGTCGATCTGTGCAATGGCGGAAGCCGATTCCTGGGTGGCGGAACCCTGCTGCTCGGCCCCTTGGGCGATCTGTTTGATCGCGGCCATGATCTGCTGGGAGGCGGCGTTTACCTGGGCAATGGTGGCTGAGAGCTCCTCTGCCGCAGCGGCCAGTTCCTCGCTGCTCTTCGCAGAATCGGTGTTGACCTTCAGGTTTTCGGCCATCTGGGCCAGTTCGTCGGTGGCCGATTCCACATCCTTCAATGCCTTCATCTGCTCGGCCGTGGATGTTGAGGCCTCTGCCGCTGCGCTGGCCGCCTCTTCTGCGGCGCTGGCAATCACTTCCGTCCCCTTGCGGAACTGCTCAATGGCCGCTGCCACCTCGGTGCTCAGGTTGTTCACCTCGGCGCTGCCCTCCTGGATGGCCTTCATGTCTTTCTCCATCTCCGCCAGCTGCGCGGCAATGTTCTTGCCCTTTTCCACCTGTTCCCGGCCGTTTGCCCCGGCCTGCTCCGTGTCCTGGGCCACGGCCTTGACATCCTTCTGGATCTCGGCCACCAGCTCGCGGATATTGCGCGCGGATTTCTCCGCCCCCTCCGCCAGGTTCCTGACCTCGTCGGCCACCACCGCGAAGCCCCGGCCGTGCTCACCGGCCCGGGCCGCCTCTATGGCCGCATTGAGGGCCAGCAGGTTGGTCTGATCCGCTATTCCAGCCACCGTCCTGACCACCTGGCCGATCTCGTCGGCCTGCTGCTCCAGGTCAGCGATCATCTTTGCCGATTCTACGTTCTTTGCCGCAGCCTTGCCCACATTGTCGATGAGATTTTCAATATCTTCGGCGGTCTCCTGGATCAGTTTCTGCAAGGCATTCACCTTGTCCATGGCCTGTTGGGCCCCAGCGCTGCTCGACTCGGCCGCCTTCGCGAGCTCTGCGGCCGCGGCCTGGTTCTGCTGGGAGGCCGCGCTTGCCTCGGTAGCGCCCGAGGAGATCTGTTCCATGGCCTTGTTGAGCTGTTCCGCGGCTGCGTTTGCTTCCGCAATGCCGCTTGCCAGCTCCTCTGTAGCAGCGGCAATCCGTTCGGCTGCCTGCTGCCTCTTGGCCGCAGTCCTGCCCTCCGCCTTTTTCTTGGCCCGCTCTTTTGCAAGCTTCCGCTGTTTCTCCATGTCGACTACCTGATGCCCTTCTGGCGGGGCCGCAGGTTCAGGCTTTACCTCCCCTTTGGGGGGTACTGCTAAAGTTGCCATTTTTTTATCCTTTCTGCTTCAATCATTTGTTCATTTGTTTCTTGTTTCCGGGATAACTTCAAAGAGCTCCCCTGTTGATTAAACATCATGACCTTAAAAAACATCTTCTCAGAATTTCTGAGGGTCATGCTACCTCCGCCTCTTTGCACATTCACCTCCTTTCAACAGATGATTTACCACTTCTAAAATTTTCTTCTTTGAAAAAGGTTTCAGCATAAAACAATCGGCCTTTGCCTTGCGCACGGCGAGTTCTGTCTCCTTGGAATCATCGCCTGTGATCACGATGACCGGAACGTATAATTCTTCTCTGTCTTCTATTTTCCGGTTCAAATCTTCCAGTAATTCAATGCCGTTTTTCTGCGCCATAAAAACATCGAGAATCAGGAGATCCGGATGGCCTTCTTCTAACACCAGTGACAGGTTCATGCCGTTATGCAGGGTCATGACATCATGGCCATTGTCCTGAAGCTCCTCTGAGATGAGTTTCCTGTAAAAGAGATCATCATCGGCCACCCATATATTCGCCATTAACGCCTCCTTATACGTATTATCGGAATATCGAATCGTTTCATCTTGTAAGGGCCAAACAGCAATAGGCGTGCCAGAGATAACAGGAGAACCGACAACCTGTTGATATAAAAGAAGATTATAAATATCCATTGCAGGAAAGAACCGTTTTTCATCACCAGGGAATCTCAAGTTTAAATGAAAAGGGAGGTAAAATGACCTCCTGAATGGGATGGATCGGCATACGGATGGCTCACCAACAAGTACGTCAGAGCAGAACAAACTTCGTTAAATCATCAAGTTAAGAGAGATGGCAAATTTACCACCTATTTTTGACTTCAAGATTGGCCCCTTTTCTGAAGATCGAGTTTAATATCTTGAAATGATAGATGATTTCTTATGAAAGGGGATGTTGATTCGAGGTGGTCATCTTGCCTCAACGGCTGCGCCTTTTGACTCGTTTTCAAACAACGGGATTTATGCCATGAGAAGATGGAGGTTCTTACGTGATTGGACTATGGAAGGAGAACATTGTAAGCAACAATAGGGTTGTGGATTCCCTTTACCTGAATCTTTCCGATTTCCTCAACCGCCACCAGGTCTTTAACAATGCTATACGTCCGGCGGCTGATCAGAATTTGACCTGCCGCTGCATGGGATTCGAGCCTTGAAGCCACATTGACCTGATTGCCGATAACCGTGTAGTCTTTATGCATATCCGAGCCGATGTTTCCAACTGTCATATAACCGGTATTAATTCCGATGCCGATTCCCAGGTCGTGGCCGAACTGAAGCCATTGTTTTTTAAGTTCATCCACTTTCCTTTGCATCTCTATGGCCATCCTCACCGCCCGCTGGGCATGGTCTTTCATCGGGATGGGATCACCGAAAAATACCAGAAGGCCATCTCCGATTATCTTGTTGAGGGTTCCCTCATATTTGTGAATCAATCTTGTCATTTCAGCAAGATATCGATCCAGAAGCTGGAAGATCTCTTCGGGCTCAAGACTGTCTGTAAGGGAGGAGAAGTTTCTGATATCTGAAAACAAGACGGTCATCATTTTACGCTGAGGTTCTGTGCTCAGGCTCCCTCCGTTTGACAAAATCTTTTCTGCAAACCGAGGTGACAGATATCTGCGCAGTTCATTGTATCGTTCCAGTTCTTTCACCTGGGAGGAGACCAGGTCATTTAGGTTTTTGTTAAAACGCATCAGCTCTTCCTGGGCTTTTTTAAGTTTTGCTGTTCTTTCTTCCACTTTTTGTTCAAGGGTTGCATTGGACTCCTCCAGGTGTTTTTTTGCCTGTTTTAGCTCCAGGTTCGCCTTTTCTAATGCGCGATATGCCTGATTGCGCATCTCAATCTCTTCTCTTAGCCGGTCGATCGTTTCAACAAGTCCTAATTCCTGTTCTTTTGAAGCGCCGCCAAATTTAAAAACCTGAGCACATCGCCTCCACAGCGATAGTCTATCGTAAACAACATCGAGTATGAAATAAGGAGCCTTGTATAATTCTCCTTCCCTGAGCAGAATCCTTTTACCCACCTGGACGGTTTCTGTAATAAGAATTGCCTCGGGATTATTTTTGAAATTCTGCCGGGGCTCATCGGTATATCTACCAAGAAATACGGGGTTTCCATCAACAATGTCCGGTACCAAAAAAACTTTTTTCCCAATCACCCGCCGTCGCCCATCAAGAGGATGAATCAGGGTCAACGAATCTGCCTTGAAAAGGACATCCATTCCGAAAGAGCTGAACTCCGGTTCCTCTTTGAAAAGAATCTCCGGATCGTATGGGTTTAAAGGCTGTCTGATCCTGGCAGGCTGAAGGCCCCATAGGGTGGGAATACAGGAAATCATTCCTCGACGATAAGAATCGACAATGTAGTCTCGATGCACATCAACATCGTCATGATACTGAACCTTGAGAATGGTTCTCATCTTGCCGATAATTTTATCGTAGGCCGGAGGGAAGATAACCTCAATTTCCTTGGTATCGTTTAATTGTTTATTAAAGAAAGGAATACGTCTAAATCCATCGGATGGGCTGGCAAAGAGCCTTTCAAAATAACCCAGCCGGCCCCAGGATTTCAAAGGCGCCGAGGACGCTCCGCAAAAAAAGTAAAAATAGTCGTCGCCGATCATCTCTTTTGCTTTTCTGAATAATAGCTGAAAATTGTCATAGGTGGTCCATTCATCTTCATTTAGAAAAAAATCATCCGCGGAAGCATACCTGTCGGCGGGATATTCGACACCTTCGAACAGGCAATCATGATGTCCCAATTTACTGTTCAGGTATTCAACAATGATTTTGATATTCCGGTTGCTGATACAATCGATACGACTCATAAGAAATTAGGCCAGGTGGCGGCTTCAAGCCGATAGCTTTGAGATCTTTAACCTTCATTTTTGAAGATCCTGCAACCACGCTTAAGCGGGATCTTCGCTCTTGTTGGGTCGTAGCCGGTTGCGAAGCCCAATTGCTTCGACAAGCTTAAGAGGAATGCGTTCACTGTTTCGGTTCAAAGGTTTCGCTTTAGGGGTCAGGGTAGAGATTATCTGTCTGATTGTCGGATGGTTCTTAGAACCAGCTTTTCAAAAAAATTAACAATAACGCTCGTTGAAACCTTCACATGTATTTAGCCATGAACAGTCGAGGCAAAAACAGAATGATATCCGGGAAAAGGATGACAAGCAAAAGCACGCCCAGCATGGGCAGCAGGATGATACCGACATCCTTTAGAGATTTCACAAGCTTTATCTCGCCGATGGCACAGGCGATCAGAAGGCACAGCCCGTAAGGTGGAGTAACCAGCCCGAAGGCCAGGGAAATAACGCCAATAATGGCAAAATGAATGGGATGCAGCCCTGCATACTCGGCTACGGGCCACAGCACAGTGCCCAGAATAATGATGGCCGGAATCGCATCAATGAACATGCCTATGAACAAAAAGGCCCCGGCGACGATAAGCCCGGTGCTTATAGCCCCGACACCGAATTGCTTCAGGTAATTGACAAGTTCCAGCGGAATCTTGAAATAGGCCATCAGCCAACCGAAGGCAGATGCGGTTCCCACGCAAAAAAGAGAGATCGCGGCAAAGCGTGCCGATTCGTAAAGTACCTTCGGAATATCTTTTAAGGCGATGGTGTGGTATACGACTGTGCCCAGAATCAAAGAGTAGAACACGGCAATGGCCGAGGCTTCGGTGGGCGTGAAAAATCCACCGACAATTCCACCGACAATGATCAACGGTGTCATAAGCGGTAAAACCGCCTGGGCAATGGCAATGGCTGCTTCCTTAAGTGTCGAACGTGAGTAAATCGGATAATTGTATATTTTCGCGTAGATATACACCGTGATCATCTGGGAGGCCGCCACCAGGATACCCGGAACAACCCCGGCAAGAAACAGCCCTCCGATGGATACCGTCATCAGCCCACCCCATACCACCATCAGAATGCTCGGAGGGATGATGACTCCCATAACCGATGAACACGCTGTAACAGCTACTGTAAAGCTGGGCGAAAATCCCTGTTTTTTCATCTGCGGAATCAGCAACGAACCAATACCCGCCGCATCGGCCGTCGAAGAGCCGGATATACCTGCAAACAGCATGCTTACAACAACATTGATGTGGCCCAGACCTCCGGGGAGATGTCCCACAAGCACCTGGGACAGACGAACCAGACGATCCGTTATGCCTGCCGAGTTCATAATGTTCGCTGCCATCAGGAAAAACGGAACCGCCAGCAAGACAAAGGCATTGTAAGATTTGAACATCTCGTTCATAAGAAGAAAAGGTGTAAGACGCGGATCCAGCATAAACACGGGCACGCATGCAAGACCGAGAGCGAAGGCTACCGGTACCCTTAGAATCACCAAAACCACAAAGACCGGAAACAGAATTGCCGAGACTTCCCAGGGTGTCATCGGTTTTCCCCACGCCACAGTTTGATGTTATCGCCCAGTTTCTCTGCCAGGAAGATCACCCATGTTATTCCGGCCACAGGCCAGGCCGAGTAAATATAAACCATCGGAAGTTCTGCCATCTCAGATTCCTGCAACAATCCGAATTTCACAAGCGGCAAACCCCATACGATAAAGATCAAGGCTACCAGAAAAACGATGAAATCAGCAAACATGTTTGCCAGTGCCTTTCCCCGATTGGTTTTGGGAGTGGGCAGCAGGTCAACGCTAAAATGGGTACCATCCCGAACGGCAATCATCGATCCGATCAGAATGATCCATATGAAACAGAACCGCGCCATCTCTTCTGTCCAGATGTATCGCGGGATCAAACCGATATAACGGGCAAATATCTGAAGCCCGACCGGAATCATTAAAAGGCCCATTAAAGACGCTAACAGGACCTTAAGAAGCCTGTAGTAACCATCGACTAATTTCCGCATCGCAAACTATTCCAGCAGACCCGGTTATCTCGGGAAACCATTACCCTTAGGTTCAACATTCTCTGGGAATAAACTATCATCTCGTGAAACGGGATAGCTTTAGGGAGCAAGGGGGTCGAGGATTGAAGCTCCCTGCAGCCCCGAAGGGATGCGCAAAGCGCAATTCAACATTGCTCGCTTCGGTTCTATGGATCGGGAAAGCAGATCAGCATCCAAATAAGCCTTGCTCCCCCGAACCCTCGAATCCCCGCGCCCTTTATGGAAGAAATCAAACTGAAGTCTTAACCTAATTACCCTTCGGGCCGCCAGCGTTCTGGATATTTGTCACTGGATTACTGGGCGGCCATAATTTTCTTCAGCACATCGGACGCATTGTTTTCTGCAAAATACGCCTGTAGTACCGGTTGGGCGGCCTTAACCAGCCTGTCGCGGTCCTTGAAATAGATTGTCTTAAGCTTGCCTTCTTTTTCCATTTGCATAAGTTTCTGTAAGTCTTCTGTCGCCTCGACCACGCGGCCATAGGTACCCGCATCTTTGCCTGCCTGCAAAATGGCCTCCTGAAGATCTTTGGGAAGGCGCTTGAACGTCTTGTTACTGAAACACAGCGGACGAACAGTTATGGAATGGGCGGTCAGTGCAATGTTTGGGCCCACTTCGTAGAATTTCATCTGCTGAATGCCTGCTGCTTCATTTTCTGCCGCATCAATGACACCCGTCTGAATAGCATTGTATACCTCGGCATACGCAATCACCGTGGGCGCCATTCCGAACGCCTTGAACATCCGGGTCTGAATGGGGGCGCCCATCACGCGGATGGCAAGCCCCTTGACGTCTGCCATGGTTTGAACCGGCCTGTTGACGATCAGGTGCCGCGTTCCGCCGCCGCCATATCCGATAAGCAGAACGTCGGCCCGTTTCAACACATCTTCTTTGATTGGGTCAAGGGCATCACCACCCAGAACCTTGCTCCAGTGAATGTGGTTCTTATATAACATAGGCGGATCCAGAAGGGAGGCCATTTTGGAAAAAGTGGACATATGCGACGGGGCGACCACAGCATAATCAACGGAAATACCCTGGTTCATATAGGCGAAGTAATCTTTTTCAAGACCCAGTTCGCTGTTCAGATGCATGACGAATTCAATGGACTTGTCACCCGTATAGTAAAGTTTAACAAGTTGTTCAAATTTCCGCATCAACCTCGTAAATGCATGCTTCTCGTCAAACTGGCTTGCGCCATGAAAGGTGAAATCGGCGGCCATCGACAGGGATGTTATCATAAAACTTGCCAAAATTGCGAAAACGATCAGTAAAGTTGTCCTTCTTTGCATAATACCTCCTTTTTGTGTGAAATTATTTGATTATATAGAAAGCAGCCGTCAACCGGGCGCCTCATACCGGATTTGGAGAATATGAAGCTGGTTAAACGGCCAAACTTTATATCTTCTCTTAGATGATGTTTTATCCAAAGTCAAAATAAAATTGATCTTAATTTGCTGTGACAAACGGCAGACAATACCCTGGCTGTATCGGTTAACAGGCATCCGATTCAGATCTTATTGTCCCCCTTGCTTGCCCCCATGACCCCCTGGATCCTTGAACCCCATGCCTTCGGCTTTGGTTGAAGATTGTTGACTTTCCCATTCGGAATGAAACACACCCTGCCGATCGACCCGTTTATAGGTATGCGCGCCGAAATAATCCCGCTGTGCCTGAACAAGGTTGGCAGGAAGACGTTTGCTCCGATAGGCATCGAAATAGGCCAGGGACGCAGCCATGGCGGGTACCGGTATCCCTGTTTGGACGGCTGTTTGAACCACTCTACGAAATGAAGCGGTTCTTCCTATAACAGCGTCTCTGAAAAACGGTGCAAGCAGAAGATTCGGCAGATTCGGGTTGTCCTTAAATGCAAACCGGATATCGTTGAGAAATTCGGCTCGAATAATGCACCCCCCTCTCCATATCCGTGCAATATCACTGTAGTTAAGATCATACCCGTATTCAATACTCCCCCCGCGCAACAAGGCCATCCCCTGGGCGTAGGAGCAAATTTTGGCCACGTAAAGTGCATCACCAATATCCCGGATAAATCCATCTCGATCACACGGAAATTGTGAAGGGGATTGTGGGAAAACGTCTGCCGCCTTTTGTCTTTCTTCCCTGCAAGCGGAAAGCGCTCTGGCTTCGACCGCTGCATTGATGGTGGGTATCGGAACCCCAAGATCTAAGGCTGTCTGGCTGGTCCAACGGCCGGTCCCCTTCTGCTCGGCCTGATCTAGAATCAGATCCACCAGTGGTTGGTTGCTTTCAGGATCGATTTTCATGAAAATATCAGAGGTGATTTCTATCAGATAAGAAGACAACTCCCCCTGGTTCCATCGACTGAAAACATCGTTAAGCTCATTGGCCGTAAGCTCAAGCCCCCTTCTCATCAAATCGTAAGCCTCTGCGATCAACTGCATGTCACCGTATTCAATACCATTGTGAACCATTTTCACGAAATGGCCGGCTCCCCGAGGTCCGATGAAGGTGACACAGGGCTCTGAGTCTATCTTCGCCGAAATGGCCTCAAAAACAGGCTTGAGCTGTTTCCAGGCTTCCTTACGCCCTCCGGGCATTATGCTAGGTCCCGTCAGCGCCCCCTCCTCGCCGCCGGAAACACCGACTCCCATATACAGGATACCTTCGCGCTCCAGCATGTTGAAACGCTGCTCGGTATCCTTAAAATGGGAGTTTCCCCCATCGATGATAATATCTCCTTTGTCAAGAAGAGCCTTGAGTTGATCGATAACAGCGTCCACCGCAGCTCCGGCCTTGACCATGAGCATCACCTTTCGGGGCCTTTTCAACGAGGCAATGAGTTCTTCTAACGAAAAGGTGCCGGTGATATTTTTTTTTGATCCCACTCTGTCAAGAAATTGGTGAGTGGTGGATTCTGTGCGGTTGTATACAGCCACATGAAAGCCGTTACGCTCCATGTTCAGTGCCAGGTTTTGCCCCATTACCGCCAATCCGATCAGACCTATGTCATGCAATTTCATTTCAGCCTCCCACCTGGACAGAAAGTCCTTCGCCGGCGGCTGCTTCTTTTAACCGAGCCACGCGGTCTTCGGCCAATTTCTCAGGACCTCTAAATGGATAATGTCTTCCCATCAAAATATATTTACCCTGACCATAACGATGGTAGGGCAATAGATGCAGATCCGCTATCCTCAGCTTTTTTGCAAAAACCGCTATGGCTCTGATTTCTTCCGGGGAATCGTTGAAACCAGGAATAACGGGCGTTCGAATTATGATGCTTTTTGTGCGCCCGGCGAGCTTCTCAAGATTCGAGCGGATCAAGGCCGCATCGGCACCGGTATGGATAAAAAGCTTTTCAGCATCCATATGCTTTATGTCAAACAGAAAAAGATCCGTGAGCGGCAGGACTTTCTTAAAATTTTTCCAGGCTACATGCCCTGCAGTTTCAATAGCTGTATGTAAATGGCGCTCCTTGCAGGCCGTAAGGATCGCTTGACAAAAATCCGATTGATCCAGCGGCTCTCCACCGCTGAGCGTCACGCCTCCTCCGGAATCAATGTAAAACGGCTCATCTTTTATTACCTCATCCACAACGTCCTGCACACTCATTGTGCGGCCCTTTATCACTCTCGCTTCCGCATAACACACCTCGGCGCACCGACCACAGTTCTCACACTGTTTTTGTTCAAAAAGCAGCCGTCCGTCTTCTTCACGCACTGCATTGTTGGGACATACTTCAAGGCAACGTCTGCAGCCTATGCATCTGGCAGGGTCATAGAAAAGCTCTGGAGTAAATCGCTGGGATTCCGGGTTGGAACACCACTGGCACCTCAAGCTGCATCCCTTAAGAAACACGAGCGTTCGGATGCCCGGCCCATCGTGAACCGAAAATCGCTGTATATCAAAAACAATGCCGCGTTCTTTCAGCAAACGACTCTCCATTCACAGGGTCTTCTTATCGAAAAGGGTGGATTTATGTTCATTCTGAATATCGGAGGGTTTGGATTTATGGTATCGTTTCCACAGCATGTTAAACAGTGGAGAGAGCCAAAGAGTGATGGTGATCACACCGAGGATTGCACTGACGGGGCGGTGGAAAAAGTAGGTCAGATCCCATTCACTTTTAATCATGGAAACCATGAAGTTGTCTTCAAGCAGCCGTCCCAGTACCAGCCCAAGGATTGCCGGAGCAACGGGGATGTCGTTTGCTTCCATAAAATAGGCCATCACTCCGGTTACCAGCATGATCCCTACGTCAAAGGTAGTGTTGTTGATGGCAAAAGAACCGACAATACAGAACATCAAAATGGCGGGCATAAGAATGTTTCGGGGTACCCGTAACATCTGGCTGCCGGCCTTTATGGCCATTATACCAAAAGGGATCAATACCAGATTTGCCAGGATGAACGTCATGTAGACGGCATACAGGATATGGGGGGTTTGGGTGAAAATCATCGGCCCGGGTCGCAGCCCTTTCATAAACAGAACACCGATCACGATGGCCGTAATGGAATCTCCTGGGATACCGAATACCAGAGCCGGTACCCACGCACCACCCAATCCGGCATTATTGGCAGTGCCGGCATCCACTATCCCCTCGATATGACCTGTACCGAATTTGTCGGCATCTTTTGAAAATTTCTTGCTCAGAGCATAACAAATCCAGGCCGCAATGTCAGCCCCCGCACCCGGTAACACTCCTACTAGAGTGCCGACAACACCGGAACGAACAATGTTGAGTTTGTACTTTCGAAGCGTTCTGCCAATACCGGAAAACAGTCTTTCGGCCCGTGCCACCTGGAATCTTAAATGGATATCTTCGGAAGATACATTTCGCATCACTTCAGATACGCCGAACATGCCGATCATGGCCGGAATGAAGTTGAAACCATTTAAAAAATCAGTGATGCCGAAAGTAAACCGGGGGAACCCCAGAGTGATGTCCACCCCGACCGTGGTCATCATCAACCCGATCAGAAGCGACAACAGCCCCTTTGTCAGGGATTTCTTGCTCACCAATACCGCACAGCTAAGCCCGATACATGCCAGCCAGAAATACTCAAAACAGGTAAACTGCATGGCGACTTCGGCAAGTCGCGGGGCAAGCAAGATAAGGATAATCGAACCGATCATCCCGCCAATGGCCGCCACGGTTACATCGACACCTAGTACGTATCCGGCCTGTCCTTTTTGAGTAAGTGCATATGATTCCTCAACATAGGCTGCCGATGAAGGGGTGCCGGGGATGCGAACAAGGGCGCCGGGAATGTCACCAGCAAAAATGGCCATGGCTTCCATGGTAACGATAGCAGCCAGGGCCGGTACCGGATCCATGAAGAAGGTCACCGGTACCAGAAGTGCGGTTGCCATTGTAGCTGTTAAGCCCGGAATGGCCCCGATAAAAAGGCCGTAGATCGCGGACATGGAAATAATCAGAAGCACATATGGCTGAAGAATCAATCCTGCTGCAGTCTGCACATGCTCGATCATAATCACCAGCCCCACAGCCCCCAGGGCAGGGGCACCAGAAGAATTTTCGCAAACAGCGTGTAGATGACAAGCGTAACAGTACAAGCCATAATCAGGCTCCAGAGGGTGGACACCCTCAAGCGTTTCATCAAAAACAACAGAATGATAAAAGACGTAAACTGAAAGCCCAAGAGATCCGAAAGAAAAATATAAAAAAGAATGGCGGCAACGATAAGTGCGATGTTGACGATTTGATGGGTGGTTAAATCTCTTGTGTCCAGCTTCAGAAAACTTTCACCACTTCGAATCCCCTGGATTATCAAAACGATGCCTGCAAAGATAAACAGCACCGCCAGAACGATCGGAAAAAGAGATGGGCCTGGATATCCTTTTTCCAGCTTCGGGAAATTCCGGGCATACAGAATAACCGCTATCCCGAAAATGATCACAGCAACTCCTATGGCCTTGTTGCTAACTCGCATTGTGGTTCCGCTCCCGGCATTGTCCCCTGGAACGCCTCTGTAATGCCTGCCATGCCACGCCTCAGAGGCGTGGCATGGTAATCTTATTTGATAATTCCCGCAGCCTTCATAACCTCGCCGTTATCCTTATCTGCCTTTTCTAAGAACTGAGCAAATGTTTTGGAATCCATCCATTTGATGCCGTAACCCCGGTTTTTCATAAATTTTATAAAATCATCGCTTTTGTGAACTTTTGCAACGGCCTTTTCAAGGATCTCTGTAATCTCTTTGGGGGTTCCTTTTGGAGCTGCAATCCCCCTCCATGCTGCACAGCTCCAATCAATACCAAGTTCCTTTAATGTGGGCGTATCCGGGAATTTCGGATCACGCTCATCTGCCATGATCGCCAGAGGCCGAACTTTCCCTGCCTCAATGAGGGTTGCTGCTTCAGGCAAAGAACATGTGCTCATGTCGATACCACCTGCCATCAAATCCTGTAAAGCGGGAGCAGCTCCTTTACTGGGAATCCATTTAATGGCATTGGGGCTAAGCCCGATCGCTTTCAACCATCCGGCCATGGCCAAATGCCAGATACCGCCCTGGCCCGTTCCAGAATCTCTCAGCTTGCCGGGGTTTTTGCGTATGTAATCCTCCAGCTCCTTGTAGGTCTTCCAGGGGCTGTCGGCTCTGACATTAATAGCTGCAGGATCCGCGTTTACAAGTGCAATGGGGGTGATATCTTTATACGTAATCTTGGTCAGGCCTACCCAGTGCATCATGGTAATTTCCACTGTAGGCATCCCGATGGTATAGCCGTCCGGTTTTGCGGTGGCCATCGCCGTGTGTCCCACAGCACCGCTTCCTCCGGTTCTGTTGACCACATTGACCGGCACCCCAAGTTCTTTTTTCAACAGCGTGGCGATAATACGCGAACAAGCATCCGTACCGCCTCCGGCCCCCCATGGACAGATCATGGTAATGGGTCGTTTGGGATAATCAGCGGACAGAACATTGGTTGCAGTGTAAGAGAAAAACAATCCGGCCAGAATGAATAATACAGCAAGCTTTTTCATGATAATACCTCCTTTTAATAAATGATTTGGGTTAATAATAATTGATGCGCCGATTTATAACTCGGAATAAATGGATACGGCTTGGTTTAAGAATAATCGCTCATGGTTGTCAAGGGAAATTTAGAAATTTAGGCAGACCGCGTTTTTGCTTTTTTCGCTATACCCTTCTTTGGGATGCCAACCAGCGCTTTTGCCAGCTTCACTTTTTCATCCAGTTTTCCTTCCCTCAATATCATAATTCGCTGGGCCTGCGGTGAACCTGCCCCGTGCATGGATTCCACAAGGGCTGTCCCCCCGGTCATGGCTTCGATTAAACGCGCGATTTTGATTCGATGCTCTGCGGGAATCCCCTGGATCCCGGTGAAATACTTCTTAACCAGGTGCCCCACCTCTTTGCTCCGAAGGTCATATTCGCTTGGAAGGGTTGCAATGAAACCACCGGCAATGTCCAGGGCGAGTCTTGTAACTTCGAAATGAAACCGCGTTATGTTCTGCTTGCAGACGTTAGCCAGCATGGTATCCACCATATATGCTCCGGAAGCTGTTTTCCAGCCTTCGGCCGAGCAGGCAATGGAAGAGCTGTAAAGTGTTTCACAAAGGTGAATCATCTCGGTCACCTTTTCTTTTACATGAGAGGCCTTGGCGGTGCCCTGCATCTTGGCCAGGTAAGCAACAGCGCCGGTCAGCACATCCATAAGTCCGGTCTTGCATGCACCGTAATTGGCTCTGTGGTGAGCGGCGAACCTATATACCACTTCTGCTGTAAAATCGGTCTCACCGTCCATAAAAACCCGATCCCATGGAACAAAAACATCTTCGAATGCAATGAGCGCCTCTCCACCAACCGCGCCAAACCGCGGCTTCCCCACATCGATTCGTTCCCGTTTATCCCGCCGATCATCCCCGGACTGACGGCCGAAAATCATGGTAATCCCGGCAGCGTCCACCGGAACCGCGCAGATGACGGCATAGTCTTTGGAAGTTTGGCTCATTGCCAATGTTGGCATAATAAGAATTTCGTGTGAATTGACCGCCCCGGTCATATGAAGTTTAGCCCCCCTGATGACGATGCCGTCGTCCCGGCGTTTGACCACATGAACGTATTGGTCCGGATCCGGCTGTTCGTCAGGAGCCTTTGACCGATCACCCTTGGGATCCGTCATGGCCCCAACCACCATCAAATTTTCATCCTGAACATGGGTAAGCCACTTCTTGAACCGTTGCAGGTAAGGGGTGCCAAGCCGTTCATCAATCTCGAAAACCACGGAATAGACGGCATTGATACCGTCAAATCCCACACAGCGCTGAAAACACGTGCCTGTTTTTTGTCCCAGCACGCGCAGCAGCTTTACCTTCTTAATGAGATCTTCCACTGTTTGGTGTACATGAGTGAAACGGCTGATGGTCCGCCCGGTTAAATGAGAGGTGGCGGTGGCAAGCTGCCTGTACTTTTCGTCAGATGCCAGAGCATATGTCATGGCCGCTGACCGTACATGGGGAGCGGTGGCAGGGTGCGTCACCACATCTTTAATTTTCTTGCCCCTGTAATAGATCGCCGGGGACAACGATCTGAGGCTTTCCATGTATTCAGCGCCATTTTTTAACTTCATGGCAGTTTCCTCCCCATCCCTTCCTACCATGCCATCCATCCACCATCGACTGATAAGACGGTTCCATTTACGTAATCGGAAGCCGATGATGCGAGAAAAAGTGCAGCGCCTGCGATATCTCGAGGATCTCCCCATCGCCCTGCTGGAATTCTCTTCAGGATAGCTTCTGATCGATCAGGATCGTTTTGAAGCGCCGCTATCAATTCGGTTGTGATATAGCCCGGAGCGATGGCATTGACGTTAACCCCTTTTTGTGCCCACTCATTGGACAAAGCCTTTGTTAAACCTGCGATACCATGCTTGGCAGAAGCATAAGCGACAGCATTAACTCCACCCTGAAAGGATAGAACCGAGGCGATGTTGATGATTTTGCCCCTTCCCATATGAATCATTTGCCGGCCCGCGGCCTGAGAAAGGATAAAGGCGGCGGTTAAATCTATTTCAAGGGTTGCATCCCAGTCATTTTCGCTGAAATCAGCGGCCGGGGCCCGTGAAATAATCCCTGCATTGTTAACAAGAATGTTCACCTTCCCCATGGTCTTTAAGATTTCGGGGATCACTTCCTTTGTCTGGCTGCGATCGATGAGGTCCGCGCGGTGATAATAATATTTTCTACCCAGTGCAGCGACCGCCGATTCCAGCTCCGGATTCGGCGTTCGGCTAACAACGGCAATGTCGGCCCCCCCTTCTGCCAGGGCCATGGAAATAGCCCGCCCGATCCCCTTGGTTCCACCGGTCACCAGAGCCACCTGACCATCAAGACGAAATCTATCCAGTATCATCTCTTCCCCCTACAAAACCCATCACTCCATCATTCTCTCCGGGGCGGAGGCCAATTGTGAGCTAAGCGAACCAGGTTCATCTGCTCTGCCCACAATACCGTAACGGCTTATGTTGGCTTCCGCTATCTTTTGAAGCTCGGCTATTTCCTTCCGCCCCCGGTCGTCTTTAAACAGGTGCTTGAATCGCCCCTGTGTTTTCAAATAGTCTTCCACTGGTATCTTTTTCTTGACTTTAACAACTCCATTAACAACACCATTTTCCATTTCAAAAAGCGGGATTAAACCACACCTGACACCCATTCGCGCCACTTCCAGGGCTCGATCCGATGAAAATCCCCAACCCGAAGGACACGGAGTGTCGATCTGAATATAGCGGGGCCCACGGAAGGTCATCGCTTTTTGGACTTTGCCTCTGAGATCTTTCAGATACCCAATGGAAGCTGTTGCCACATAAGGAACTCCATGATCTGCCACAATGGTTGGAAGATCTTTTTTCAATTGCGGCTTTCCCATGGACATGCTGCCTGCGGGCGCTGTGGTGGTCGATGCATAGCTCGGGGTGGCACCGCTTCTCTGCCCGCCTGTATTCATGTATGCCCCATTTTCAACGCAAATATAAAGTACGTCGTCTCCGCGTTCCAGCATACCGGATAATGACCCAAAACCGATATCAAACGTGGATCCGTCACCTGCAATGACGATCACACGAACATCGGTTCGTCCCTGGGCTTTCAATGCTGCTGCAACACCGCTTGCAACCGCAGGTGCGTTTTCAAACAGATGATGAATCCATGGCACCTGCCAGGGAGAGTATCCGTAGGGCGATGTAAATGTTTCCAGACAGCCTGTTGGAGTAACAACGATCACCTTTCTGCCGGTCACCTCCAGAATATGGCGCACAGCAAGCGCCATCCCACAGCCATGGCATGCACGATGCCCTGAGACAAACAATTCATCTTTATAGTCTTCCTGCTGTATGTCCATTGAGAGGTTCCTTTATGGTTATGGTAAAATAGACAAATCCAAGTCCATCCAGTGGGCTTCCGCTGGAGCAGAGCCTGCGGATACAGCTTTTTCCGCCTCACGAACCATTCGGCTAACAGAATCCATAT
Organism: Deltaproteobacteria bacterium; assembly: GCA_019309565.1. Classification (GTDB taxonomy): domain Bacteria; phylum Desulfobacterota; class Desulfobacteria; order Desulfobacterales; family SURF-15; genus JAFDFZ01. The sequence goes on from JAFDFZ010000035.1 coordinate 33,377, forward strand.
TCACCTCCCGGCCACCGTATCCTGCAATAAAATCGATAATTAACGGAGCATCGGGCCGGCCATAGAGCTTGGCCTTTAAATCCAATCCCACGGCACCTTCGCTTCCCATGGAAAAACTGGCATCCATTACGGCCACCGCTCTGGCGTCTTTTACAGATTCAAATATATCCTCATGGGGAAAAGGACGATAGCAGCGTATTTTCACAAGCCCGACCTTTCTTCCCTCTGTTCGGAGCCGATCCACGGCCTCCTTAACTGTCCCGGCCACCGAACCCATGGCAACCAGAATAACATCGGCATCTTCCGTACGATATGGCTCTATCAATCCGCCATGATCGCGGCCGGTAATTTCGCTAAGTTCCGTGAAGATTTCCTTAATTCTATGCTTGGCCTGTTGCATTGCCTGCTGGATGGAATATCGAAACTCCATAAGAACGTTATCTTCTGCATAGGAGCCCCATGTTTTGGGGTTTTCCACATCCAGAAAATTATCCGGTTTAAACGGCGGCAGAAAAGCGTTGATTTTTTCCTGATCCAGAAGCTGAACCCTTTCATAAGAGTGGGTCAGGATCCAGCCATCCATGCACACCATGGTGGGTAGCAGGATATGAGGGTCTTCTGCGATTTTAAAAGCCGCCAGATGAACATCATAGGCTTCCTGGCTGCTTTCCACATAAAACTGAATGACACCTGAGTCTCTTAAAGAAACAGTATCCTGATGATCGACCTGGATGGTAATGGGAGCGGAAACGGATCGATTTACTCCCGTGATCACGAAGGGAAGGCGTAAGCCCACACTGCAATACAGGACTTCGGTCATCAACAACAACCCCTGGGACGAGGATGCCGTATAAGACCGGCTACCGGCTGCAGAAGCGCCTGCCAGAACACTTGCTGCGGAAAATTCGGATTCCACGGGTACGTACTGGGCTTCAATCTCACCGTTGGCAACCATGCGTGCAAGAGCCTCCACGATATGGGTCTGGGGACTGATTGGAAAGGCTGATATCACATGCGGACGGCATCCTTTAACCGCCATGGCTACGGCCTCTGAACCTTCGATGACCCTTTCATCATTCATCATTACTTCTCCTCAGGAACCATTCGGATAGCATCGGCCGGGCACTCGTGGGCACAGAGACCGCATCCTTTGCAATAGTCGTAATTGATCACATAAATACTTTCTTTTACAAAAACCGATGTATCAGGACATACATCCCTGCAAATACCGCAAGCCTTGCATGCTGTCATGTCGATGATGGGCCTTTGCTCTCTCCAGTCTCCGGTTTTATAAGCAAGACTGCTTCCGCCGCGAGTCACCGCGCCGATGGTAATTTTCATGCTGCTCTCTCCTTAACGTCCTTATAGCTTTCTTCCACGACAAGCGCGTTCTTTTCTCCAAGCTCTCCGGGAAACTTGCTTTTTACTGCCGAGATAGCGGCTTTAAGGCTAAGTTCATTTGTAACCGCCGCAAATGCACCCAGCAGAGCGGTGTTAATGATGGGACGCCCGAGTATTTTTCTGGCCAGCGCATCGCCGGAAAACTTAATCACGCGAAAAGAAGCTTTTTCCAATCCTCGTCCTGACAGGTCCCCTTCTGTATTAATCAGCATCAACCCACCCGGTTTTAAGCCCTCTGCGACATCCAATTCATCCATGATTGTGGCATCCTGAACAATGACATAATCAGGTGTTGCAACCCTGCTTCGAAGCCTTATCGGCCTGTCACTTATACGACAGTATGCCATGATGGGTTTGCCTCTGCGCTCCCCCCCGCCGCCTAAAAACGGAAAGGCTTGACCATATTTACGGTCTTCCAAGGCTGCAATCGCCATAAACTGGGCCAGCACAAGAGATCCCTGCCCGCCTCTTCCGTGAATTCGAATCTCTTTCACATTTCCTCCCCCCGGGGTTTCAAATCAAGCACCGCCTGGCATCTGCCCGATGGATTTGAACCGCTGCCGGAAGCCAATCGACATCAAATGATCAAAAGAAAAAGCACGCCCCCCCGCTTTTTATCGAATCATATCACAGGTATTATGATGAATAAACGCAAAGCGGTGATCAGCGGCGAGCATAGAGGATATCGAAATTTGCAGACACCATCCATAAACAAAGGCGGTATCCTGTGGAAAAGGGATACCGCCTTTGAAGTGCTTCCCATCTGTGTTCACCTGTTCTTGGTAAACCACATAGTTGAACAAATCAACAGGGTTTCTTATCTTTACGAAAGCATGGCTTTGACTTTATCGACGACTTCCGCCGCATTCTCTGCGTAACCGTCGGCTCCAATTTCATCGGCAAATTTCTGGGTTACAGGAGCGCCTCCCACCAGCACCTTGACATTGCCTCTAATCCCTTCGTTATCCAACACCGCAATGGTTTCTTTCATAGCCGGCATGGTAGTGGTCAAAAGAGCGGACATCCCTAAGAATTCAGGGTTTTCATTCTTTACCGCCTCTGCGAATTTTTCCGGTGCGATATCCACACCGAGATCAATTACCTTCATGCCGGCGCCTTCCATCATGATGCCCACCAGGTTTTTACCGATATCATGCAAATCCCCCTTTACGGTTCCCAGCACAACAGTGGCAAGAGATTTGACCTCTTCTCCGACCATAAGCGGTTTGAGTTTCTCAAGGCCCGATTTCATGGCACGAGCTGCAATCAGCATTTCCGGTACATAGATTTCGTTGTTCTTAAATTTCTCTCCCACAACAGACATAGCTTCTATCAATGCCTTTTGAATGATATCCGCAGCAGATATCCCTTCCGTGAGTGCCTTATCAATTGCTTCGACGGTCTTGTCCCTGTTTCCTGCTATAGTCGCCTCTTTGATTTCATCCAACACGGCCATGCCTCTTTCCTCCTTTTTATGGATGCATTGAAAAAATTCAATCAATTCCAATCGCTGTAAAAAAACTCTTAGTATATCGTAAAACAACCTGTCAAGGGGTAAACCCAGAAGTTCCAAAAATCTCATACTCAAGTTTCGCACCCTTAAAAAAGCTCAAGCTCAAAGCTTGACACAGGATATTCTTTCTGAGATTCATCAATTGCGAAATGGTGCTCATACGCAAATCGTATTGAGCGCTGTGGCTTAAAACTGGCTTTAAGGTTAAAGGTGAAATCATGAAACTTGAAAAATACAGCTTCGGCATTGGAGATCGATTCGGCCTCCAGGGAAAAGCACAGTTGCAAGCAATCATAAAGGCCAAGAGAATCGGTATAAATCTCATGCCTGTTTGGAATAAATCTTTCAGAGAACATCAGATTGTGGGCACATCTCCGGATGATGTCCGCAACGAAGCAGATGATACGGTAAAAGCATTGAACTGGCCCGAATCATACTATGTGGATGCCGATCATATCGGCCTTCAAAATGTGGATGCCTTCCTTGAGGCCAGCGATTTTTTCACATTGGATGTGGCTGATTTTACAGGACGGCCGGCCTCCCAAAAAGATATCAAGGGCTTTGTCGACAAATATTCGCAGTATGCGGGAACTCTTGAGATCCCTGGAATTACAACTGGTTATGAAGTAAGCAGATCGCTGATTGAGCAAACTGCTCGAAAATTTTTGCTGGCCATAAAGGAAGCCGCGCGGATATACCGGCGCATCGAGCACGTCAAAGGAGAAGACAATTTTATCACCGAAGTGTCCATGGATGAAACCCTCGAAGCTCAAACACCGGTTGAGCTGTTTTTTATCCTGGCTGCCATATCCCATGAAAACATACCTGCACAAACCATAGCCCCTAAATTTCCAGGCCGGTTCAACAAAGGGGTGGATTATGTCGGCATCCCAGAGCAGTTTAAAAAGGAGTTTCGTGAAAATTTAGCCGTTTTGTCCCATGCCGTAAGGGAGTTTGATCTGCCTCAAAACCTGAAGCTCAGCATACATTCGGGCAGTGACAAATTTTCCATCTATAAACTCATCGGCCGGTCATTGCGGAAAACAGGATCCGGCATCCACATAAAAACCGCTGGAACGACGTGGCTGGAAGAACTGATCGGGTTGTCGGAATCGGGCGATGAAGGCCTGGCAGTGGCCAAAGAAATTTATCGCCTGGCCCTTGATCGTAAGGATGAACTCTGCCGACCCTATGTGGCAGTCCTTGATATCGATTCTTCAAGACTTCCTTCTTCAGATGAGGTCGACACATGGGATGGTCCCACGTATGGAGCAAGCCTCCGTCATAACCCGTCCTGTGAATTGTATAACCCTCATTTTCGTCAATTGCTGCATGTGGGTTTTAAAATCGCAGCCGAGATGGGCGATCGATATCTCAAAGCACTTAGAGCAAACGAAGAGACGGTTTCAC
>JAFDFZ010000127.1 GCA_019309565.1 Deltaproteobacteria bacterium
CGGCTCGGAGAGATACTGGACTTTAAAAGGTAAATATCTTTATTTTATTCAGTATCAAGCATCCAGTATCCAGCATCTTGCCGCTTATGGCGCAAACGGTAATTTTAAAGATTTTTAATTTTGGTTCCCCGAAAGATCGGGATTTACGCTTAGCTCAAACCGGCTCGTCCGGGTTGGGATGTTATGCTCCCATTATTTTCGGGCAGTTCGATAGGCCCTGATTTTACTGATAAACGGGCTGAACAGCGTCAGCAGTGTCAGCAAGAAAAATAAGTCCACGATGGGGCTTTCGAAAAACTTCAACCAATTGTTGTCGTAAATGATCATTGAACGGGATGTCCTCTACAAGATTGCCGAGAATCAATCCCATCACCAGGGGCGCGGGACCGAACCCGTGGCGGGTCATGACAAATCCAGAGATTCCGGCGATCAACATGGTCCATACATCGAATATGGATGATGCAAAAGAATAAGAGCCTACCACTGAGAAGACAAAAACCGAAGGCCAAAGAATTTGACGCGGGATCAGGGTGACCCGGGAGAAGATCTTGGCCCCTGCAAGCCCAATTCCCAGAAACATAAAATTTGCCAGCAGCATCGCCCCGAAAATGGCATACACAAAATGGGGTGTTTCCTTGATCAGGTAAGGCCCTGGTCGGAAACCATGCATTATCAGCGCTGCCAGGATTATGGCTGTAGAGCCGCTTCCCGGAATACCCAGCGCCATGGTGGGCACCATGGCACCACCGGTAGCAGCGTTGTTGGCAGCTTCAGGCCCGACGATGCCTTCCGGAGATCCCCTGCCGAATTGTTCTTTGTTTTTTGAGAAGCGCTTGGCTTCATTGTAGCCCATAATGGCGGCCACGGTTGCCCCCTCAGCCGGCAGGATTCCGATAAAAGTGCCGATGCAGCAGGATCGCAGGATCGTTCCTTTCATCCGGATGATCTCCGCGAATTGGGGAAGCTTTACCACCACCGAGGTGATCCGCTCGTAAACTTTATCCAGGGTTTGCGACTGATTGAGCAGCTCTCCCATGGCAAACAGACCGATCAGCACAGGGATAAAGTTGATTCCTTCCGACAGATCGGGTATGCCGAAGGTAAACCGTTCGACACCCGTGGTCATGTGAATACCCACCGTCCCCACCAAAACACCGAAAGCCCCGGCAATCAGGTTGCGAATGGATGATTTGCCGCTTATGGTTGCCAGCATGGAAAGGGCAAATATGGCCAGTGCAAAATATTCCTGGGGGCGGAATTTAAGGGCGAGTTCGGCCAGCAGGGGGGCGGCAAAGAGAAATATAATAAGGCTGAATATGCCTCCCGTAATGCTGCTGACCGCAGCCAGTCCCAGTGCCCGGCCTGCTTCTCCCCGCTTGGCCATGGGATAACCGTCGAAAGCGGTGGCCACCGCAGGCGGCGCTCCCGGGGTGTTGATGAGAATGGCCGTTATGGAGCCTCCGAAGGTTCCCGCGCAATAAAGGGATGCCATCATAGCGATAGCCGGTATCGGCTCCAGAGACAGGCTGAACGGCATCAGAAGAGCAATGGCCATCGGTGAGCTCAATCCCGGCAACGCCCCCACCAGTACACCTATCAGAACGGCGATGAAAATAAGAAAGATGTTAAATGGATCCAACAGCAGGGTAAGTCCCTGAATCACAGCATCCATTGTGTGTCCTTTCTCAAAACACCTTCGACAAAATGCCCGGTTCAAAATATACACCCAGCACTTTCGTAAAGAGCAGCGTGACCATGGCAGGGAAAACCACGGCAAAAGGCACTATTACTTTCATTCGCCTCTCTCCCCATAACAACGGCAGCAGCGCGCAGACAAGTACCAGGGAAACAGCGGTACCCACCCAGGGCATCAACAACACAATACAGCACAGCAAGATGGCCGAATAGATGGAAATCGGTTTGATGCGGGCGCTTCGGTTCTCGTCCAGGTGGGCCTTTCCCTTTTTATGAAACAGGTGTTCAAAGGGAATGATACATGTCAAGATCACGATTACCCAGATCAAAAGCCGCGGAAACCATTCCGGTGGGATATTCTGAGACATCAGTTCCGGAACTTTTTCAAATCGGGTGGTAAGATAGTAGAGGATCCCACAGACAACAAGAATAACCACCGCGAGGCTGAGGTCCGTACCATGGACCAGTGTTGAAAATCTTGATTCTCTATTTTGCACTTCTGGCCCTTTTGTGGCATTATCTTTCGGCAACGCTAACTCCTTTATATGATCTTTGATTGGCTGCTATGGATCGTATCGTAGTCCGTAGCCAGGCGGATACGCCTTTTGAGTTTATGGCGTACATATCCGCCTCGCTATGTCAGGATGCCAAGAATACGCTTGGTTTTCGTGTTCAACGCAGGTTCTATTTGAAGCCCAGCTTAGTAACCGCCTCTACGGCCTTTGCATACTCACGCTTGATGTGGGCGTCCCACACTTCGTGGCCTGCAACGCTCTCTTCGACCGTAAGACCGGCTGATTTCAGGTAATTGGCGAAAACCTCATGGCTCATGGCTTTTACCAGAGCATCGGACAGAATTTTGACCCGATCCATGGGTGTTCCCTTGAGTACCCAGTACCCGCGGGTTGTGGAGCAATCGACTTTCCAGCCCTTTTCGTATGTTGTGGGTACATCGGGATAGGCGGCCAGTCGCTTTTCCGACATCACGATAAGCGGCCTTAGAACGCCGTCTGCAATCTGAGAGCGCGCTTCACTGACATTGGGAAGCGTTGCATCGATGGCTGCTGACATGAGCGCCTGGATCATTTGTGCGCCACTTCCAAACGGCACCGCTTTGTGTTTGATGCCCACAGCATTGCAAAATTGCGCCAAACCGATATGTTCCGTACCACCTATCTGGGCCACTCCCCAGTTGAGCGGTTTTTTCCTGGAAGCAGCGATAAGATCCTCAATAGTCTTAAAGTCGCTTTTGGCATTAACCGTAATGAATGTTGCGTCGTTCATGGCGCGGGCCACCCCGACCATGTCGTCGATGGTTATAGGTGATTTGCCCCGGGCAATGGTATAGAGGTGAGTCTGGGTGAGGGCCAGCAGGGTATAGCCGTCCCTAGGCCTCTGTAAGGCAAACTGGTGTGCCTTAGCGCCCGCCCCCCCGCGTTTTGCGATAACCCGCATATCAACCCCAAGGATACGGCGGGCCCGGATCATCATCATCCTGGCTGTGGTGTCGGTGCCGCCACCGTATTTGGCGTGGATGATCACATCGATGGTTTTGGATGGAAACTTCTCAGCGGCAATGGCCCACATACCGGTGATGCACAGAATAAACGCCACTGCTGCTGCGATAATCGACAGACGGAAAGATTTCGATACAGTTTTCATAAGTTACCTCCTTTGGGTCGCTAACACCGGCAGAGCCGGCGGCTTGATTCGCCCTAAACGGGCATTTAACTTTAATTTTAAGCAATTGTTTTGGACCCAATTTCAAAACGCCCCGGTTCACTTAATCTCTGTGCCTGTTCAAATTTTAATTCCTCGAAATACTCAATGTATACCTGGTTAAAATTTTCGGCTTCCTTGACCTCGAACAAACTGAAACGTTTTGAAACAGGCTCTTCTGTAACTCTTTTCCGTTAAATGTCGCGCTCAGCTCAGGAGTGAAAAATGAAATTCGTTTTTGTCGAAATTGGTAAGGCCAGTTTTACAAGCAAAGGCTACTTATTGTGATTGTCCTTTGTCAAGCAAAAAATTCATGCTGTTTCTAGTGCTCCTGTTTTCCATTTTGAGATCCGCTTTCAAGCAAAATCGCTTCGATCTCCTGGGGTGAATAGCCCAGCTCGGCAAGAATTTCAGTGGTGTGCTCCCCGAGCTTGGGTGGATCCTTCCGGGACACTCCGTTCCATGAATCGATGCTAAAAGGCAGTTTCGGCAGCAGGGAGGAGGTTCCGTCAGGCGCTGTGGCTGTGGAGAAGTGCTTTCGTGCGGACAGGTGTGGGTGCTGGAAAAGATCAAGAGGCGTGTTGATCGGCGCGTGAGGAATATTTGCACACTCCAGTCTGTGGATGATTTCCTTAAAAGTATATTTTTTAGCGATCTCTTCGGTTCGCCGGGTAAGACGCTCGTAGGCCTGCCTTCGGCCGGCATTTGTACGCAGTTCTTTTTCCTGCCACAGATCCTGAAGATCGAACGCCTTGCAGTATCTTTCCCAGTGAGCGTCACTGGTTACACCTATAAACACCTGGCGATCGTCCTTTGTATCGAAGATTCTGTAAATTCCCCATCCCAGATCCTTTCCCATGCCCCGTTCCGGCATGGGGGGCGGAATCTCACCCGATATTCCTGCTTTTGCGATATGCTGTGATACAAGAAAAACCACGGTTTCAAAAAGACCCACCTGTATTTTTCTTCCGCGACCCGTCTTTTCCCGCTCATGAAGCGCTGTCAAAACCGCGATGACACCGAACATGGCCCCCGTAATGTCGATCAGGGATGCACCCGCGCGAAGCGGCATTCCTCTTGGGCCGGTCATATAAGCCAGCCCGCCCATCATCTGGGCCGGTTCATCCAGCAAGGTGCGATCCCCGTAAGGTCCTGGCAAAAACCCTTTGATGCTGCAGTGGATGATAGCCGGATTGATTTTCGACATCGCTTCGTATCCGAAGCCGAGCCGCTCAAGCACACCGGGACCGTAATTGTCGATGATCACATCTGAGCGCTGAACCAGGCGAAAAAACACTTCCTTTGCTCTGGGACGTTTCATGTCAAGGGTGATACTGCGCTTATTGGAGTTGAAGGCCAAAAAATAACCCTGGTTTCCGCGGCTGAATCGGGCCTGATCCCCGCTGCCCGGCCGCTCAATTTTGATGACGTCGGCTCCCATCTGGGCAAACAACAGGCTGGCTGTGGGGCCGGCCACTATATGACCCAGCTCCAGTACCTTTAGATCTGACAATAAGCCGTTTGTGTCTTCGGTCATCATCTAACCTATCCTTTTCTGCCCCCCTCAATGATCGGTGATGCTATGGAAGGCAGCATCAGTTGCAATTTGTTTATTTTTTACTATCCCCAAAGGGTTCAAGGGCTCAATGCTTCAAGGGAATTCTATGTAGGGCTTATTCACTTGACCCCTTGAATCCTCGGTCCCTTGACCCCTAAAGTTAATCCCGTTTCACGGTATAGTAGTTTACTTCCTCGGCAGTTCCACCAGAGCCGTGCCCTTAGTGGTTACCTGTCCGGTCTGGTTGGTGCCGGTTATGTCGATAGTGACGGTGGCCTTGTTTTCGTCTTTTTCAGTAACACTGCCCTCATAGGTGGTCACATCGCCATAAAGGTTGGGAGCGCGGATCTGAACATCCAGTTTTCTCAGCATACCGTTGTCTCCCATCCAGTTTGTAACCATGGGTGCCACCCAGGCGAAACGCATCACCCCGTTGTCGAAGGGTGCTGGCATTCCCCTGCCGGCGGCCAGATTAAAATCCTCGTGTTGCTGTGAGTATTTGACCGGAAAATTGAGCACAGGGTTCACAGCCTGTGCATGAGGGGCCTTAAGCACTTCAAGAAACCCCCAGCGGCCGGCCTTGTAAGATGGACCGATGGCGGCGTTCCATGCTACCATATCACCAATGGTAAGAGGGCCCCGGACCATGGAGGGGATTTTCTGGCCCACTTTCACATCTTCAAAATAAAGCATTGCAGCACCGGTGCGCCTTTCCGCCCTAAAAGCCGTTTCCAGCCTCGATAGATCCTCGTCGGACAGCTTATGGATGGATCTATCGAACATGGTCGCCCGGCCGACCTGGGTTGCCATTATCATGGTGCCGGTGGCCTTGCCCACCAGTTCATCCTTTTCGTCCAGATACCTGACGTCAGATATGACAAAATTAAGCCGCCTTCCCTGTTTATTGACCTTCTCGAAGAACTTGTCCTGCTTGGAGACGGCATGGAGTCGATCCCCTGCATAGATGGGCCGGAACCACTCATAGGCGACACCGCCGATCAAAGAGGCAAGCGGAGCCTTCATAGGTTCACCGTGAAGAATCGGGTAAAGCACCGAGACCAGATAACAGGGTGGAGCAATCAGTTTTCCGTATTTTGTCTTTTTGGCATATTCTGAGTCCAGGTACAGTGGATTGTCATCATCGGTTCCGTAGCAAAAATGTCGAATAGAATCCGGCGTGACATCATAGTTCCAGGTGTCGCGCTCCCGGACTTCCTTGCCCGTCAGCTCTTTTGTTTTCTTGACCCATGCGTCGATTTGTTTGTTTATCTCATCCATGTTGACCTCGGTCATTTCTTCCTCCTTTTATCTTCAATGCTCGCTAAACCCACAGCTATGGTTGAGCGCGATCTCCGCTTCGGTTCGACAGGCTGCGGGCAGGGCTGATGCTGTTTTGGTGTATGAATAATTCCTTTAGCCGAACACCCTGTTGTACGGTCATATCTCAAGGATGATCTTTCCCACATGTGTTGCACTTTCCATAAGCCGATGTGCCTCTGCTGCCTGTTCTAACGGAAAGGTCTTGTAAACAGATGGTCTTATCTTTCCCTCCTCGATCTTAGGCCACACTTTCCCCTTAAGCTGCCTGGCAATTTCCGCTTTGAAGGTATCGGGACGGCTGCGCAGCGTGGAGCCCGTATAAATCAGCCGCTTGAGCATGATGGGCATCAGGTTTATCTCTACAGTAGAGCCTTTGTTGAATGCCAGCTGGAGGATACGGGCATCGGGTGCTGCCGCCTTGATGTTTCTTGCAATATAATCGCCACCAACGATGTCAAGGATGACGTTGGCGCCTTTTGCTTCGTTTCTGACGACTTCGACGAAGTCTTCTGCGTTGTAATCGATGACCCGGTCAGCACCAAAAGCTTTGCAGGATTCGCAGCGTTCAGCGGGGCTGTCCGTAGCAAACACGCGGGCTCCAAAAGCCTTGGCTAACTGGATTGCCGTTGAGCCGATCCCGCCGGCACCACCGTGAACCAGAAAGGTTTCCCCCTCTTTAAGCCCGGCACCCATGAACACGTTGCTCCAGACCGTAAAGAAGGTTTCGGGGATTCCCGCCCCCTCCACCATGCTCAACCCGCTTGGTATCGGCAGACAATGGGAGCTTAAAACGGCACAGTATTCAGCATACCCTCCGCCATTGGTCAGCGCACAGACCGCATCTCCTACCGACCACTGAGTCACCTCGCTCCCCACTGCTACGACGGTTCCAGCAATTTCAAGGCCCAAAAGGTCCGATGCGCCTCTGGGCGGCGGGTACAATCCCTTTCGCTGCACGATATCCGGGCCGTTCACTCCGGCCGCCGTTACTTTGACCAGGACCTCATCGCCCCTGGGTTCCGGGATGGGTCTGCTCCCAGCGCTCAGGACTTCGGCAGCGCCCGGTTCGGTCACCTCGATGACTCTCATCTGCGCAGGTATCGTGGTTGCCATAATCGGTTGCCTCCTTTTTTGTAAAGATGAATCCTTGCTCCGAATCTATACGCTGAATCGGGATAGTTTCTTGCGATCCAGCGCGACCCCAAAACCAGGGGCTTGAGATAACCTGACAGAACCGTTTTTAACATGAATCGGTTCAGAAATAATGTCCTCTACGACTTTTAACATCCCGGTTGTTTCAATGGGCATCATGATATTTGGCAAGCTTGCGGCCAGGTGAATCTCGCTCAACGAATTGATGCCCAGGGTGAACCCATGGCCCAAAACGCACTTAAGGCCGAGTACGCCGGCAAGCCAGGCCATGCGGCCTGTTCTATAAAGTCCGCCGTTTTTCATCACCTTCAGTTTCACGATATCGGCGGCTTCCTTTTCAACCGCCTGAATGATATCTTTCGGTTCCACAATTGCCTCATCGGCCACAACAGGTACATCCACTGCTTTTCTAACCTGTGCCATACCATGCCAGTCATCACGGGATACCGGCTGCTCACAGTAAAGAATACCATAGGGCGTAAACCCTTTGATGGCCCTGATAGCTTGTTGCGGCGTATAACCCTCGTTGGCGTCGATTCGAAGCTGAATGTCTGCTCCTACGGCCTTACGAACGGCGCGCACCCGCTGGATGTCTTCTTCTATCTGCTTTCCGACTTTTATCTTAAGTGTGCGAAATCCTTGCTCGACATGCTGTATGGCCATATCAGCCGCCTCTTGAGCAGGGACGTGTCCGATCCATGAAGACACAAGAGGTATGCTTTCGCAAACAGCTCCGCCGAGCAATCGATATACAGGAATCCCCAGCTCTTTAGCGGTAAGATCATGAAGGGCCATATCAAGTGCCGCCTTGGCATGATAGTGACCGGCTGTCTTTCGATCCAGCTCCGCCATACAAAGAACGATATTCCTCGGGTCCTTATGAAGCATAGCAGGTATCAGCGCATCTTTCAGGCAGGAGACGATTTCCTCTGCACTCTCATCGGAATATTTCGGCGAAGGGTCCACATTACCAAGCCCGGTCAATCCCGTGTCTGTGTGCACTTCGATGACAACCGATTTTTGATGAGTTCTTGATGATTGGGAAGTTGTAAATTTAGCTCTTAGAGGAACGTTTACCAGAAAGACATCAATATGAGTGATCTTCATGGGAGACTGTTCCGTTTCATAATAAGGTTCGTCATAAGGAAGGTTTCAGATACACTTAAATTAAATGTCATGGAATTTCTACAGCTTGCCCATTTTCATAAAATCCAATGTTCCAATTAGAGCAAGCCATAAATTTTATCATAAACAAAGTTTAGCATAAATTCAAATTATTATATTTAATGCCTGTGATAAGATATTATTATATATTGGGCACTTATTGCTTCGCCTTCCTTGACCTCGAACAAACTGAAACGTTTTGAAACAGGCTCGTTTATGATGAATTTTCTGGATTCCGCTCGATATGATAAGAGGCTTTCATCGATTGTAACCCTCTAGCTCCGAAACCTGAACCGGAGAAAATTAATTTAGGTTATTTTATTGCGCATTTCAACTGGAAAAAGAGCATCTATATGTGTACGCTGACCAAATTTTGGATATGGGTAAGCTCCGATGTTTTCAGTTCTTCAAGAAAGATTTTGGATGCAGTTGAAAAAGACTTGCCCTTCAAGAAAAACAAGTAGACGTCAAAGGTAATATCGAACTTTTTGATTAACCCCCATGATATATGCTGATAAGAATTTGAGATTTACAGTTTAACGTGTCCATCCTTCCAGGCATTGACGAGACCACATGAAGTAGCGTATTCATCTATTTAACTGTGGATGCTAATCGATCAGACAAGGAGGAACCATATAAACAGATGAGCAGGAGAGTTACCATAGAAATTGATGAATGTATCGGCTGTGGAAGCTGTCACGATATTTGTCCGGAGGTCTTTGATCTTAACGAAGAGATCGAAAAGGCGGAAATCATCAAACCTGAAGGTGGCCCAGAGGAGTGCATCGAAGAGGCCATGGTAGAATGCCCCATGCAGTGCATCTACTGGGAGATGTGAGAGTTCCGGAATTTTCCGGCAACTTTCGATGAACGTTATAAGGCGCCGAATTTCACCGAGAATTACTCAAATTTCCCTTGACTTCAATGCAGGATACTCAATATTTAGGAATCATTATACGGAATATGGATTGATGAAACCATGTTGTTGATATTCGGTCTCTAAAAACATACGGGGAGGTATCCATGTCGAATGAACGAAAAGTCTGGTTGAACGGTGAGTTGATACCCTGGCAGCAGGCGACAGTGCCGCTTCTGTCTCATGGGTTCTCCAGGGGATCGGCCATATTTGAGGTGTTTGGGACCCATGTGAGTCCAAACGGCGTCATGGCCTTTCGGATGGATGAACACTTAAAGAGGTTGGAACGAAGCGCCCGTCTTCTGGGAATGGAGTTGGCCTATTCAACCGATACGATCGTCCAGGGAGTGATCGAAACGGTCAGGGCAAACAATCTGGGTCGGGGTCTGATAAAGATACTCGCTTACTGGGGTGAAGAGGCGATCATACAGCTTGTATTGGATTCCAAGCTGGATGTGGCTATTTTCGCCATACCGGACAGCGAAGAGCTCGGGCTTGATAGAGCAAAGCCGATCTCTGCATGCTTGTCCAAATGGCGCAAGATTCATCCGGAAACGGTTCCGGTGGGTGCGAAGGCCTGTTCCAATTATCTCAACGGATATCTTGCACGACGGGATGCCTATGAAAGGGGCTATGACGTGGGCATTTTACTGGGCACCGATGGTTTTTTGGCCGAAGGCTCCATCGAATCGGTGTTTATCGTCCAGGGCGGGGTGCTTAAAACACCGCCACTGGGTCGCATTCTTTCCGGCATTACCCGTCTTTCTGTTTTGCAGGCATCTCAAGCTGTAGGGATTCCCGTTTCAGAAGAACCGATATTGAGAGAAGATCTGTTTGAAGCCGAAGAGATCTTCACCACACATTCAGGTATCAAGGTTTCCCCTGTGGCACGGTTTGAGGACAGGGAGCTTGAGGCTCCTGGTCCCATTACCCGGCAGCTTATGGAACTGATGGACGATATTACCAATTTCAGAGACGACCGGTTTCAACACTGGTTTCAGCCCCTGAACTGATAAGCCGAAAAAAAGGAAGGCGTTTGCGATACGCGGAACAGGAGGCCGAATATGATTCTTGAGACCGTCTCTCATGCGCGAGCCGGGCTGATCGGGAATCCATCTGATGGTTATTTTGGGAAGACCTTGTCCTTTACCATGACCAACTTTTCCGCCAAAGTGACC
>JAFDFZ010000128.1 GCA_019309565.1 Deltaproteobacteria bacterium
TCTTAAGGCAACCAACAGAGATGCAGATCGCTGCGATTTATCCTACTTTTTTGGAATCCTTAAAAACATCCAGCAACAACGCGATGATGATGCCATCAGAGAATATTGTCGCAATCGTTACAACTACCTGCAGATGCTTGACATGCAGCGTAAGAACGATCCGGAGCAACAACCAGCCTCAATTGATGATATCATCAGCATGCTGGAAAAAGCGGTGAGTAAAAAGTCTCAAATTGTCAAAGAGCTATCCATCAGAAAAGCCCGTGAGTGGACAGTTGAGCTGATGAAAAATTACAGCTACATGGGCTCGCTGAAGAAAAAACTTTCTGATGCTTTGGGAAAATTGAACCATCTGAATTTAGAACAAAAACAAAAAGCCTGGAGCTGAGGAGAGTGTTACCCTCTCTTCTTAATTTTGTTCGAATTTTTATTGACATATTACATTTATTCGGATGGATTTATTGCTTTCCGCACCTTTCTTTGCATCAGTCTATCTTTCATATGTCGCATGTGTTCAGCCATGGCCTCTAGAGCCTTTCCAGAATCTCCGATCTTGATGTTCTCAAATATCGTCACATGCTGCTGAATAGTCGTCTCTCGATATAATTCCGACGGATATTTATGATTATTGTCGTGGGTCTCTTCGAGCAGTTTATATATTTTATCTGCCAGATCGATCAGAACCGGATTTTTGGTTGATAAAACTACTGCTTTATGAAAATCTAAACAATGATTCACATATTTTTCCGGATCATTAAACGTTACTTGCATCAGGTCCAGGGCTCTTTGCATCTCATTGAGATCCCCTTCATCTCTGCGGATGGCTGCATAACTGGCAGCAGTGTTTTCAATACATTCCCTTGCTTCGAATATATTAAATAGCGTCCCCTTTTTCACTGACAGCATGATGCTCAAAGGCTCAATTGGTCCCTGTTCGAAATTGCTTAAGTAAGTACCATCTCCTTGCCGGTTTTCCAGAATACCAAGTAGACATAGGGATCTAATTGCCACTCTCAGCGATGGCCTACTGACATTCAAATTTTTCGCCAATTCCCTTTCTGGAGGCAATTTGCTGCCTCTGGGGATATGACCGGAGTCTATAAGGGATATGAGTTCATGGATGATCGCTTCCGGTATCGATCGGGTTTTGACAGGCTTAATCGGTAATGATTTCATTGGGTTAGTTTCTTTAATAATGTTATTTTAGATATCAAACAATCGATATTTAGAGCTGTCCCATATGTCCTGAGAAATCGAGATGTCATAATTTTTATATTTTACCAATTATTTTTATTATTGACAATCCTTTTAGAATATCTTAATTACAAAATTGGGTAATTGGTAAACGCAATTGTCCATTATCTTATTCGAAATATTTCGTCAAGATTTTCTTTTCAAAAATTGAACTTTAGGATGGATGGAGAAAGTTAATCCCGGAAAAAAAAACAGTCGTAAGAGTTAGGGAGCTTTCTTTGAGCTTGTTGTCTTATGTGTTGAGGGTGAAACACACTCCCGCAAATCAAGATTTTACACTCCGTTGAATTGCCTAAATGAATTACATTTGGAGGATGACATATGGCATTTGGATATAATGGAAAAATATTGAAGGCAAACCTGAACGATTTAACCTTCTCCGTTGAAACTAAAGACGAATATTTCTACAGAACGTTTATGGGCGGAAGCGCAATGGCTTCATTTTTCTTGTTGACCGAAATGGGAAAAGGGGTCGATGCCTTGGGGCCGGACAATGTACTTGTAGTTACCACATCGATTTTGACAGGAACACCATTGCCCGGGGCTAATCGGTACACGGTTGCGGCAAAATCTCCTTTGACAGATGGTTTTGGAGAATCAGAAGCCGGCGGATTTTTCTCCATCGAGCTAAAAAAGTCCGGCTTCGATGCAATTGTCATCAAAGGGAAAGCCCCAAAACCTGTTTATATCTGGTTAACTGGAAACAAGGCAGAATATAAGGATGCCGCTGATCTCTGGGGACATGATTCGGGATATGCTCAGGATAAAATCCGCGAATCACATGGTGATGACAGGATTCAAATGATCTGTATCGGCCAGGGGGGTGAAAATCAAGTTCGTTACGCTTCGATTATCCAGAATCTGCGCCACGCCAATGGCCGAACTGGGATGGGCGCTGTGTTTGGTTCGAAAAACCTGAAAGCGATTGCAGCCAGGGGTAAAGAGAAATTGGCCTTCAGCGATCCGGGCGGGTTAAAAAAACTTACGGCATATTTTATTGAAAACATGAATGAGCATCCAGTTAGCGCCATATTGAAGAAAGGCGGAACCTTTGAATGGGACCTGGAAGATCTGAATGCCGACGGGGTGCTGCCAACTCGGAATTTTCAAGGTGGCTCTTTTGAAGGGATTGAACATATAACCTATGAAAAGCTGACAAACACTGTTCTTTCGGGACGCGATACTTGCTATGCTTGTCCCATTCGGTGCAAACAGGTTTGTACGGGTGGGAAATATGACATTGATCCAAAATTCGGCGGCCCCGAGTATGAAACCGTCGGCGCCTTCGGACCAAACATTATGAATGAAGATATAGAGGTTATCGCCAAGGCACACGAGCTTTGTAACAAATATTCATTGGATACCATTGAGACGGGCATGGCAATATCGTTTGCCATGGAGTGTTATGAAAATGGAATAATCAGCAGGGAACAGACAGACGGTTTGGAATTGACTTTCGGCAATGGTGATGCAGCATTAAAAATGATCGAAAAGATCGCCCATAAAGAAGGCTTCGGGGCCGTTCTTGCAGAAGGAAGCTGGCGTGCGGCCAGGCAAATTGGAAATGGCGCGGAAAGATTTGTCATGACCGTCAAAAAACAGAGTTTTGCGATGCATGAACCGAGGGGGAAAAACAATATTGCGCTGGCCTATGCCACATCTCCCACAGGAGCGGATCATATTGAAGCCGCACATGATATGCCATATGAGGAAGGTCGATGGGCGGTTCCCGATGTTTATCCCATCGGCATTTTAAAGGGTGTGCCGGCCAGGGATTTAAGTCCTAAGAAGGTGAGCTGGTTTGTTTACAACCAACATGCATACAGCTTTCTGAACTCCTTGTCTCTTTGTTTTTTTACAGCCGGCCCGGGCAGGCTGTTTCGCCTCAATCATGTTGTCGAAATGGTAAAATCAGCTACTGGCTGGGAAACCAGTCTATTTGAAATAATGCTCCTCGGACAGCGGACAACGACATTGGCCAGAATGTTTAACGTGCGAGAGGGATTTGATCGTAAAGATGATGAACTGCCGGACAGACTATTCGAACACTTGAAGACCGGCCCCTTGACCGGCGTGAAGCTAGACCGTGATCAGTTTAAAAGGGCATTGGATCTTTACTATGAAATGATGGGTTGGGATGGTTCCACCGGAATTCCGAAAGAATCGAAACTTCAACATCTCAATATCGCAGATTTAACCCAATTTTAGGTGGAAAAGGCCGATATACTTCCTTCGGGACCAAGGCCCGTGAGGAGTGTTTGGTCCGGTGGATCGGTACTTTAACGGAATAATTAACCTATTAGTGGGGTGTACATTATGCCGAAAATAACCTAAGGGAAAATGTTTTCTGAAGACTTATTGGAGAAAATCCGAGAGAGGTTTTTTTACGTGGACTGGGATCCTCACACAGACGAACGAATATATTTGGAGGCTTCAGGCGGTTCCCTTCGTCTTAAATCAGTGGTCGATGTTATGGCCAAGGAAGTGACTTTGCCTGACGAAGTATATCGATTTAATCCTGCCTCCGACCATGCTGTCGAAGCCATGGAAAAAGGAATCGAAGACGTCAAAATCTTTCGCGGCGCCAAATCTGGGCATATTATGCCTGCAAACAGAGCTACTCATACCATTTATCGGGCCGCAAACGTCATAATATCTCACACTCCCGGATCCAATGTCGTCACGGACCAACTTGAACATCCCGCTGTTTTGAGTCCAATCAATACTATGCCGAGCTTAACAAAAAAGAATTGCGTTTGGCAAATATCTCGACTGAAACAGACTCTGTGCCCATGGAGGCCATCTTCGAGAAAATTGATAAAGATACGTGCCTGCTTTGCTTCCAGCATGCATCAAACCAAACCGGAGCTGTAAATGATGCAAAAACCATTATTCAAAAAGCCAGGGAAATCAATCCCGATCTGTATGTCTTATTGGTGCGGTTCAGTATGCACCCCATGTACCGATTGACATTGAAGACATTCGGAGCTGATGCTTATGCGGTCGGACCTTACAAGGCCTATTGTATTAAGGGAATCCGCTTTGCGCACATTTCAGAACGACTCGCTCAGCTACATCAGGAAAATATCATTGGAAAACCGAGCACAAACTGGGTCTTGGGTTCCCCGCCGCATGCGATGTATGCCGCGTGGTCAGCCGTTATAGACTACATGTGCTGGCTTGGAAGTCATTTTACCGAATCCAGAGACAGACGAAAACTCGTTGTGGCAGCCAAAAAGGCCATAAATCATCATATACTTGCATTGCTGAACCGGCTACTTCATGGATCAGACGCGGTTGAAGGGCTATTGGATATGGAGCATGTAACCGTGTGCGGAATGGAAGATGAGATCACAAACCGGATGTGTATTTTTTTGTTCAGATTAAACGGATTCGACTCACCTACCGTAAGAGAACAATACAATCGAAAATATCATGTTCGTGTTTCTGTAAGGGTCAAGGATGCATATTCAACCTTTCCTCTTGATGCTATAGGATGGCCGGATGCAGTCCGTCTTTCAGCCGCTCATTACAATACCTCGGAAGAAGTGGATCGATTCCTCAAAGTAACAAAGGAGATGAGACCGAAATAATCGATCAAACGGAAGGCCATTTCAATGATTGCAGATACGATAACAGTCAAAGTAAGATTTGTCTCGATTATGCAACAATATTCAGGCAATAAAAGAGAAGTTACTATGGAAGTTCCTTCCATAGCAAACCAGGCAATTGAAACAGTCTTAAATCATTTTAAGATTCCATGGAAAGACAAGCTTGAAAAAAGTACAAGAATATTCATAAATCAAAATCTGTATAGCCCATCTTCTGATACAATAACACTATTGAAACCAGAAGACACAATCGCCTTTATCCCTATCAGTGGAGGGGGCTAACATGGCAGTAATGTAAAAGCCTCTTTGATCTTTAAGGTTTTCTATTTAAATATCATTCTTTTTCATATTGCCTGGCTGCGGAAATGATATTTAAAAATATTTCAGAAATTCTATAATGACACTTTTAGAATAACCGGAGATACATATGAAAGCGCTTTATATTCTCGATTCATATTTATCGATAGTTCGAAAATTACTATATTATATAATTGTCTTAATGTTTGGGTCTCAAGTACTCGTAGTTTTCAGTCAAGTTATATGGAGATTTGTTTTTAGTGATCCATTTTCATGGTCTGAAGAATTAGCGAGGTATTTGCAGGTTTGGATGGTTCTTCTGACTTCATCTGTTTGCATAAGGGAAGACAGTCATTTAACAGTTGATTATGCGATCCATAATTTACCGTTCAAGATAAAAAAGGTTTTAAAGTTAATAGTTTTAATCGTTATCATGTGTTTCTTAATCATTGTAATTGTCTATGGAAGTAAAATGATAATGGTGACAAAATATCAGATTACACCGGCAATGCAATTACCGATTTACGTGGTTTATTTTTCATTCCCGGTGGCCGGATTTTTAATGCTTTTAGAAGCTTTAATATTATTTTTCAAAATCATAAAAACAAATAGTCTAATAGATTTATCATCTATTTGCTCAAAAGGCTAATGAAAGAGAAGGAGACCTTAGATGCTAACAATATTTGTCTTGTTCATAAGCTTAGGGATTTTTTTCTTGATTGGTATGCCGTTGGCGTTTGCAATAGGTGTAAGTAGTTTGCTTTCAATACTGCTTGATCCGAATATACCCTTAACCTTAGTAACTCAAAGGATGTTTTTTGGACTTGATTCCTGGTTAATCATGGCAATACCTTTGTTTATGCTGGCAGGAGAGTTAATGACAGTAGGTGGAATGTCGAGGCGCCTAGTCGATTTTGTAACTGAATTATTCGGTTTTCTCAAAGGCAGTCTGGGTATGATTAGTGTTGCAGCTTCAATGGTTTTTGCCGGCATTTCAGGCTCGTCAGCGGCTGATACGGCAGCTGTTGGTTCAATTGTACTTCCGATGATGAAAGAGAAAAAATACAATATGAAATTTTCAACGGCGCTTGTGGCTGCTGCAGGTTCGATTGGACCTGTGATTCCTCCGAGCATAATGATGATCATCATAGGATATATGACGGATACATCTGTAATTCAATTATTCTTAGGAGGAATTGTTCCCGGTGTTCTCATCGGCATTGGCTTAATGATAGTTGCATATCTTCATGCATCAAAAGGTGGAGATGCCTATCTTTCTTCAAAACAAAAGTTCAACTTAAAGAATGTATTTAAAACTGGTGTAAAAGCTATACCGGGGCTTGGTTTACCGTTTATAATCATTTTCGGCATACTTGGAGGAATTTTTACAGTAACTGAAGCCGCCGTTGTATCGGTAATATATGGATTTATTGTAGCAAAGTTTGTTTATAAAGAATTGGGACTAAAAGACATACCAAAAATCTTGTATAAATCGGCAAAGTTAGCCACAATTATAATGTTCATACAAGCAACGGCGTTTCTCTTTTCGTGGGTCCTTACCGCTAATCAAATTCCAATGATGTTAACTAAATTCATTACTTCCATCGTTGATTCCTGGATTAAATTTTTGTTTTTTTTTGATATTATTGTGCTAATTATCGGCATGTTCATGGAAAGTTTTTCAGCAACAATAATTTTTGCCCCATTGCTTCATCCTGTGGGAAAAGCGTTTGGTATTGATTCAGTCCATTTCGGCGTTGTACTAATGGTGGGATGGGCTATCGGTTATATAACGCCCCCCTTTGGTGTAACACTATTTGTATCATGCAGCTTAACGGGCGAAAGCATCAGGGAAATCACACCATATCTGATACCCATGATCGCTTCCATGCTTATTGTGCTATTCATTGTTACATTTTTTCCTCAAACTTTTATGTGGATACCTAAATTAATCAGGTAAACTATAACACGTTTAAAGTTTTTAGTCAATGTCATTAACTTAAGCTATAGGTTTAAAGTTCAGGTAGTATTTTCTGGAAGCTACCCGATGGTTTTGAGGGTACTTTCGGCCAGATCTTATCGGTTCGATGGTCTTTTTCAAGATAGCAAACAGCGCATCAAGGATAAGCCTGATTTTTCTTTTTGATCTTTGAAACAATAAAGGAATCAGGTCCTTGCATTTGGCAAGGGCCTGAGTGAAATTGACCTGGCAGTCATATTGCCGAGTTGGCGTGGGATCGGATACCAGAGCATCGTTTACGGGAAAGCCGAACAATGAGACGAGGTTTTTCATTAACACCTTGGCATGGAAGTCCTGGTATACCGAAAAAGCCGATTTGCCGGAGAAATTTTCTATTTCAATGCGGCATCTTATGGCTTTATAGTCTTCTTCAACGGGCCAGCGGTGGTGATGCGGTGGTGATACAGATCAGAGAATATAGAATGTGGATATTGTCCCTGATCGGCAAGAGAAGTGATAAGAACCACTGGTTTATCGGCGTTTTTGATACGAATCAGCCACAGTTTTAATGGTTTAAGATCAAGCCCCATTTGCCATGCGATTTTAACCGAGCTGATGGGCACCGGCAAAGATATGATGCAGTGGGTTTTTGCTGAGGCTAAAAAGGTACGGAGGATTTTCCACTTCTTTGAAATACGGGCCCAGAAATGAGCGTTCATGGACAGCAGGATCAATGCAAACAGCCACCAAGCCGGATATCCTCTGTCCGTCCATGAGCATCAGATCATTTGGCATCAGGGACAGGAAATGGTTGGCGGCCATTTCGCGCTCACCAACACACTTGGGGCTGATGGCCGCATCGACGGTGATGTCGTTTAATGGATCGTAGAGTTGGGAGATGCGTGCCATGGGAGATGGTCGTCCCTGACGGACACGCTAAACGCCGAAGTGTTTTGAGATATCTTCCGTATGTGGCAGTCGGATAGTGGAGCCGTCGGATATCAGCAGTCAGAATCCGTGCCAGGTTTTCGGTTTGAAGTGGTTTTCAAAGAATCGGTTGAGTCTTTGGTTGAGCTCGATGAAGGCTTGATATTTAAGTTTCATTCTATCCTTTGCGAATGCGGCCTTGGTTACAAAGCGCTTAGGGATGTCAGCGCTTTCGAGGATATTGAAAAACCGATCCAGTTCATTCTGATATGAACCCGGTTTAATATTTTATTTTTATCGTTGCACTACTGTTTGGCTTTTGGGAGGTCTAAATTTGTTTTAGTTAACAAATCATTTTAACCCAGGAGGTATTGAATATGAAAAGATTGATATTTGTTCTAATTGCATTGGGGATAGCCTTTTCAATGTTTGCTTCCTCTGTTTATGGTGCAAAAGCAGAATTTTTAGTTAAGGTATGCGTGCCAACGGTTCCTGGTGAGCCACCCACTATTGCAATGAAGCAGTTTGCTAAAATTGTTGAAGAAAGGTCAAATGGAAGAATAAAATTTGAAGTCTATGTGGGCGGTGCACTGGGAAATGACAGAGATTTAATTGAAGGCTTACAACTTGGCACTGTTCAATTACATATGGCCTCTAATTCGCCACTGGCAGTTTTTGTTCCGGAATTAAATATTTTTGAATTGCCCTTTCTGTTTAAGGATAATGACCACTTTGACGCTGTTTTGGGCTCGAAACTAGCCTTGAGATATGCACCCGCATTGGAGAAGCGTGGATTTCATTTATTGGGATACTGGTCCTTCGGAACCCGTCATATAATGACCATTAAAAACCCAATCCATTCAATGGCGGATTTGAAAGGTCTGAAAATCAGGCTAATGGAAAATCCTGTTCATCTGGATGCATTTAAAACGTTCGGCGCTAGTCCGCTGCCAATGGCTTATAGTGAATTATATACTGCTCTGGAAACCGGTGTTATTGACGGTGCAGAAGCCGCCAATTCAAATTACTGGGGGCATAAATTCTATGAGGTTGCTCCTAATTGGGCACAGGTCGGTTGGCTTCGTTTGGTAGCACCGTTAATAATGAGTAAAGCTTTTTATGATAAATTGCCTTCTGATTTGCAAAAAATTGTCACTGATTCCGCTCAAGAAATCTCAGGATATCAAAGAGACCTCTATGCCAAGAGAGACGACGAGCTTCTTGGGCAATTAAAAGCAAAAGGTGTAAAGGTAACATATCCTGATAGAACTGATTTTATCAATGCCTCAAAAGCAGTATATGATAAATGGGCAAAAAAGGTAGGTGGACGTGACAAAATCAACGAGATTGCTAATTTTAAATACTAATTATTTTGCTTGATAATGGTTTTAGTTTAGACACCCAAAAGCCACATTTAAAATCTCGTTTTTAACAATTACCATTATAAGGAGTAAAGAAATGGTTATTGATGCACATCTCCATGTTCTGAAAGAAAAAAACTTTGATAAGGTGACGGAAGATCAACTTGGTCATGTTCACCCAACGGATACGCCAATTGAATCAATAATCGACTGGCTTAAGGATGCAGGGGTCCGCAAAGCAGTGATCATGGGACAAGATATGAGTCGGATTTGGAATTCTTCTTGCGGCGAAGATTATGTTTTGGAGTGTGTCGAGAACTATCCGGAACTATTTACGGCATTGGCCAGCGTTGAACCGGTCGATAAATGGGGTCGATTCAACAGATCTGCATTAAAATACTTCGAAAATGCAGTTACGGAATATGGATTTAAAGGGGTGTTGCTAACTCCTGCTTATGGTCAATATTGTTCGGACGATCCTCAAGTTTACCCATTTTATGAGAAAGCTCTGGAATTAGACGTCGTCGTACAATTTCATCACTGCGCCAATCCTGGTGGCATATTTTTAGCTCCGTATAAATACCTTAATCCTCAATCACTTAATAATGTTCTTATTGATTTTCCTGAAATGAAGATTGTCGTCGAACATTTAAACTATCCGTGGTGGGAAGAGCTTTTCTTTATGATGGTACACTCTAATGTTAATGTTTATGCTGATCTTGCAATGACATATGATAGACCGATGACCCTGACCTGGAATCTTGTTAAAGCAAAGGAGCTTGGCATAATGGACAAGATTATGTATGCGTCGGATTATTGGGTAACTGGGTCTGGCGCATGGTCTGATAATCCTGGAGAGGATATGAAAAGATGGATTGAACTGATTAGACACGGAATTAACGAGATTGCCGAAAAATGCGGCTGGCCAAACTTCAGTCAGGATGATATTGACGGAATTCTTTATAAAAATGCCGCTAAATTATACGGATTTGATATTGGCCTTTGATGAAAGGATTTAGCCCCAAAATAAGCGCGTATAAGAGATATAGAGAATACTATGCTGGCGCATGACCAAATAAACATGTAGTAGATAAGTAGTAAAAAAAGTGGGCAGTTTAGGGACGTCCAACATATTTACAATTTTGACTATCCAAGAATATAAACATAAATTCCTTTTATCTCTTCTATGAAACTGCAAATATGTGGAGCGTCGGAGCAGCCGGCAAGGCTGCAATCCAGCTGGTGAAAGTCCAGCCGTATCAGTTGCTCGTGTCGGATACGTAGTGATGCCACATCTCGGGGCAGGTAAC
>JAFDFZ010000129.1 GCA_019309565.1 Deltaproteobacteria bacterium
ATTTTAGTTTGTCTTTGCTGCACAAAATGACCGCGGCGCCGCCGTCGGCGAGCGGGCAGGCATGGAGTAGGCGTAGCGGTTGAGCGATCATGCGAGAGGAAAACACCTCATCCACCCACCTCACCTCTCATCACCTGTGATTGTACAGATGCTGATCATGATGTTACTGAAGTAATCTCCTTTCAGCCCTTGAGACTGGGCTAGAGATGCCAAGTGATTGAAATCAGTGGCATAATTAAAATTCACATTTTTTTCACTTGACAAACGCTATTCGAATATTTCATAAATACAATTGCGTGCAATTTTTAAATCTGGGGTATCCACTTGACTGGCGTACCCCCCACCTATATGTTGTGTTTCGCGGGTTTTTTCCCACGGATGTTCAAAGCCGTCTCGTCATGGGTTGTGGGCTGGATCTGCACGGCATTTTGGAGCAAGTGATACACTTGTAGTCGCATGAGACACAACGAAACAGACCGCCTTTCATCGACCACGCTTTGTGACCATTGTACCGTGGGCCCCGGAAGCCATCGGGCCAACCCAGGGCGCACAGATACTCGCGGCGGGCGCCCCCGCTGCCGAACCGGATTTCCAACTCGGACAGATTCCTCATGATAATCTTCCATGAGCCGAAATACTATATGTTGTGGTAACGCCAGTCAAGTGGATACCCCAGATAAATTCATTCAATTCAGTATGCATACTCACTGTTGTCCAAAAACGGGTGATTTCTAAAAGTAGGCCCTGATATTTCAATATGTTAGAGAATTAAGATCGTGTTCTGGGAAATCAGGTTGTCGCCAATCCGCCGTGCTGTCCAGGGAAAGCAGCTTGTTCTTGAAACGGAACCTTCGCTTCCTGGGGGCTGTGGCCTTGCATAGATCAAGGGTGGCGTAGAAGAGGTCTTGAAACATCTGCCAAGGCCTGTGGGCTTTGGCATAGGAGAGGGTGGACTTATTGGGCGCCTCCGTCAACCCCGGATGCCTCAATTTCCCTGTGGTGCAGGCAAGTCCACCGCAGATCTCCCGCAGGCTCTTGGCTTGGGCCAGTTGGCAGACCCAGGAACCAACCCCCTTGCTATAGCGTTCGGCCCGATGCTTCTTGACCAGATGATGAAACTGTCCCCTGCTGAACAACCCAACCAGTTGACTGAAAAGGCTTGCACAACGTACCATGACTCTGTCCTCCATTCTTTTCTGGGATTTTCTTTCTCGTATCACAACAACGATTTCCCAGAAAGAGGACATTTTCAACCCCTCAGCTCAAAATCCGTTTTTGGACAAGAGTGACCCAGATAATAAAATACGTCTAGCAACTAAATTCCACAGGAGATTTTATTGAAAACGAATGCAACGAATGCCGAATACGGCCAAGAACCTGGGTATATAGCTCAGTTAGATATTCAGGACCTTCATCTCTCTTTTGGCGGGGTAAGGGCACTCGCCGGTATCAGTTTTCAGATGACCTATGGTGAACTCCTGGCCATAATAGGTCCTAATGGCGCAGGCAAAACGTGCGTGCTTAACTGTATAAGCGGGTTTTATAAGCCTCAAAAAGGAAGAATCAATTTTGAAGGGAGAGATATTACCAAACTTCCACCGCACCGCAGACCAGCCCTTGGCATAGCGCGTACTTTTCAAAACATCCAGCTCTACTCGGGTATGACGGTTCTGGATAACCTTATGGCCGCCCGCCACATCCACATAAAACCAAATATCCTTAGTTCATCCATATTCTTTGGACCTGCGAGACGGAAAGAATTGATACACCGGGAGACCGTTGAAGATATTATAGATTTTTTGGATATAGAGTCGATCCGCAAAAAGATTGTGGGTTCGCTTTCATACGGTCAGCAAAAATTAGTCGATCTTGGCCGTGCCTTGGCAATGGAGCCCAAATTGCTTCTGCTTGACGAGCCCATGGCTGGTATGAACCTCGAGGAAAAGGAAGACATGGCCCGCTTTATCCTTGATATTCTGGAATTAAAGGGTACCACCATCATCCTGGTTGAGCACGACATGGGCGTGGTCATGGATATATGCCAACGGGTGAAAGTGCTCGATTTTGGTGTGATGATAGCCGATGGCAAACCCGAAGAAATTAAAGCAGACCCGAAAGTGATCAAGGCCTATCTGGGGCAAAAGACCTGATAGAGAGAAGAATAATAATGACTCCTGATACCCTTCCAAAACTTCTCCTAGAAAATTTCAAGAAACATGGAAATACCAAGGTTGCTTTGCGAGACAAGGATCGCGGGATATGGATCCGTTATACCTGGGAAGATTACTACTATAAAGTCCGCTATTTCTCATTAGGGCTTATCAGGCTCGGCTTGAAGAGGGACGATAAGATCTCCATCATAGGAGAGAACAAACCCCACTGGTACATTGCTGAGCTGGCAGCCCAGTCAGCAGGCGCTCAAGTTGTAGGCATCTTTCCTGACTGTGTCCCGTCGGAAGTTAAATACTATATCGAACACTCTGATTCCACTTTCGTGGTGGCCCACGATCAGGAACAGGTTGACAAGGTTCTGCAGATTAAAAAAGACCTTCCCCTATTGACTAACATCATCTACTGGGAAGAGAAGGGTCTCTGGAGCTATAAAGATCCCCTTCTCGTGCATTTTGATGAGGTTTTGGACTTAGGAAAGGAATACGACCAAGAACACCCCGATCTTTTTGAGTCCAATATCCAAAAGGGACGTGGTGAGGATATTGGGGTTATATGCTATACCTCCGGAACAACCGGGCTTCCCAAAGGCGCCATGTTAAATCAGAACTGGCTTGTGGAAGGCATGAGACAGTGGAGCGAGATGGATGAATGGCTTGGAAAAAATTATGAGTATGTCTCTTTTATTCCACCTGCCTGGTCCACCGAGCAGGGTATGGGCATAGCCGGTTCTTTACTGGCTGATGTGACCGTTAATTTTCCCGAAGAACCGGAAACCGTCCAGGAGGACTTGAGAGAGATAGGCCCTCATGTGCTATTTTACGGGGCCAGGCTTTGGGAGATGGTCAATCGAATGATCCAGACGAAGATCCTGGATGCTAGCTTTCTTAAACGGCTGACTTTTCGCACCTTCATGCCGGTGGGATACCGGTTGGCTGAAATGGAAGAGCAAGGTATCAAGCGTCCTTCGGTGCTGTGGCGAATATTACGGTTTATAGCCTATTGGGCCCTCTTCAGACCTTTGAGGGACAAGCTTGGCCTTAAAAGAGTTAAGGTGGTCTATTCAGCTGGCGCAGCCATGAGCCCTGATATCATTCGATTCTTCAAGGCCCTCGGCGTGGAGATCAAATTATATTATGGCTCCACTGAGGCGGGATTGATCTCCATGCCAAGAAAAGGGGATATCCGGGCCGAGACATCGGGCACGCTCGTTCCATGGGTGGATTTAAGGTTATCCGAAGAAGGCGAGATACTGGTTAAAAGCCGTTTCATGTATTCCGGTTATTATAAAAATCCTGAAGCTTCTCGAAAAAAACTCAAAGACGGCTGGTATTGTACGGGTGATTACGGCTATATGGATGAAAACGGCCATCTGATTGTCATAGATAGGATGGAGGACCTGAAAGAGCTGGCCGGAGGGCACAAGTTTTCTCCTCAATTCATAGAGACCCGGCTTCGCTTCAGCCCGTATATAAAGGACTGTCTGGCTATTGGAGGAAAAGAGAGGGAATTTGTGAGTGTGTTGATCAATATCGATCTGGGCAGTGTCGGGAAATGGGCAGAAGACCATAGAATCCCTTATACCACGTTCACAGATCTGTCTCAAAAACCTGAAGTCATTAAACTGGTAGCTCAGGAGATTGCCAAGGTTAATCGTACCCTTCCAGAGGAATCAAGGATTAGAAGATTTGTCAACATGTATAAGGAATTTGATCCGGATGAATCAGAGATGACTCGAACAAGGAAGTTGAGAAGATCATTTGTAGAAGAACGTTTCGCTGATCTGATTGCGGCCTGTTATGGAGATCAAGAAGAATTAACAGTTTCCGTGCCTGTCACCTATCAGGATGGGCGCAAGGGGACTTTGGAAAGCACTATTCGTGTCGCGAATATTAGTGGGCAGGACGGTGTGAAACTGAGATGACATTCATCCGGAAATGTTTTTTTACCACAATATTTTTCCCTCTCTTGATCCATGAAAGGTAAAGTTTTCAAGGTAAAGTTTTCAAAGTGATAATCTTTTTGTGAATAGGCTGAAATCATGTTTGATCCAATAATGCTTAAGATATCCGGACAGTTCTTTTTGAATGGACTGATGGTGGGCGGCATATACGCCCTGATCGCACTTGGGGTGGTGGTGATCTACAAGTCAACAAAGATTTTTAACTTTGCCGTCGGAGATATGTTGATGGTCGGGGGATTCATTACTTTCATGTTTATTGATATGGGAATTCCACCCCTTGCTGCCATGATACTCGCCGTTGTAGCCGGCGCCCTGCTTGGTCTGATCATTGAACGCCTTGCATTGAGGCCTCTGATCGGGCAGCCGGTCCTTGCGGCGGTGATGGTCACGTTATCCATATCTTATCTGTTAAAGGGGATTACCTTACTGGTATGGGGAGGACATCCGGAAACATTTCCTCGTTTCCTTCCCGGTCGAGTCTTTCGGGCCTGGGGGGTGGTCTGGTCTCACGAATTGTTATGGACATTTGGTGTGACCATGGCCCTTTTCGTCCTTGTTGCCTTTTTTTACAAGTTCTCCAGATTCGGACTGGATATGCGAGCCACGGCCGAAGATCATCAACTGGCGCAGACGAAGGGGATCAGTGTCAAACGCATATTTTCCATGACCTGGGCCCTGGCCGGTATCACAGCCGTTGTGGGAGGCATTTTTTTAGGCTTGAAACTTTCTCTGAATCTGCCTCTGGCGGATGTGGGTCTAAAGTCCTTTGCCGCTGTCATCTTCGGTGGACTGGAATCCATCTTAGGGGCCCTGATCGGTGGATTGATTATCGGCATATTGGAAAACATGATCGGCGGGCTGGTAGATCCTTCCCTAAAGGAGATCACCCCCTATATCATCCTGTTACTGGTTTTGATCTTTCGAACCGAAGGGCTCTTTGGCCTTAAACGTATTGAAAGGATCTGATATGAGACCTTCAGGTGTTTTTGACGAAAAGTACGAGCTCGATATCGCCGTAATCCGAACCAAAGCCCACTGGGTAATTCTTTTTGTGGGTTTGGGATTGCTCACCATCGTACCCCTGATCTCGAGCCCCCATCTCCTGGCCACCATTAATCATATAGGAATTGCCATTATTGCCGCCCATGGTCTCAGTATCCTTACAGGATATACCGGACAGATCTCTGTAGGGCAGGCCGCTTTCATGGCAGTGGGGGCTTATACGGCAGGTATGCTGGCATCACACGCTGGATGGCCTTTCTGGGCCACCATTCCCGTATCGGGCCTGAGCGCGGGTTTTGCGGGGATCATATTCGGGCTTCCTTCACTGAGGGTCAAAGGCTTTTATCTGGCCCTGGCCACCCTGGCGGCACAATTTATTATCCCCTGGCTCGTCGATCATGTGCGTGTGGATCTTACAGGGGGCGTCTTCAGCCTGGAGGTCCCGCCTCCAGAGATATTCGGTTTTGTCCTTAACACGCAGTTTAGAATTTTTTATCTGATCATGCTCCTGGCCGTGATAACGACCTTTCTGGCAAAAAATATAGTTCGTTCCGGTATAGGCCGCGCCTTCATTGCCATCCGTGATAATGACCTGGCTGCCGAGGTCATGGGCGTTAATCCCTTCCGATACAAACTCCTCTCATTCTTCGTATGCTCTTTCTTTGCCGGAGTGGCCGGGGCCCTGTGGGCATACTGGATGAGGGCCATCAATGCAAGCCATTTTACCCTGACGGCATCGGTGTGGTATCTGGGGATGATTATTACAGGCGGGATGGGAAGCACGGCCGGGGCTGTCTTTGGCGTTATCTATGTAAAAATGCTGGATGAACTGGCAGAGATAGTTGCTCCCCTCATAGGTTTTGTACTTCAACGAAGGGACACAGGAGCAGAGTTGGCCCTACAGCCCATATTTTTTGCCCTCGGAATTATGGTTTTTATCATATTTGAGCCCAGAGGAATAGCCCATCGATGGGAGATCTTTAAATCCTATTACCGGTTGTGGCCTTTCTCTGATTAATAGAGGCATGATGGGTCCCCCGGCGCCGAGGGCTTGGGTTTTACAAAAACATATCACAAAAGAAAGGAGTGCAAAAATGGAAAAGAGATTTAGAGTTTTGTTTATTTTGGTTGCTTTTCTTGTGGGCTGTTCTTCAGGCCTTTTTATTCAGGATTCGTTATGGGCAGGACAGCCGGAGGAGATCGTTGTTCATCACCTGGGTGATATTACAGGCCCCTATGCACCGATTACAGGAGCCGCGAGCAATTATGCATTGGTCGATATGGAGGAGTATATCAATAAACACGGGGGCATTAAAGGGGTGAAGATCAAATTCGTCATTCATGACACCCGCAATAAGCGTGACATTGCCCTTGCTAAATTTGCCGAGATCGCCGCCACAAAGCCGCCCATCATCATCCTTCACCAGTCAGCGGATATGGAGGTATTGAAGGCGCGGCTGGCAGAGCTCAAGCTGCCCGCCCTCTGCTTCAGTCCCACTCCGAAAACGCTCTGGCCAAAAGGCTGGTTGTTCCAGACACTTCCTGCATATACCGATCAGTTTGCCCTTTTCCTGGATTGGTTAAGAACGGATTTCAAGAAAAAGGGGAAGATCAGGTTGGCCTTTGTGAACCCGGACTATCCCTATGGCCACTCCATATTTACACCTGAGGTGGAAGCTTACATCAAGAAGAAAAAAATCGATGTGGTGGCAAAGGAATTTTTTCCTCCCTTTGACGTGGACGCCACCACCCAGATGACCAGGGTCGCCGCCTACAGCCCGGATGTCATCTATTCCATGACCATAGCCTCCCAGCCGAGAGTGATTCTCAAGGGTGCCGAAACCGTAGGTATCCCCAAATCCACCCTCTTTGGGATGGGCTGTTGGGGCATCGACAGAGGTGCGGCCAAGGTGGCCGGCGAGCTTATGGAAGGTGTCGTAGGTGTTCAACCCTACTGGGTCCCTTCTGATACCCGTATACCGATAATCAAAGAATTCGTGGACGCCTTTGTGGCCAAAAAACGGCCTCCAGAGCAAATGACAATGGCCTACTCGGGTTTCTGTACTGTCATGGGAATCGTCCAGGAGGCGTTAACCCAGACCGTGGAAAGAGTGGGTTGGGATAAGCTGGATGGACAGGAGGTGTTCAATACCCTGGTGGAATCCAAAGGTTTCAACACACTGGGGTTGCAGCCTTTTGAGTTTGCTCCGGGAAAACGCTGTCCTCTGAAGTGCCGTGTGATGAAGATCAAGAACGGCGACCCCGTTCCCATTACAGACTGGCGCCCCTGTCCGGATATGAGGCCTGCCAAATATAGATAGAAAAGATATGCTGAAAATCAATAATATCGAAGTCAAGTATCATCATGCCATCCTGGTCCTTCGGGGAGTCACCATGGATGTGGAAGAAGAAAGTGTGGTGGCTCTTCTGGGGGCCAACGGAGCGGGCAAGACCACGACCCTTAAGGCCATCAGTGGCCTTTTAAAAACTGAGGTGGGTGAAGTCACTGATGGCACCATCGAGTTAGACGGCAGGAGAATTGATCGTCTCGATACGGAGGAGATAGTCCGTCTTGGTATCACCCAGGCCATGGAGGGGAGACGCATCTTTGAACACCTTACTGTTGAAGAGAACCTCCGTGCCGGAAGAAAAGGCAGCGATATACCAAAAGATCTCGAAATGGTCTATTCCTATTTCCCAAGACTAAGAGCACTTCGTCGTAATGTCAGCGGTTTTTTGTCAGGCGGTGAGCAACAGATGATGGTTATCGGGTCAGGGTTGATGGCCCACCCCAAGTATTTTTTGCTGGATGAGCCTTCCCTGGGACTCAGCCCTTTGCTCACAGAGGAGATATTTGGGATTATAAAACGTATTCGGATTGAAGAGAAGACAGCCATTCTTTTGGTGGAACAGAACGCCCTGATCGCATTGGATGTGGCGGATTATGGGTACGTGATGGAAAATGGAAAAGTCGTTCTCGATGGTCCCACGGACAAACTCAAGGATAACGAGGATATCAAAGAATTTTATTTGGGCCTGAGCGAAATCGGGGAAAGAAAGAGTTACAAAGATGTAAAGCATTACAGAAGAAGAAAACGCTGGCTTGGATAAAACGGCCAGGCCGGCATGCGAAGTTCGTTGAAGTTCGCTTTTGTTATCAGTCGCCCTTACCGTGGACAGCTTCGTCGCCTCGGCAGCCTTTCCCGGTCTATTGAATGGCCTTGACCGCAAAGTGATCCCGCTACCGAACGCCATTCCTCTCACAAACGAGCATATGGGCTGTTACGCATAGGTTACTGAAACATGCAGACTGTGTGCTGTTCTCCGGTCAACACCGGAGCGCTGGACTTATGAAAACAAGGAGTAATGACAATGGCATTGAAGACAGTTGAGGAATATTTGGAGAGCATTCGAGATAATAGGGAGGTCTACCTCGATGGGAAAAAGGTGGAGGATGTCACGGCGGAACCCAAACTGAAAAAGATGGTTAAGTACGCATGCGCCGACTATGCGATAGCGCAGGACCCTCGCTTCCGGGACTTGTCGACCGAGACCCTTCCCGGTGGAGAAAGGGTCCACTTTGTATTTGTGCCGCCGAAAAGTGTGGAAGACTTGATGAGGCGAAGAGAAATTATTAAGCTGAGTGCACGTATCGGCTTTGGCCTGCCCGGCGGCGCAAAGTTTACGGGTATTGACGGCATTAACGGCGTTGCCTTGGCAGCTAAACGCATTGATCGGAAACTGGGGACGGACTATTCGGCACGGCTGGAGAAATTTCGCAAGCATTGCATGGATATAGACGCGGCCGTCAGTCTATGCATGACCGACGTCAAGGGAAATCGAGCATTACACCCTCATCGACAGCAGGGTCACCAGGATTACTATCTGAGGATTGTCAGCAGTAACGATGACGGTATAGTCATAAGAGGCGCAAAAGTCCATATAAGTAATACAGCTGTTGCACACGAAATGGTAGTCCTTCCCTGTCGTGCCATGAGAAAGGAAGACAAGGAT
Organism: Deltaproteobacteria bacterium; assembly: GCA_019309565.1. Taxonomy (GTDB): domain Bacteria; phylum Desulfobacterota; class Desulfobacteria; order Desulfobacterales; family SURF-15; genus JAFDFZ01. Next base: position 9,149 of record JAFDFZ010000129.1, read on the forward strand.
TATGCGGTGGCCTGCGCGGTCCCGGCAAATGCCAAAGGGGTGAAAATTATCGGAAATGCCGGAGATGGAATGCATCCCATGGTCGTTTTCGATGATGTATTTGTCCCCACAGAGAGAGTATTTCTGGCAGGGGAATGGGCGTATGCTGCCGAGATGCCTTACATGTTCTCCACCTACCATCGGCTGAGTGCCGATACGTATAAATACACGGAACTCGAACTCATGGTCGGTGCCGCAGGTCTTCTGGCTGAATATAATGGGCTGGAGAAAGTATCCCATATATGTGACAAGTTGGCTTGGCTTGTCATGTACGCGGAGGGAACGGAAGCCCTTGGAAAAGCGGCCGTGCAAAACTGTGAATTTGATGAGGAGTCGGGCTATGCATACCCTAATACGATTTACTCGAACGTAGCAAAATTTTTTTTCGCCAACCAGTATCATGAAGCGGAAAAAATTCTGCAAGACATCGCCGGAGGACTTGTCTCAACGCTTCCGTCAATGGCTGAACTCAACAACCCAGCCACAAATGAATATATCAGGAAATATTTAGGTATAAATGAAGAGATAACCGCTGAAATGAGAATGCGGCTTTTCAGGTATATACAAAAACTCTGTGCATATCATTCCGGGAACATTACCGTGCATGCGGAAGGATCATTAGCCGCGCAAAGGCTGACGCTGTACAGAATGGCTGACTGGGATCGTTATAAAGCCCTCGCCAAAAGGGCATGCGGGATCGATACCGAACACCCTGAGGTCCTTGCACTTCCCAACCTGATCGACGCTCCCGTAAAAGTCACCTAGAAGAGGAGAAGATGTGATTATGAAAAACCTTTTGGATATGACGGGAAAAATCGTGCTCATCACCGGCGGCAGCCGGGGACTCGGTCGCGCCATGGCACTGGGTTTCGCCGAGCAGGGTGCTGATGTAGCGATCGCAAGCCGAAAAATCGAGTCGTGTGAAAAGGTGGCAAAGGAAGTGGAGGCCCTTGGACGAAAGGCATTTGCATATGCGTGCCACGTGGGTTTCTGGGACCGGCTCCAGGGCCTGGTGGACGCCGTGTACGGACACTTCGGCCGGGTGGACGTATTGATCAACAATGCGGGCATGTCTCCCATCGCCCCCTCCCTGCTGGAAACCAGTGAGGACCTGTTCGACAAGGTTGTGAGCATCAATTTCAAGGCTCCTTTTCGCCTGTCCGCACTCGTCGGATCCCGCATGGAAGCGGGAACCGGCGGCTCCATAATCAATATCAGCAGCATCGCCTCGATTCGGCCGACCGCCCAAACCGCGCCCTATGCCGGTGCAAAGGCGGGGTTGAATGCTATAACCCGGGCGTTTGCGCATGAATACGGACCCAAAGTCCGTGTCAACTGCATCATGTGCGGACCGTTTCATACCGATGCGTCCAGGGCATGGTCCAGATCAGAGGAATTCACCGCCCGTGCCAGGGCGGAATATGCTTTACAGCGTGCAGGGGAACCGGAGGAGGTCGTCAGCACCGCACTCTACCTGGCCAGTGATGCCACCAGCTTTACGACGGGGGCCATTATCCGGGTGGACGGTGGAACGCCTTAGCAAAAGTGGGCTTGGCACCTTTACCGCGCTGGCAGAAGCCATAGGGGAACAAACCCCGCACAAACGACGCCGCTGTCGTGAAGACGGGGCGTGGCCAATGCGCCGATGAAAATCGGGGGCAAATGGTCCTCAGTCAGGGGTGGTTGATCCTCTAGGGGATGGACCTCGCATCGCTCGCCAGCCGCATCGGGCCATCTGGAACGGGGCCGATTCCGGCGTCCGCGACACCGGCGGGCGAATACGCGTATGGATTGTGCATGTATTGACGGGGATTGCGGTATCGTTCATCCTCTTTCCTGCCTGACGAATCCCTGCGCTGTGAAAAAGGAAGGAGGCTCAAGGCCCCCTTCCTTTTTCACACCAATCGCTCCCGTGCAGCCGAGGAGGCTGTCGGAAAACGATCATCCCCCCTAAAGGAAAGCGGGATGCAAGCACAAGCACCAGCAATGGCGTTACCTGCCGCGCCGTCGCTTCCTGACCGCCATAGCCTTGGCGACGGCGGTTAGCGAAGGCGGGTCCTCATTCCTTGTCACTGCGGGTGTTCTGCCAACTGGCCCAAGCCAAGAGCCTGCGGGAGATCTGCGGTGGACTTGCCTGCACCACAGGGAAATTGAGGCATCCGGGGTTGACGGAGGCGCCCAATAAGTCCACCCTC
>JAFDFZ010000130.1 GCA_019309565.1 Deltaproteobacteria bacterium
TCTCTAACCACTATAGATGGTGGCATTAAACCACCATCTATAAGGAATTATCTATACAACCAACAGGAGTCGGTGGCTTTCTTTAACGGGGTAAAATGGCCTGTACGGATGATTTATCAGTACCTGACAACTGCGCCTTTTGAGTTGTTTTGCAACAACGGGGCTCATTTCAAACTTTAGTTCACTATTAACCCCTACTAACATCGTGTAATTCAATAACGACAACAAATTGTCGATATGATGTCGTTAAGCGCCTATAAAGCCAGAAGGTGTGATGATCAAAAGCTTGCAGCCAAACTTAGAGCAGGCTTTTATTCACAAATCAAGCTTTGAGGCCTCGTTGGTATAAACCGCCCATGCCCCCTGGGAATGACGATTTCTCCGTCTTTCATGACGGTCTTTCCGCGGACCATGGTCAGCGTCGGCCATCCTGTTAGGGTCCATCCTTCGTAGAGTGAAAAATCGGAAAAGGATTTGAGCATCTTGTGCTCAACCTTTTTGCGTAAATTTAAATCAACGATGCAAAGATCGGCATCGCTTCCTACCTGAATCGTTCCTTTCCGCGGATAGAGATTGAAGATCTTGGCAGTGTTGAAAGCGGTGATTTCCACCACCTTCTCCAATGAGATCTTATTTTTATTGACACCTTCACTGAGAAGCACCGGAAGCATGGTGGCCGTACCTGGAAAGCCCGGACGGGCATCCCAGATGCTGCCTACTTTCAACTTTTTCGGATTGGCGGCATGATCTGTGCCGATTGTATCGATCAAGCCTTCTGAAATACCCTGCCACAGCGCATCAATGTCTGCCTGGGTTCGAAGCGGCGGGTTTACCTTTCCCAAAGTGCCCAAGGGAGAGTCTTTGGTAAAGGTCAGATAATGGGGACAACTTTCGACAAATATCTTCGGATACTCAGCCTTAAAATGCCTCACCTCTTCCAGGGCTTCTCGCGTTGACAGATGAACGATATATATCGGACAACCCACTGCCCTGGCAAACATGATGGCCCGGTGAACGCTCTCTGCTTCGGTCAGATTCGGCCGGGATTCAGACCACACCGCCAACCCTTCCCTGCCCTCTCCTTTATACTTTTTAATGAGATTCAGGATGATCTCTATGTTTTCGGCATGGACACAGGCGACGGTATCGGGAAATTTGGCCAGTACGGAGAAGGCTTCCAGTAGGAACCCGTCGTCTGTCTCGTTTCCCATCATACCGGTGGACTTGGCCTCCTCTCCCTTGTAAGCCATGTAAAATTTAAAGGAGGTGATGCCATATTCTTCGATATATTTTTGAACGCTCATGAGTTGATCTATATTGATGATGCCGAAGTGAAAGGAGAAGTCGATGTAAGCGTTTTCTTCCGCAAGTTTCTTTTGGCTTGGAAAGTTTTCGTAGAGGCTGGCCTTTGCGCGGTAGTCCCGATAAAAGGGGATGACCGTGGTAACCCCACCGATGGCCGCAGAGGCGCTTTCGGTTTCGAAATCTTTATCAAAATCCCGTTGGTAGCCGTAATGGGCGTGGGGTTCCAGCAGCCCCGGAAGTATGTACTTCCCCCCTGCATCGATTCTTTCTTTTGCCGAAATTCCATGAGCTGTGTCGTATATTCCGACTATCTTTTCCCCGGCGATACCCAGGCTGCCTTTGAAAGATCCTGCTTTGGGAAAAACAATCACGCCGTTTTCAATCAAAAGATCAATATCCATTGCCATCATCCTCCTTGTTTTGAACCCGTTCAATCGGACTCAGATTTGCGCAGATAAGGGGTTATCGGTACTCGACGGTGGATCCTCTTGATGCTCGATACTTGATATTAAGGAAACCAAAAGGCCGCAGGGAGGCAGGCTCTCTGTCTCGCCTTCCTCCCTTGAACCATCGATTGTTATGCTCTGGCACTCCACGGGGGAATCGGATAAATGGGTTCAGCATTTGAATATTCCTCAGGCAGCACGAGTTTAATTTCACCTTTCTGGACTTGCTGGAGCGTTGCCATGGCGTTCTTGTTTTGTCCGGTGGCATCAAATTCAATGGGTCCTCCCGGAGCTATGTGCTTCTTTAGAGAAACGCTGGCGATGGCATCTCGAAGTTTGACAGAATCAGTGGTTCCGGCCCTTTCAAGAGCATCGATAAGTACCAGGGTCGCATTGTAGGCATGGACGGAGTGGGATTGAAAGATAACCTTGGTATATCTTTTATTATACTCGGCGATGACGCTTTTGGCAAAATCGCTGCGAGGATTGTAGAAATAATTGCCGTCCATCACGTACTCCGCCAATTTCCCCAACTGCTTGACCAGGCTGGGATTGCTGAACCCGCCATTGGCACATCCGATGATACCGCCTTTGGGTTCAACCTTGAGATCATTGTAGGTTTTGATTTTTAGAATACCGTCGGAAAGATAACCGGCATCGAAGATCACATCGGCATTCATAGCCTTTACCTTGGAGATCTCGGTGGTCAGATCCGAAACACCATACCCGTAAGAGACTTTACCAATCACCTCGAAACCATACTTTGGACCAAGCTTTGATATCTTATTGTAGATGACCGCACCGAAACCGGCAATGTGCAGAACAGCTGCGGTTTTGAGGTCCATCTTAAATTTATCGGACAACTGGCGAACGTACTTGCACGTCATCTCGGCCATATTCGTGGAGTCGGGTTGTACGCGGAAAGCGTATTTAAAGCCGCGTTGTAAGATCTCATCGGCCACTGCCACGGTAATGATATGGGGGATACCCCTTCTCTCGGCCACCTGGGTGGTGACTATGGTTACGGGACTGTTGTAACATCCCAACAGAGCGATCGCCCCGTCCCGGATGAGTTTTTCGGCGGCCGCCTCCCCCACCTTCGGTTTTGACTCCGAATCTTTTTGAATCACCTTTAGTTTTGCACCGCCCATGGATTGGATTCCTCCGGCCGCATTCTTCTGATCCACAGCCAATTCTATGGCCTGCGCCAGCGAGGTTCCGTCGTATGCCACCGGCCCCGTTAGGGGATGAATGGAGCCGATGAGAATTTCCTTTGGTGCAGCGCCTCGAAGGACCGCCGGAAAACCGACTGTCGCAGCGACAAAACCCGTAGCCCCCGCCGCTTTCAAGAAAGTCCTCCGATTGACTTGATTTGTACGCCGATCCCTGTATTTGCTTTCCATGGTATTCCTCCCTTTTTTAAGTTTGGCCTTAACCGGCGTTTTGATGCTTTCTCTATCAAAACATCTTTATTGCCAAAAAGAGACACTATAGCACGAAGAAAAAATACAGAATATTTTACACTTCACCCCCTTTCTCAATTCGATTTTCCGGTTCTTCCCGCCTGAACTCACCTCAAATACCAAGATAGGCTGTCCGGATATGGTCGTCCCTCAGCAGATCTTGAGATTTTCCATGAAGAATAATGCTTCCGTTTTCAAGGACATACCCTTCATTGGCCATGTCCAGCGCACTGAAGACGTTCTGCTCGACCAGCAGAATGGTTGTTCCCTGTTTGTTGATGTTAAGGACCGTTAAAAAAATTTCCCGCACCAGCAAGGGCGCGAGTCCCAAGGAGGGCTCATCCAGCATCAAGAGACGAGGCAGAGACATAAGACCCCGCCCGATGGCCAGCATCTGTTGTTCCCCGCCTGAAAGGGTTCCGGCAAGTTGCCGGCAGCGATCTTTAAGAACCGGAAAAAGCGTGAAGACTTTTTCCAGGCTCTCGGCTCTCTTCGCTTTGGGTTTTGGGAGATATGATCCCATCTCAAGGTTTTCTAAAACCGTCAGGCTGGGGAAGATCTTTCTGCCTTCCGGTATGCGTATCAATCCTCTTTCCACTATCTGGTGAGAGTCGAGATGATCGAGGCGCTCGCCGGCAAACCGAATCTCTCCTGAGGTTGGACGAAGAATCCCCGCAATGGTCTTAAGCAGCGTGCTCTTGCCTGCGCCGTTGGCTCCGACAATAGTGACGATCTCGGCTTCAGGGACCTCCAGCGTCACTCCATGAAGTACCTGTACATCACCATAGCACGCGTTGACATTATCGATTTTCAGCAAAGACATATTCTTCTCCAAGATAGGCTTCAATGACTTTCGGATCTTTTGAGATTTCCTCAGCCGGACCTTCGGCTATTTTCTCTCCGTAATGAATGACAACGATCCGATTGGAAAGCGACATAATGGCCTTCATCACATGCTCGATCAGCAGGATCGTAATGCCCTGGTTTTGGGTCTTGCCTATGAGATCGATCATATCATTGGTTTCTTTTGAGTTCAGTCCGGCGACGACTTCATCCAAAAGAATAAGTTCGGGTTGGGTGGCCAGGGCCTTTGCAAATTCAAGTTTTTTCCGATGCCCGACAGGCAGGGCTGACGCAAGGGTATCTCTCTTCTCAAAAAGCCCAACGGAATCTAAAATTTGAAGCGCGAGCTCTTCGGCTTTTTGGCTTGAAGGGTTCCTGCAATGCGCTCCGATCTTTACATTTTCCAAGACTGTAAGGTTCGCAAAGGGCTGGGTGATCTGAAAAGTTCTGGAAAGACCCAGCCTGGCAATTTCATGGGGTCTGAGACCGGTAATATCCTCACCCTTAAGATGAACGGTTCCGCTATTCGGACGATAGAATCCTGTCACAAGGTTAAACAGCGTGGTCTTTCCTGCACCGTTCGGACCGATGATACCCAGGATTTCCCCCTTCTGCAGCTCAAAGGAGAGGTCTTTGATTGCCGTCAGCCCACCGAAAGCTTTTGTGAGATTCCTGACCGATAGCAGGGCCATGTTTGCCTTTTATCTCCTTTTTTTGAATATGGCTAAAACCGTCTGCAATCCCCCTAAAATCCCTTTTGGAAGAAAGATGATGACGGTAATGAGGATGGCCCCATAGAGCATCAGATGCACACCGCTATAAGCCCCAAGGAGGTTTCGCGAACCCTCGGAGAGACATTCCAAAATGGTTGCTCCCAGAATAGGGCCGAACACCGTACCTGCCCCCCCGATAATGGGGCCCAGCAGGATTTCGATGGATACAGCGACCCCAAAGGCAGCTTCTTCGTCTATGGTCAGATAGTACTGGGCATAAAATGTCCCTCCCATTGCAGTGAGAAAGGAACTGATGGCCATGGCCACCATTTTGTATTTAAACGTATTGACACCCAGCGTCTCGGCTGCATTCTCATTTTCCCGAATGGCTTTGAAATATAAACCTATTCTCTTGTCCTCAATGATGCGGCTAAGATAAAGGACCAGTATCGCCATGCACAGAATGATATAATAGTAGGGAACCTTGCTCCTGAACTGAAAATCCCAGAAGGAGTCGCCTTTAAGCGGAAGAATGATGCCAAGGGGATATTTCAGTGTCATCCATTCCACCGCAAGGACTCGAAGCATTTCAGCAAGCGCCAACATGGCCAAAGCAAAATAAGGACCCCGCAACCCGTATCGGAAGGTCAGAAAGCCTATAAACATTCCCAAAAGCAGCCCGGCAATGCCTGCTAAAAACATGCCGGCCCAGGGATTCACTCCCATGTGGATCTGAAAAAGAGTAGAGGTAAAGGCGCCTACGCCGAAAAAAGCGGCATGGCCGAAAGAAAACTGGCCGGCATATCCTCCTAAAATATTCCAGGCAACCCCAAGATATCCGAAAAGCAGTACCGTGGTGACGAGATGGATAAAATAGTCCCCGAGAAGGCTGGGGAGGAAAAGGAGCATTGCTCCAAAGGCAATGATCGCAAGCGGCTTTTGATAAGATCGGATTCGGTTACTCACTGGAGGACCTCCCGAAGAGCCCGCTCGGTTTGAAAATCAAAACCAGAATGAAGATGGAGTAAATGATGAATTGTTTCACCTGCCCTGGCACAAAGGCGGCACCAATGGATTCGGCCAGACCGACGATAAGACCTCCCAGAAATGCTCCAATAAAATTCCCCATTCCCCCCAGCACAACGACCACAAAGGCGGTAATGACAAATATTCCTCCGACATGGGGATTCACATAGAAAAATGGGGCGGTAACCGCACCGGCAGCCCCCACGCATGCAGCGCCGATACCGAATGCGACATAGTAGATCTTTTTTAAATTGATTCCTACGGTAAGAGCGCCTTCTTTCTCTTCGGAAGCTGCCCGGATGGCTTTTCCCAGGTCCGTATGCTTGAGGAAATAGTATAGAAGGGCTGTGAGAAAAACGGCAAAACCAAAAGCAATGGCTTTCGGCAGGCTGATCATCACCGTGCCCAGTGTAATCGCCTTGCTGAGATAAGGAATTTCCATTGTCCGGAAGTTGGGGCTCCAGAGAAAGAGAGCACAGTTTTCAATAAACAGGGAAACGCCGAGGGTGAGCAGAAGCTGGTTATGTTCAGGGGCATCTAACACCCGAGAAACAAGGAAGCGCTCAATGAGGAGACCAACAACAAAGAGAGTGGGGACTGTAAAAAAAAGAGACAGGTAAGGGTCTATGCCCAGGAGAACATAGAGCCAATAGGTTGTAAACATACCGAGCATCATAAAAGAGCCGTGGGCGAAGTTGATGATTTTCATGACCCCGAAGATCAGGGACAGGCCTATGGCCACCAGACTGTACACGCCTCCCATAAGAATCCCGTTTACGATGGACTGAAGAAGAAGTGGAATACCGGGCAGGGTCATCTGCAGTTCCTTTCTACTGAATAAGAGCCCATAATTATAATTTCAACTTCAGTTCTTCCATTACCTGTTCGGCGCTTTGGACTTTTCCGAAAAGCCTTTGAAACGTGGTCAACGTGGCATCGTGATACTCCTGCTTGGTTGCCCCGCAACCATCCTCCACCATTACGCATCTAAAACCCTTGTCGGCTGCATCCCGTGCTGTTGATTCTACACACATATTGGTGGATACCCCTGTAAACAAAAGGGATTTGATTTCGTATGCCCGAAATATGGCTTCCAGATTGGTCGAGTTGAAAGCACTGATGGTGGTTTTGTTGATCAACATCTCACCAGGCCCCGGTTTCAGTTCATCCAGTATTTCGTGTTCCCTCTGTCCTAGGCGATTATTGCTGGATTGAAACAGTTTCCTGAGATGCGGCAGCGTGTCGCTGTAATCCTCTGCATAGGATCCGATGGTGATATAGAAAACCAGCATGCGGTTTTCTCTGAAAAAGGATAGCAGTCGTTTGATGGTGGGAACCACGATATTTTCGATCCGATCAAATCGATATGCGGCCAGATCTTCTTTGCCCTCTTCAAGGAGTCGTTTACCCAGTCCTGTATGTCTGTCAGCCGATGCATACTGCATATCCACGATGACAAGGGCGGTCGAATCCGGTTCCAATTCAAAGGTTGCCGTATAATCTGAAATATAGTCTTTTTCAATTTTTGGAATCATTCTATACACCTCCGATATTATACCGCATAATGAAGCTTCACGGGCCGTTTGACAAACTCGCCGTCTCCGGGTTTTCCAAGGATCTCGCCCTTGTGGAAAATCACCTTGCCCTTTAAAATGGTTGTCTCCGCCCATCCTTTTAGTTTCATGCCTTCCTCGGGGCTGAAATCTTGTGCGGTAAACAGATTGTCGAGGGTGACCTCCTTTTCCTGGTTGATATCCACAATGGCCAAATCTGCGTCGCTTCCGACCATAATCGCTCCTTTTTTCGGAAACAAGCTGTGATGGATAGCCGGATTGGCCGAGGTCAACTCTGCGATCCGTTGGAGGGGCAAACCCCTCTTGTGATACCCTTCTGTAATTAAAATCGGGAACATTAGAGACGTGCCGCCGAATCCTGGCAGGGATGTCCACAGATCTCCTTTCTTGATATCCTCTGTAATGCACGCATGATCGCTGACGATGGTTTGGATCGTGCCGTCAAGCACGGACTGCCACAGGTACTCGACATCTTCCCGATCCCGGATGGGGGGGTTCACTTTTGCCAGGCGATCCAGGCCCATTTCGGTCGATAATCCGAGATGGTGAAGGGTCCCTTCCAGCAAAAAATCCACATGTCGGTACCGGAGCGAAACATCTTTTCCGGCATCCACTGCTCTTTGACTGCTTAAGTGCAGCAGATTTACCGGACAACCGGTATACCCGGCCATGACTCCGACCTCGTTTATTGCCAGCTCCTCCTGCCACGGCGGCCGCGCGGTGCTGTAATCTTTAAGGGGGTTATCGCTCGGTCTTTCCCGGACTTCCTCGCTGGTCGCACGTATGATTTCGGGATTTTCGCAATGGATACTCAGGCTTATTTTTCCATGCTCCCGGAAGATATCGGATACTCTGCGGATCTCTTTCATGTATTTGTACAAAAAACCAAGATCAACCGGTGTGTCGATCATAAGATAGTTCATGCCGTCCGGAGAAGAACCCGCAAGATTCAACAGCTTGTAAAACATATAATATTTAAATGTGGAGACCCCGCCTTCTCTAACCAGCCACTCGATTTCGTCGACGTGTTCCAAAGTGGTCATCGTTAAATGATATCCATAGTCTGTAAGGTAGGATCCTTTGGAAAGATCCAAAAGCTCCGGGAATATTTCTTTATACGGGCCTATCTTGTTTAGATAATTTTTGCCGGGGCGAAAATAGCTTAATATCGTTGTTACCCCGCCTGATGCCGCAGAGGTAGACTCACTCTGTGCATCGTTTTTAAACGGCCGGTAAATCCCGACGTGAAAGTGAGAATCGATGGCACCGGGGAATACGAATTTCCCTCCGGCATCAATCACCTGTCGAGCACTTTCCGGTGCAATCGTATCGGCAACAGCTCCGATTCGTCTGCCCTTGATTCCGATGTCGGTTTTCCGAACCCCCAGGTTTGGAAACACGACGTTGCCGTCTTTAACTAAAAGATCATATTCCGGCATAGGATTCCTCCTTTACCCCGTTAGAATGGGTATAGGTATAGGTAATTCCTTATAGATAGTGGTTTAATGCCACCATATATAGTCGTTAGAGAATATCGTTCTCTAACGGGGTTTACTAACATCGGCTCAGCGGCCGTATAAAAAAGATAAGAAGTTGCCCTTTCAGTGTGGATAAACCAAAAATGGTGAATTGTATACCAGCTTCAATAAAAGCGAAACATATTGAAGTGCCAATTTAACGAAAACTATAGTAAACCGAATAGCCAAAACAGGTGTTGTTGTCAATATTCCCCCAAAGCCTTCGAAAGCTTTATCGACATTTATGCACTTATGCCTCTATTACCACGGCATATTTCATTAATTTTCCTTGGTAACACCCCGATATGTTTTGCAAATGCTGATTGAGTGATGCCAATCTCCTCAAGTTCATCTTTCAGTCTTTCACCGGGATGTACAGGAGTGCAATGTGTTTGATTCATGTTCGCCTCCGGTTATCACCTGATTGCCCCAGCAGGACAGCGAATTACACAGATACCACATAAAATGCATTCAGTACATGCCACAGATTTACCCTGGCTGATAAATGACATTATATCTATATCCATCAAACAGACTTGACTACAAATGCCGCATTCTGTGCATTCATTTTCAGAAGGCTTTTTTCGAATTGTGGCATATCTGGAAGGCACTTTCATTACAAGAGAAACCGGGCACACTATCTTGCAAAATGCACGTCTGTCTTTGAACCAGTAAGCCAAAGGTATAGCAAGCAGGTAATAAACGATATTTCCGCCGATCATCCATCCCAATTCAGTTTTTCCAATGTAATCACCTCGTACATCATAGCTCAAAACATGCACCAAATAAAGCGGTAGGGCAATGGTAATAAATAATACAAGATAACGCAAATTCCAGAGTTTTGGAGAGATGATCCCCCTCTTTCTAACAGGGAGCCAATCGAGGATAGCAGCCGTCCAGCAAGCCCAACCGCAAAACCCTCTCCCCCATATTAAAGGCCCAAATAATTTTGCCACCGCATAGTGGATAAAGCCTTTTGAAAAATAGCCAACAAGAACGATGAGAATAACCCCTTCGAGTTGAAAATTTTCTCTGTTAGCAAGAGGAACAAATATCAATAATGCTGGTAGAATAAGTAATATACTGATACGTCTTCCGAGCGTCTTCTTATTTTGTGGAAGTATCTGACGTAAATATATCCCAGCGGAAATAGATAAACCAATCCATGGGAACAATATCAAGAAACCCCACCAATCAATTGTAATAAAAAGGGTTAAGCCGATTACTATGCCAATAATCAAAGGAATGTATTTGAGGTACTCTTTTTTCATAATCATATTATAGGGTAGCATAAGGCATGACCGGCACTGAATGGCCGCAAAGCGATAGCGGCTCGGCTATTCAGTGTCCGTGTCTATCCTCTGGTTATATTTCCGTCATGCGGCAACGTGTTCAATACCTTCAAAAACAGATTCATCCAGTTGGCTTATCTCCCAGTTGTTTTGTAAGTTTAACCAAAATTGAGGGCTGCCACCT
>JAFDFZ010000036.1 GCA_019309565.1 Deltaproteobacteria bacterium
TTATCCTGAGGTGAAGTGCATCGGCGGGGGAAGCAAAAATCGGTTTTGGATTCAGTTAAAAGCCGATGTAACTGAGCGAAAGATGATTATTGACAAGATTCAAGAACACACAAGTCTAGGAGCAGCTATCCTGGCGGGAATTGGGACCGGGATTTACCGCAATGTCGATGAGGCGTTTGAGGTGACAAAGAGAGAAGAGGAGCTTATTTATCCCAGAGCCGAAAACTCAGAGGTGTATAAGCGGTTATATGATACGCTTTATCGTGATCTCTACGGTAGATTGATTGGGATTAACCAGGATATTGAAAAAGTATTTAAACCCGAATCTTACACGAAAATTAATGAGAAGTCAGGGTAACCACCCATGCGCAATTTGTCCTTAGGAATCGATATCGGCGACACCTTTACGGATATCGTGATTTACGACCCCAATGCCCCAGAGGTGTATATCAGCAAGGAGCTGACCACACCAGAAGACCTGAGCATTGCGGTTCTTTCGGGTGTTATACAGCTTCTCAGCCGGGAATCAATTAAACCAAAGGACATCGTGCGGGTCGTCCATGCAACAACCGTATTTACCAATGCGCTCATCGAGCGGAAGGGGGCCAAAACCGGGCTGATCACCACCCAGGGGTTTCGGGATGGCCTTGAAATAGGACGGGAAAGAAAATACGAACTTTACGATCTGTTCATTCAAATGCCCGAACCCCTGATTCCAAGGAGTTTGCGCCGGGAGGTTCCAGAGCGGCTTGGTGAATGTGGACGGGTGGAAATTCCTCTTGATGAAACCAAGCTTATGCAAGAGGTGGATGACCTGTTCCGCTGCGGGGTGGAATCCATTGCAGTAGTTTTCTTGAATTCCTATGCAAATCCGGTACATGAAAACAGGGCTGTTGTGCTGATATCGGAAAAATACCCGGATCTTGCGGTTTCCGCATCCTTTGAGGTGGCACCCGAAATACGGGAGTATGAACGTTGTCGGCTAAGGTCAAACACTTCATTGAGGAGTTTCCACCCGAAACCCTTTATCCCAACGATGTGTTGATCACCAACGATCTGCACCAGGGAACCGGACATCTTCCGGATATATCCGTTGCAAAGCCAATTTATTATAGAGGGAGTCTCGTGGGCTTCGCTGCCAGCACCGCTCATGCGCCTGACATCGGAGGCAAGATCCGTTCTCCGGAGCCAAGGGAGGTTTTTGAGGAAGGTTTTCAGATTCCCATAATGAAGCTTCAGGAACGGGGAAAAACAAACGAAACCCTCATTAAGCTTCTGAGAAAGAACGTTCGGACCCCCGACCAGACCGTTGGAGACCTCTGGGCGCAGATAGTGGCCCTGGACATGATGGAAAAGCGGGTGACCGAGTTGCTGGACTCCTATGGATTTGTGGAACTCACACCTCTGGCAGAAGAGATCCATGGCCGATGTGAGAACGCCATGCGCCAGGCCATCGGTAAGCTTCCCGACGGGGAATATCACAGCGCCCTTAATACAGATGGTCTTATGGATAAGCCGCTTCACCTTGAGATGACGCTCACGGTAAAAGACGATACCATCGATATCGACTACACGGGGTCCGACCCTCAAGTGGATCGGGCCATCAACGTCTGTATGTGTTATACATATGCATTTACCGTTTACGGTGTAAAGTGTTGTACCAGCCCGAATCTTCCAAACAACGAAGGGGCTTTCCGCCCCATTACGGTTCGTGCCCCTGAAGGATGTGTGGTCAATCCGGTGTTTCCCACCGCCGGTGGATCAAGGATGCTGGTAGGGCACTACCTGCCAGTGCTTGTGTTTGGATGTCTGGGGAAGGTGGTTCCAGAACGGGTGATGGCTGCATGCGGCTCACCTATGTGGGGAATGAATCAGTCCGGGGTCAGTCGGGAAGAAAAGCCGTATGCCAACATGTTTTTTTACAATGGTGGGATGGGGGCAACCTTCCGGCGTGACGGACCTACCTGCCTGAGCTGGCCAAGCAATGTCTCTTCAACGCCAATCGAGTTGTCCGAGCAGCTTGCCCCCCTTCGTTTCAAATACAAGCGGTTGCGTGCGGATTCAGGGGGGCCCGGCAAATTCAGGGGTGGATTGGGCCAGGAACTTCTCATCGAAAGCCGCTCAGAGAGTTTGATCGCCGTATCGTTTCTGGCAGAACGGACCGTGTTCCCCGCATTTGGAATCGAAGGGGGAAAGCCCGGAGCCGCCGGTGTGCTTCGGATCAATGGCAAGAAGGTGGACGCGAAAAAGCAGTATGTGCTGAAGCGGGGATAGACCATCTACCTGGCGACTCCTGGTGGTGGAGGGCACGGCAGGCCTGTTTTAAGGGATCCCCAAGCCGTAAAGCGGGATCTTTACGAAGGGTTATGTAACTCGCAAATCCGACTACGAATGAACCGGAAAGCGATCGTACGTAATGATAAGAAGCTGTTTTTTTTAAAGGTAGGTTTCCGCTAGAATTGAAGATAACAGAAATTACGTCGGCAGGTTCATCGGCAAGGTGACGGTAAAGCATGCCCCGTTTCCTGGCTTGCTTTCTACCGTTATCTGTCCGTTATGTTTTTCAACAATTCCTTTGGCCACTGCAAGCCCCAGGCCAGTACCGTTTTTTTTGCTGGTATAATAGGGTGTAAAAAGTGAGCCTAAAGATCGCTCTGCAATGCCGCAGCCGGTATCCTTTATTTTGATAACCACCGTTTTGCTGGAGGGATCATTGGCGGCGCTTACACTCAGCTGTTTTTCATTCCTTCCGTCCATTGCATCGATAGCATTTAAGATCAAGTTCTTAAATAGTTGTTCAAGGGCAAAGTTGTTACCCTGCACGTTCATGTCGTGGCTGGCGATTTTCTTATCGACCGAGATGTTTTTCAGGATGAGAAGATCCTTAAACATTGCCAGGCATTCCTCAAGCAGCACTTGGATATTGACTGGTTGGATTTCAATTTCTTTTTTCTCCTCTAACCTGATAAGCTTGCGATTGATTTCGCAAATTTTTTCTGCACAGCCAATAATGCGCTTGATGCATCTTTTGACGGCATCCGGATTGTCTACCTGATTGATAGTCAACTCAGCACTACCCATGATGGACATGAGAGGGTTGTTGATTTGATGAATATGCCGCGGAATTAGCTCCGAGAGTCTATGAGTACTGGTGTTTTGCAGGATGTTGATCTTTGCCCGTTCCGTTTCCCTCATCAATTGGTCAAGTGTGAAAGGCTTTTCAATAAAACTGTCACATCGATTTCGCAGCGCGTCGATGACTAATTTCTTGTCTCCGTAGGCGGTCATCATGATGACTGGAAGAGTGTGGTGGGTTTCCCGGATTTTTTTCAACAGGCAAATTCCGTTCATTCCCGGCATCGAGTAGTCTGTGATCACCATATCGATCTGTGGGTCTTGGCGGCGAATTTTTTTCAAGGCTTCTTCAGCACTCAGAGAAGGGATTACATGATACCCTTTACTGCGCAAGCCGCGACTTATGGTCTCGACCTGAATGAGTTCATCGTCCACAACGAGAATGTTCATTTTCCACTCTCTATTTTGCCCCTCAACGCGGGAGTAGGCCTTTCGAAGACAACTGTTCCGTGTGCATCAGTGCAAGCGCCGATCATCCAATGGATGTTCTGCCGCCGGAATGCTTACCGTAAAGGTTGTGCCTTTTGCCAGCATACTTTTTACGTTGATTCTCCCTTTAAGCCGATCCACTATGTTTTTCACCACCAAAAGTCCCAAACCGGTCCCATGCTGTTTTGTGGTAAAGTTTGGAAGAAAGAGCGTCGGAAGTGAGTCTTCTGCAATGCCATGGCCTGAGTCGGCAATATGGATTTTCACAGTATTGTCTGATATGTCATAGTCGGTCTCGATTCTCAATTGCTTTTCATTTGAATCTTCCATGGCTTCCACAGCGTTTAAAATGAGATTTTTGATCATTTGTTCCAAGGTGCTCTTATCCCCCAAAACCCGTATGGAGTGGTGACCCATTATCTTTTTCACAGAGACATCATTTAATGTCAGCAGATCCTCGAACATTTTAAGACATACATCAATGATTCGTTCAATGTCGACCGGTTCCTGGTGGTCTTTCCTTGGGTTGTTCGCTCTCAGTATTTCTTTGTTCATCCTGGAAATCTGTTTTGCCGATTCAACAATTCTTTGAAAGTAGCTTTTTATTACATCTGGATCATCAAGCTGCTTCATGGCAAGCTCCGCGCTGCCGATGATAGACATCAGCGGATTACTGATTCGATCCACATGTTTGGGAATCAATTCTGGCTCCTGTTCTTCTTCTGCATATTTCATGACTTTTGCCAAGGCGCGTTCTGTTTCTTGCATCAATTCATCTAAGGTAAACGGTTTTTCAAGGAAACTGTCACAGCGGTTATGCAATGCAGCGATTGCAAGTTTTTTGTCGCTGTAAGCGGTCATCATAATCACAGGCAGCCGACTGTGTGTTTCTCGAATCTTTTTCAAAAGCTCCAGTCCGTTCATGCCTGGCATCGAATAATCCGTGATGACCATTTCAATCTTGCTTCCATCATCTTTAATCCTCTCAAGAGCTTCCTCTGCTGTATAAGCCTGGGCGACACGGTATCCTCTGCTTCGGAGTCCCCTGCAAATGGATTCAACCTGTATCTTTTCATCGTCTACGACCAAAACGTTCAATGTTGCTACCCCCTTGTTGGTCTCTTTGAGTCGTCTTTTTTATGGCTTTTGGGACGCAATACCCATGCCAGCGAAGGAAAATTTGGATCTTAGAGTTTTTAAGAATAATTTCAGATAGTTAAAGTGAGCAAAAATGATGGTCCTTGATTTTTACCTGCAGGCGGATGTGCCACTTTGGCCATATCAATAAAAAAAATCTATAAAAATCAACTAATTATCAGAGACAGCCCATTTTGGAACACACAGCTATGTGAGTGGTCTCCGTCATGGCACTTGATATTGTTCAAGCTTTCTTCGTAATGTATTCAGGCCTATCCCTAAACATTTGGCGGTTTTTGCTTTGTTGTTGTCAAGCTGAGAATAAACCCGCAAAATGTGTCGTTTCTCAACCTGGGCAAGCGGTACGATGGCTCCTCTATGTACTTTCGAGGCAGCGTGTTTATGGGGTTTTTTCACCAATAAATAGGATGGAAGAAATTTTGGAGAAATGCTCTGATTTTGAGCCAGGTTCAACGCAGATTGGACAATGGATTTAAGTTCTCTCACATTTCCGGGATAATCATAATTCATCAGAATCGACAGAGTTTCTTCTTCCATGATTGCATTTGGGGAATCACCCTTAAGTTCTCTTAGAAATATATCAATAAGCAGGGGAATATCCTCTGTTCTTTCCCTTAAAGGCGGCAGGCTCAACCAGGCTCCTTTGAGCCGGTAGTATAAGTCTTTGCGGAATGCATTTTTGGCCATCAGACGATCCAAATCCTCGTTGGTAGCAGCAATAAAACGGATATCCACTTTTTGCGGCTGGTTGGTGCCGAGCTTGGTGTATTCTCCTTCCTGTAAAACCCGAAGCAGTTTTCCCTGAAGTTCTGCAGGCACCGTGCCGATTTCATCCAAAAACAGCGTACCGCGATTGGTATGCTCCAAATAACCTGCTCGATCTTTCTCCGCCCCTGTAAAAGCTCCCCTGGTGTGACCGAAAAATTCGGCGTCGAACAGTGTGCTGCTCATAGATGCCATGTTTACTGCAATAAATGGTTGGCTGGCCCTGGGGCTTGCCAGGTGAATGGCTCTTGCGAGCAGTTCTTTGCCGGTTCCGCTTTCTCCGGTAATCAAAACCGGGACGGTACTTGCAGCATGCAGCTCGGCTTCCTTCAGAATCCGGATCAAGGTGGGTGAGCGGGTTACGATCGGGCGAAAGGCTTCTTTGTGCGTCAAATCAGGAAGATGCTTCTTTTTCCGAACATCCAGTATGTCCAGCAGGCGTTTTCTCTCCAGGGCACGATGAATCGTGTGTACAAGGTCGTCTCTGGTTATCGGTTTTACCTGGTAGTCATATGCTCCTTTTCTTATGCATTCAACGGCGGTTCGAGCTTCGTTTAGTGCCGAGATCATAATGCATTCGGTATTTGGGCTGGTGTTTTTGACGACCTCCAGCAGTTCCAGCCCATTGAGCCCAGGCATTGTGATATCGATCAACGCCACATCAAAGAGGTGATCGGTGCGGAACATCTCGGCAGCCTTTTGAGGATTTATTTCCGTAACCACGTTCCGGAAACCTGCGGTTACCAGCCCTCTTCTTGCGCTCTCAAGAAAGTCTTGCTCGTCATCGACGATTATAATACGGTTATCCATCGCCAGGTGACCCTTCGATTTTCTGTGTTATCCCGGCAACTTTCTGGTCCATTAAGATCACTTTAAAGGTGCTGCCAATTCCGGGATTACTTTCCACTTCGATTCGCCCCCCCATCGCTTCGATACGGTTGTGACAGATATACAACCCCAGGCCTGTTCCTTCACCTGTATCCTTGGTGGTAAAAAAGGGGTCGAAAATCTTCTTCAAAGTGGTTTCATCCATTCCACAGCCATTGTCGCTGATTTCTATCGTAATATGATTCTGCCCGGAATTTCCAGAATAAACTGCAAGCCTGATCCATGAATTATTCTTGTCGGCGGCCTGTGCAGCATTTATCAAGATATTGACAACCACTTGCTCAATAATCTCCGGGTCGGTGTAAATTAAAGGCAGATTTTCAGGTATATCCACCTCAAACGAACGGACTACTTTTTCGATTTGACTGCGACAGATGGCAACTCCCTTCTCGATCACTGTCTTAAGATCGACCCATTTATTTTCCCTATAGTCTCGTTTTCGTGAAAAAGCTTTAAGACCTGTTACGGTAGCGGTAATCCGCCTGGAACCATGCTCGATGTTGTCCACAAGCTTGAACAAGTCTTTCTGGAACTCCTCATAGGGCATGCCCGCTATTTGGTAGTCGGGGTGTCGCCGGGCATGCATATCAAGAACCGGCAGCATTTCTTTCAAATAATCTTTTAGGATGGGTATATTAAATGAAATAAAATTATTGGGATTGTTGATTTCATGAGCGATGCCTGAAACCAGCAGGCCCAAAGAGGCCAGCTTTTCATTCTGCATAAGCTGGCGTTCCATTGATCTGGCCTCTGTTATGTCGCTGATCCGCAGAATAGCACCTGGTGGGGTGTTGGAATCTTCATGCAAAGGATATATGACAACTTGCTCCAAGCGCTTGGGGTTGAGCAGACCTTTTCTTTCCAACGATGCCGGCTTTCCCTCTTTAATCAATGACGGTATAGGGCACATCTCACAGGGGCGTTCTGTTTTCATTAATGCTTTATAACAGGGTTTGTCCAGTGCATCGGCATACTCGATCCGGAAGTATTCCACAGCAGCCCTGTTTAGCATCCTTACTGAACTCTTATCATCCAGCATTAACAAAGGATCCGATATTCCGTCAAAAACAGACTGAAGCAAGGCCTTGCTTTTTCGGATTTGCTCTTCGATTCGTCTGCGCTCTTCTATTTCACGTCTCAGTAACTCATTGGCGGTTTCCAGCTCGATCGTTCGTTCCTTGACGCGCTTTTCAAGCTCATCGTGTGCTTGCTGCAGGGCGTTCTCTATTTCTTTTCGCCGGTGCAATTCAGACTTTAGTTGCTCGTTTGCCCGGGTCAACTCCGAAGTTCTTTCCTTTACTCGAAGCTCAAGATCGATTTTTGCCTGCTGCAGTTGTTCTACCAGCGCCCTGTTTTCGATCTTAAGCCGTCTGCTTTTAAGCGCCTGGCTTACGGTGATAAACAGATCGTTAATGTTATCAAGCGGTTTGGTTAAATAGTCGAATGCGCCTTTATGACGAAACGCTTCGATAACATTATCCAAAGCCGCAAAAGCGGTTAGAATGATGACTTCGACATCTTCATCCAGCTCTTTTACACGGCGCATCAGCATCAAACCATCCATGCCGGGCATTCTCATATCTGTGATAACCACATCAAACGGCTCCGATTTGAAGACTCGAATCGCCTCTTCTCCACTGGAAGCAGTGTTGACGATAAACCCCTCCTGTTTCAAAAAGCCGCTCAGCATATCCAGAATATCCAGCTCATCATCAACAATGAGAATTTTCCCTGTCATCATCACCTCACAGTGAGGCAGGAAATACTGCTCAGATCATTTTAAGAGCACAGCCTGCTATCTGCTCCAGGCTTGCCACGGTTTCAACCGCTCCTGCTTTGATCGCTTCTTTCGGCATCCCAAACACGACACAGCTCTTTTCATCTTGAGCAATTGTTCTTGCACCTGATCGTTTCATTTGCAGCAATCCATCCGCTCCATCTGTTCCCATTCCGGTCAGAAGAATACCCACTGCGTTTTCGGCCGCATGATCGGCGACGGACTTGAACAGGACATCTACGGAAGGTCGTTGATGGTTTACCATCGGTCCCGATTTGATCCTGATGCAGTATCGATGTGCACTTTTTTTCAACAGCATATGAAAGTTACCCGGTGCCACCAGTGCGATTCCCCGGCGAAGCACATCACCATCTTTCGCTTCCCGCACGTCGATCCTGCAAAGTCTGTTCAACCTTTCGGCAAAAGATGCAGTAAAATAAGCGGGCATATGCTGAACCACCAATATGGCCGGTGCTTCGGTTGGCATGCTGACAAGAACTGTTTTTATGGCTTCCGTACCCCCGGTGGATGCCCCGATAGCAATAATTTTACCGTTGCCCCTGTCCTTGGCAGCGGAAAGAAGCTGTGTTGTTGGAATAGTTGGCAATCGGCTTCTACAAGCAACCGTATCTAAGTTTATCTGGGTTACCCCTCGAATTTTCTCCGCCAATTGCTTGCGCATTTCCCCCACAGAGTATGAACCGTCTGGTTTGGAAATAACATCCAGCGCACCCAGAGAAAGTGCATCAAGCCCTAACTTGCTGCCCTTTTGGGTAAGGGAACTTACAATAATAACCGGCATCGGATGGTGTTGCATTAATTTTCGAAGAAAGGTCAAACCATCCATGCGAGGCATTTCAATATCAAGCGTGATGACATCTGGCTTTAGTTTTACAATTTTGTCCCTGGCAATGAACGGATCCGATGCGGTGCCGATGACCTCAATATCAGGCTCTTTGGACAACTCTTCGGTGAATATTTTGCGCACGATCGCCGAGTCGTCTACAATCAATACTTTTATGCCTTTGCTGGAAACCACAGAGATCCACCTCTTCTTTCAGATATACAGATTGCCGATGCCGGCTGCCTTGATGATCGTTCTGCCGGTTTGGATGGACAAAATGAGCGTCCGATTGATTTTCCCTCCCACATCTTCGTAATCCGATTTAATCTTGTAGCTCGCCAGGAGTTTTTTTGCGGCCACATAATTTTTTTTTCCAATTTCAAAAAAACCATGTTCATCCATAATTTGGGCACCACCGGCAACAACAATTTTCATTCGTTCTTTGCTGGCGCCTAATTCGATTGCTGCGTGAAACAGTTCGGGAATGCCGGTGTCTGCAAACATGAAAGGGTTGTTTTGTGCCTTGGCACGATCGATCCGTGAGTCCGGAAGCATGTAGTGCAGGATTCCCCCCACCTTAACCCGAGGATCATAAATTGAGATGCCGATACAGGATCCCAGCGAATAGGTTACTAGCGTATCTTTCGAATCCGAGGTTACTTTCATGTCTGATACACCTACAATGTGTTTCACAAAGCATATCCCCTATCATAGGTGGATGAGGACAAGTCCTCGGGGTTATTGTTATTTTGCAGCATCCAGGGTCGATGTCGACATATCAAGCAGTGCTTCCACATCAAGTATCAATCCGACCTTTCCGTCACCCAAAATCGCTCCCCCTGCGATTCCCCGGATTTCTTTAAGGGCCTCTCCCAGACTTTTCACTACGATCTCCTCCTGACGCAGCAATTCGTCAAGGAGCAATCCTGCCTTTTTGCCGTTGTTTTCCACCACTACCACAAGCCCTTCCCATGGATTTTTTTTCGCTTTTCCCATGCCGAATATCATGTCAAGTCGTATCAAAGGAATCAGGTTTCCGCGTGCCCTGACCAGTTCGCCCTTTCCTTGAACGGTGTGATAATCTTCTCTTTTCGGTTGAAAGGATTCGACTATTGTCAGTGTCGGTATGATATAGCATTCAGATCCGGCCCTTACGACCATTCCGTCAATAATGGCCAGAGTCAATGGAAGGCTTATGGATACCGTGCACCCCTCTCCCGGCTTGGACTGGAGTTCAACACGGCCGCGAAGCTTCTCAATCCGCTTCCTAACGATGTCCATTCCGACACCCCTGCCTGATATATCGCTGATTCTTTTGGCAGTCGACAAGCCGGGATGGAATACAAGATCGAATATTTCTGCGTCCGAAAGATTCGCCCCCTTATCGATCAAACCCATTGTCACGGCTTTTTGTAATATTTGAGCCGCGTTCATTCCGCGCCCATCATCCTGAATTTCAATAATAATATGCCCACCCCTTTGACAGGCGCCGAGGCGGATCGTGCCTTTTGCCGGTTTTCCATTTCTTCGTCGCTCCTCAACAGGCTCTATCCCATGGTCAACCGCGTTGCGAATCATATGGACAAGCGGTTCATAGAGCTCCTCCACCAGATTTCTGTCAATTTCAGTTTCTTCTCCGAACATTTCCAGCCTGACGTCCTTACCTGAGTCTTTCGCCAGATCCCTGACCAGTCGAACCATTTTTTGAAAGATACTGTTGATCGTGACCATTCTCATGGACGTAGCGGTTTTCTGCAGGCTGGAAACAATTTGCGCTAAACGGCTTAAGTTCTGATTGAATTGATGATCGTCAAACGCCATCATCCGGCTGCTTTGACGGAGCATCGATTGGGAAATAACCAACTCCCCTGTAAGATCCACCAGGTTATCCAATTTCTCGGTATCGACTTTTACCTGAAAATTACCGATACGTACGCCTTTTTTCTGATCCCGCAAAGCTTTAATCACATCTTTTGATTTCACCATTTTTTCATCAACCAGTATGGCACCAAGTTTTTTACCGGGATCCGATTTCTGTTTTTCCAGCACGTTTTCTAAATCTTTTTCAGCGATGGCACCGGTTTCCACCAGCAGATCCCCGATTCTTTTATTCTGTTGTTTTGAAACCCGAAGCGTCTCATCAAGTTTGTCAATCAAAGGTTCAAGATCGATATCGCCTTCCAGGTTCGGATCGCCGATGGCCATGGCAAGTTCAACGCAATTGATCAGTTGCTTTAGACCGTCCACGGCTTCGAGAATAATATCTATTATGGTGTCGTTTATTTTGAATTCACCTTCTCTGGCACCATCAAGCAGGTTTTCAACGCTATGGGAGATGCGGTTTATTTTCTTTAAATTTAAAAAACCAGATACACCTTTTATGGTATGAAAAGCCCTGAACAGGACGTGGATCGTATCAGGGTTTTGAGGAAACTGTTCAAGATCGATGAGGTGAATTTCAATTTTTCCCAAATTTTCAAGTGTTTCAAGTACAAAATCTCGATATGTATCTAAATCTTCCTTCATATCATTTAGGTGTTGTTCCTGGTCCGCTTCGGAGGATGCCTCACCATTGATAATGGTTTGTTCTGGTTGAATGGAATCATCGGGGGATACATCCAGCTTTTCAAGAACTGGAAAAATGTTCAGCGGATAAGGCTCATCGTTTAACATACACTGGCAGATGTCCTGTAACACGGAAATTGCTTCTTCCACTGGGGTCAGTTCGGTTTTTTCCTTCAGCACAAGTTTTTCGATATACTGCCTCAATCCCTTGATGAGGGTAAGCATAGAAGTATTATCGAGTGTTTCAGCAATGGTTTGAACAGATGAGAGCATGTTCAAAAGGCCACCCATTGCGGGAATATCGTCCGGTTCCAGAGAGATTGCCTGTAAAGCCAATTTCTCGATCTGCTTTTTTATTTTCTCAAGCGCATCGTCCATTGCCTGCATTGCTCCCTAATCGCCTGGATCTGACATCATTCTTTTTATGGATGTCATCTCCTGTGGATCCAACACCCAATCGATATCGAGCAGAATTTTGACACTATCTTCGAATTTAGCGATACCTAGGATATATCGTGTATCGAACTCTGCACTGAAGGCGGGAGAGGCTTCGATCTGTTCTGAGCCGATGTTGACAACCTCGGATACCCCATCCACCACGATCCCCATCAAAACCATTCCTTCCCGGCCTTTTGTCTCAACAACTATAATGCAGGTGCGATCCGAATATTCGACTTCGGGCATCTCGAACCTCAATCTGAGATCGATGATGGGTATAACCTTGCCACGCAGATTGATCACACCTTTAACGAATTCTGCTGTTTGCGGAACAGGGGTTATCGGCATCATCCCGATGATTTCCTTAACCTTTAGAATTCCAATGCCGTAGTCTTCACCGGCCAATTTGAAGGTGAGATATTTTCCCTCCAGGTTGGACAGATCTTGTTTCTTCGCTTCTGATAGCGCTGTCATTGGTTCCTCCGTCGAATATAGTCTGAACAATGGCACAAAGGTAAATAGGCCAAGGCTTTTATCAGTTTATTCTTTTCAGGTGTATATCAAGCAAGTTATATGCCAAGAAAAAGAGCCTTATCGGACCGGAGAAGTGGAAAAAAGCAAATCCCAAAGTGGCCTAGTCGGAGGTTGCTGGAGTGGGGTCTTTCAAAGGGCTGTTATGAAAATGGAAAAAACTCTTTTCTGGACAGTCGGCTTATTGTCTTAATGAGGAAACAGCAGAATAATCCTCGACCCCTTGATCCCTAAAGCCACCGGCTTTAAGCCGGTACGCAGTTTATATTTGTAATTGACAGAGCCGTTTTTCTCCAAATCGCATTGGTAGTACGACAGCAAGGATGCAGATTAAAAGTACTGTGGCAAACGTTGCAATGATAAACACAAGTTCGATACCGGAAAGGTGGCGCTGGTGCAAATCCGCCATGAAGAGGTGGTAAACCGGATGTGCTTCGAAGATAATCACCATACCGATGAACCACGCACATAACATCATAAACAGAAGCCCCCCAAATCCTGTTACCGTCTGTGCCGGGTTTTCGGACTTAAAATCAGGGTAGGCGGCCCCCATGCCGATTCCCAGAGATACGACTCCAGGCACCATGAACAGCATGGTGAGCGAAGATATCATCATCATAAGCGGTTTTACTTGAAGCAGAATATTTGTGATGATGATGACTATCTGTGACAGCAGAAGCAGCGGAATAAAATATATGAAAAACTTGGCCCACAGAAAAGCCCTCGTGCTGATCGGCGCGGTTTTGACCAACCAGAATGTATCTCCCTCCATGCTTACCGCCGGATAGGCGAATCGAGCCGTCACTGCGGTGAGCACAAATGCTGCAAGACCCATGTTCAGAAAAGAGAGTACATTTTGCAAATAGATGGTTTCTATTGGGGCTTTTTCTATGGGCAGTACCTTGAAATTATAGATATAAATGAAAAACAGAGCCGCTAAGAGAAACACCTGTGACCACTGGGTTTGATCTCGAAAAAAGGTTTTTATTTCCTTTATCACAAGGGCCCTTATGGGGCCTGAAAGAAAAGGCGCCAGCGTGTTGCGGTTTCGATACGGCCTGATCATCCGTACAGTTGCTGTTTGCGCCTTGGACATACCGCAGAAATACACCGCATTGGCAAACAGGAGATTTACAAAACACATGAAAACGGCAAAGCTCCAGGAAAGAGCTACATGAAATCCTGCAGAGGTGTAAACACCCGCAAGGGCCGCCTTTAGTGCGTCATAAGCCCAAGTGCTTGGAAGGAAAGGAGAGCCCGGTGTTCTTAAGGCCTTCAAGTAGATAAGCGCAGTTGCGAACATTTCAGGGTCTGCCAGGCGTTCGGGTCGAAGCAGACGGAAAGCGATGTAAAGAATCAGGAAAAGGGACAGGCCAAGGAATATGAATATGCTTCGGAGGCGATTGGCGGGAATAAGAACAACCACCGCCATGACGAGCAACGCGCTTATGGACGAGGCAATTATCGACAGCGCCGGAAGAGTCAACAAAAGCGTTACGTAATAGCCGGCCCCTGCAGTGTATACCAGAGCATAGGAGATGAAAACCGGCATGGTATATACAACAACCATCCAGGAACTGTCCATGGTGCTTTCAATCCATCTTGAAAAGAATATTTTATAACTGGACACCGGCAGGGAGTGCACCAGTGAAAGGTCCTTGCTTAAATACAGTTTTGAAAGACAGGTGATTGTACTGCTGAACACCAAAAGAGAGAAGAGTGTTAAAAATACCATGGAAAGCAATTTATAGGCAAGCAGATCGCCAAGTTCCTGGATGCTCTGAAAATAGAGCAGCACACGAAATGACACGGTAAATATGCCGCCCCAAACTAAAATGCCCACCACCGCCATTGTGTAAAGCCGAAGCGATTGCCTCTTTTTTCTTCCGGGATTTCTAAAAGACCAGAATCGCGGTTTTAAGAGTGTCAAAATTTGCTGCATTCTAAGAGACCGCTCCCGACGTCAGTTTAATGAACGCCTCTTCCAGATCTGCTTTAAGCAATTGTGCGCGCTGTTTCAGCTCTGTTGCCGTGCCAACGGCAAGCAGGTTGCCTTTATCAATGATGCCGAGCCGATGGCACAAATCTTCCGCAAGTGCAAGCGTATGGGTTGACAAAAAGATGGTCACTTTCTTTTCTGCCAGATTCTTGAACAGTTCTTTAACCATTTTGATTCCAGCAGGATCCAGCCCAACCATGGGCTCATCCACGATAATTACCTGTGGGTCGTGAAGTAGCGCAGCGGCCATAATAAGCCGCTGTTTCATACCGTGGGAGTAGGATTCTATCAATTCTTCAGACCAATCCAGCAGGGAAAACATTCCCAGAACATATTCTGCCCGAGTTAAAAACTCTTCGGAATCCACATGAAAAAGATCGGCTGTAAACCGCAAGAATTCCATGCCGGTCAGTTTTTCATACAGATAGGGTCGATCCGGAATAAAACCGATTCTCATTTTGGCCTGCTCCGGTTGCAGATGCATCGGGATGCCGCATATGGTCACCGTACCGGAGGAGGGTTGAAGAATACCGGCCATCATTCTGATTGTGGTCGTCTTGCCGGCACCGTTGGGACCAATAAATCCGAAAATCTCCCCAGGCGATATTTCCAGGTTCAAATCATTCACCGCAACGGTCTTGCCGAACCGTTTGGTTAACTTTTCAAGTTTGATCATCCACTCATTCCAACAACAGTTATCTTCACCCTGTCTATCATTCCTACCAGATCCAGAAAAGACGGATCATTGCCGCTAAAGAATCGCAGATGAGTTACATCTGCGGGGATTTGTCCCATTGCTGCATCCGCGGTAACCCACTGGCCTGTATAGAGCAGGTTCCAAGCATGATAGTAGAACCGCTTGTTCAAATAGGTAAGTCCCACCTCTATTTTCGCTGGAATTCCTGCAGCTCTTGAAAGAGCGGCCAGCAGTACGGCGTGTTCATTGCAGTCGCCCATTTTATGCTTCAAAGTGGACAGAGCATCCGGAATGGACAGGACAGGGCGCTTTTGGATATTTCTGTACACCCAGCTCAGCAGTTTTTTGGCTTTTTCCACAGGCCTATCCGTTGGGTTTACGATGCTGGCGGCAAGGGCTCTTATTTTTGCATGGTCGCTTTGAATCAAGGCAGAAGGTTTTAGAAATTGCAGGCCCCGATCGGCCGGAAGCGGTTCTTTGAAACGCGGTTTTTCCAGGGATTCCTTGGTTACCGTGAGCATATTGTCGTCCAGTACTTGCCTGCCGCCATCTAGAAAAAACCCTTCCATAGGAATTCCATCGATTCTCACCGATAGCATCTGAAGTTGACCCGGGTTGTGAATGACTCGGTTTGTGGGAACAGAGGCAAGCTTTGTCAGATCCTCGCTGGTTTCAATGCGGGGGCTATCCAAGGCTTCGGCCCGGGTGGTGCGCTCGAGCCGAAGCCCCAAAAATCCGCTTTCCCTCAAAATCTCTCCATTCTTACCGATCCATGCCGTTTGTGTAAACCCCTTAAAAGAGTAGTTCACTTTCCTGGCCAGTTTTTTCTGTCCCATTACATAGATTTCTTCTGTTCCTGCAAGCTTGATTTCTACCGGAACTGGTTCCATGGATGCAGGATCAAAAATGAACAGGCGGGTCTGATCTGCCGGTTGAAGATCCGAGGCCAGGGCCGCTTCAACCAGAGTGGAAAAAAGATAGATAGGTCTTTTAACGTTCAATTCGAAGTTTTTTTTCTCTGAAGCTGTTTCCAGTTGGCCTTTCAAATAATTTTTCGAAAAAAAACCGTTTACATGAAACCAGAATAGCGATGAATTCATATGAAAATCAAAAGAAGAAAGGGAAAAATCTGGCAATAATCGTGCCTTGGTGAGCAGTCTGAGATTTTGAGCCATGCCAAGTGTATTGATACGGATGAAGACGGTGTCTTGCAGCCAATATCCGTTTTGCATCTTTCTTAAGGTACTGTAGGAGAAGCCGATTTTACGATCCCTTTGAAAGATGTTCATCCACACATCCCGTTCGGTGATGGAAGTTATCGGCTGAGTGGATTTCAACTGAGGGTTTTTATTGAAAACATCGAACAATTCCAGGCGGATTGAAAACAGCGTGGCAAACAATACCGCACACAGGATCCCCCCGATCCAGAATCCTTTCATATCATATATCCGGCATATTCATTCCATATTTGGCATAAGCGCCCACTTTATGAACCACCTAAATGTATTTGGGTCCTGATCCAGGCAAAGAATCCCTGCGTTTTGAAATTTGAAAATGAGCGGTTCGATGGAACCGGTTAGAAGATAGGAGGTAAGCCGTTCCATGAACGGCAGATGGCCCACCAGCATAAGATTTTCCGCTGCATTCAGGCTGGCAGCGATGGTGGTGACATCATCCAAGGGATTTATCCCGCTTCTTTCGCTTATGCTTTTCCCGGAACCCAGCGCCTCAGCGAATATCTCAGCCGTGTGGCGCGCTCTGGTTTTGCCACTGTGCTGTATACGGGAAACCTTCACACTGTGTTGTTTCGCCAGATCGGCAATGCGCTTAACTTCGGAAATCCCTTCTTTTGAAAGCCCTTGATCAGGATCCACCTCTTTGGGCAGGCTTTTGCCGTGTTGAACAAGATAAAGCGCCATTGTTTACCTCCTTTCAGAAAATTTCACCCCGCACCGAGTCGATCCCGTTCATTTCAACTAGCCTGACGGATACGATTTGGTTTTTCAGCTCATCGGGTCCTTTTACCTTAATGGTAAGGTAATTTGAAGTTTTCCCTCTCAGAGAACCTGATTGAGGGTCTGCGGTTTCTTCTATCAAAACAAGGAGCCGTGCGCCGATGAATCTTTCGTAAAAAACCTTTTTCTTCCTGATGCCAAGAGACCGCATATGTTGACACCTTATTTTTTTGATTCTCGATTCGACATGCTCCGGAAATCTGCTGGCAGCAGTGCCTTTTCTTGAAGAGAAAGGAAAAACATGCAGGTAGCTTATCGGCAACTGCTCGATCAGCTTGCAGGTATTTTCGAAAGCTGTATCGGTTTCCCCCGGGAATCCTATCATCACATCTACACCGATGGCGGCATCGGGTATCCATTTGTGAATCTTCAACACCAGCTCTTTGAAATGACTTATAGAATATGGGCGGTTCATTCGTTTAAGAATCCCATCGTCTCCACTTTGAAGAGGAATGTGAAAATGATGGCAGATACAGCTCGAGGCTGCCACAAGCCGGATGATGTCTTCGCTCAGCTCCAGAGGCTCAATGGAACTTAACCTTACACGATCTATGACGCCATCGGCATCGATTCTTTTCAACAAATCCACAAGACGCGTGTTTTCCGAACGCAGATCAAGGCCATAACTTCCCAGGTGGATGCCGGAAAGAACAACCTCCCGAAAGCCGGCATCCTTCAATCGACGGATGTTTAACAGAACCTGCTCCGAGGGCATACTGCGGCTTGGCCCTCTGGCATAAGGCACGATGCAATAGGTGCAGAATGCGTCGCAGCCGTCCTGTATTTTTAGAAAGGGCCGTGTTCTTTTGATAGCCGATGCAAATGAACAGTAATGAAGTGTATCGAGCCTATGTCGGCCATCGCCGCTTTCAGCAAGGTGCTGTACAGGAAACCGGCCGGGGATATCCAGTTTTTCTTTCTGTGAAATGATTTCGTGGACCCCTGGGATTTCTCGAAAAGCTTCAGGTTCCACCTGGGCATCACATCCGGTTACTAAAACCAGGGCATCGGGATTGGATCGGATGGCGCCTCTGACCGCTTGCCTTGATTGCTGCGAGGCCCTCAGCGTAACGGCGCACGTATTGACGATACATAAATCGGACGGTTCATCCGATTGGACCGGCAGCCAACCGTTTGCTTCAAACCGGCTTGAGATGACATCTGATTCAGATAGATTTACCTTGCAACCCAATGTGACGATTTTGAATTTCGGCATTGTTATCCGCTGATTTTAGTTCCACCCAACAAGCTCTCTTTCATCCAGCCTCTGGAGCCGTGGTCTGTTCAATCCACCCGCTGCCAAGTACTTCCTCTCCGGAGTAAAAAGCCGCACACTGACCCGGGGTCACAGCAGATTGAGGCTTTTTGAACCTGATCAGTGCACTTTTTTTATCTATCGGAATCAGGATACAGGGGGCCGCTTTGTGCCGATATCTGACTTTTGTTTCAACAGTCACGGGGGAAGACGGAGGGTCCTGGATCCAACGTATATCTTCCACCTTGCATTCCCAAGCCAAAAGATCCTTCTTATCTCCCACCACCAGGCGATTGTTTCGAGTATCAATTCTTACAACGTAAAAGGGTTTTTCTGCCGGACAATTTATACCACGGCGCTGGCCGATGGTAAACAGATGCACCCCCATGTGCTCACCGATCCTGTGGCCTTTCATATCTACAATCGGACCTGGTTTCGGTTTAATGCCTGCTTTTTGGATAAGAAACCGAGCATAGGGTTTTTGTCCTACAAAACAGATGTTCTGGCTTTCCTTTTTTACGAAAGTCAGAAACCCTTTTTCTTTCGCTATTTGTATGACTTGCGGCTTTGTCATTTTTGCCAGCGGAAATCGTGCCCGGCTCAGATGGTTCTTTTCCAGTCTGGATAGAAAATAGGATTGCTCCTTTTCAGGATCAACCCCCTTAAACAGGTGGAAGCGGCCGGTTTCATCCCGGATGACACTAGCATAATGTCCGGTGGCCAATGCTGTTGCCCCCAGTTTTTGTGCTGCCTTGAACAGAAAACCGAACTTGATCAGCGGGTTGCAGACAATGCAGGGATTGGGGGTTCGCCCTGCCTGATACGTTCTAACGAAATAAGCAACAATTGTTTCTTCAAACTCACAGCGGATATCGATGACCTCTATGGGAATGTCAATGATCTTGGCAATGGGCAGTAACTGACGCAAAGCAGCCTCCCTGGCGGCCGAAAAATCATCGGTGCCTTCCAGAACCCCGGCCCTTTCACCAACAGGGCCGTATCCTGTTATGAAATGAATTCCGATAACCTCACATCCCTGTCTTTTCAAAAGATACGCCGCTACCGTGGAATCCACGCCTCCGCTTAAGGCAATGGCTATTTTCTTCTTCATTTAAAAAAACGTGTCGTTCATTGGCCGAACGTCCATTGCGCGAGTCGGACAGGCAGGAACACACAGCTCACATACACTGCACTTTGCCTCCTCAAAAGAGACTGACATTTCCGGTCTTACAATGGACAGGGCTCCTGTAGGGCATACTGCCGTGCATGCACCGCAGTGCGTGCACTTTTTCTGATTTCGTTTCACTTTCTGTGCCGCATTCTGAACCTGTACTCCCTGTGTTTTAAGATATTCGACCCCTTCTTTGAAGTTTTTCCTGGTGCCCGACAGTTCGAGCACCATTACACCCTCTTTTCTCGGCAAAATAGTTGCATTCAAGATATTGAATGTGAGGTCATAGTCCTTGGCGAGATAACAGACGATCGGTTTTTGTACCTCTGTTTTGGGAAATCGAAGAATCAGTATTTTTGAGAACACACTAAACCTCCACGGGAAAGTGGTTAAAGCATAGGGTACTTCCTATCAACATGTATGTAGAATATTTGAATTATTATTTTATTGCCGCAAAAATGCCCTGTCAACCGACTCTTTCACTGCAATTCTCGGTGAATTCCAGGCCATGAGCCGAATGGTTGCATTTTTCACACTCTAATCCTTCGAAAAGTTCCATGCGATGGCGTCGAATGAAATTTTTGAAAGGCAAAATACAATTTACCACCCACCATGACGGCACAATCAGCGTTAACAAAGCGATTAAACAAGGGGGATCAAGATCTTAGGCTGCTTAGTAACCCCTCCCCTGTGCCTTAAGCTCGATGTTTCATATTGGCTGCCGCCTACGAGCTTCGGTATGATTATTTTGCCTTCAAAAATTTTATTCGACTTAAGGCGCACTTTTTTGCAAGCCTCACACGCTTAAAAATTCAATTATTCTGCAAATAGAGAGCGTTTTCATTTTCACATCATAGTTGCATAAATCATATAGTAAAATGGCCTGTATGCTTGAATTTATCAGTACCGGACGATTGCGCCTTTTGAGTAGTTTGACAACAACGGGGTTCACCGAGAATTGCTCTCTCTTTCAGGATTTTCCTTTTAAAACCACTTGCGGCACCGGCCATCGTCATTAAATTGTAGGGTGGGATTTCAGGCTTTCCTGTAAAGGCTTTCGATTCAGCTAGTTTGGCTTTCGTTCAATGTGCCCCTTTTGCCAAACAGTAACAATTCAACCGTATTTGGAATTTTGACGATATTATAAAAGGAATGAACTCGGTCGCTTATCGCACAACCGGTCTGTTTGTAAAAACCATTTCCGCCCTTTCAAAGGTTCGTTTAAATATCCACGAGCAGGAGAATATTCCTCATGGTTCCATCATTTTCGTCATCAACCATTTCACTAGAATCGAAACGCTTCTGCTTCCGTATCATCTAAACCGTATCACCGGCATTCCCGTATGGTCCCTTGCAGATGACAGCCTGTTTAAAGGAGCTCTGGGTAAATTCCTTGATGCAGTGGGTGCCGTATCCACTAGAAATCCTCATCGGGATCAGCTCATTGTCAAAACCCTGCTCACCGGAGAAGCCCTGTGGGTTATCTTTCCGGAAGGTCGAATGGTGAAAAGCAAAAAGATATTCGATAAAGGCAGGTTCATGATATTTTATGCCGGCGGTAAACGACCCCCTCATACGGGAGCCGCCACCTTGGCCCTTCGTACGGAGTTTTACAGACAGAGACTCAAAGAGATGGTTAAAGTCAATTCTAAAGAAGCGAATCGAATTAAGGATCTGCTGGAGATACGGGATCTCGAGCCGGTTCTTAGGAACAAAACCTTTATAGTTCCCATAAACATGACCTATTTCCCCCTGAGGGGTAAAGAGAACATCTTGAGCAATTTAGCAGAGCAGTTCGTTGAAAAGGTGCCGGAGAGAATTCGGGAAGAAATCATGACCGAAGGTACTATGCTGCTGTCCGGCGTGGATATTGATATGCGCATTGGGCAGCCGATTCAGATTGAGAACTATTTGGGGCTATCCACAGTGGGCAGAGATATCAAAAACAGGAAGGAAATCAATTTCGATGATCCCATCCCCTCAAGGCGGGATATGAGAAAGGCGGCGCTTGAGATTATGCAACGGTACATGTCTGCCATATACAATATGACCACGGTCAATCACGACCATCTGTTTGCATCCATTCTTCGGATGATTCCCCGCCGGCATATTGATGTTTACGAATTAAAACAACGGGCTTTTCTGGCTGCATCGGCGGACCTGGGAAAGTTGGGAGTTCATTACCATTCCCAGCTCAAAGGCGAGCAACTCCATCTTCTGACCGACGATCGATTCAATCGATTCAGGGATTTTCTTTCCCTTGCTGTTGAAAAGAAGGTGATCAAAAAAAGCGGTAAGACCATCGTAAAAGATCCTTTCCGGTTTTCCATATCATTTGATTTTCACAAGATTCGGATTGAAAACCCCGTTGCGGTTATAGCCAATGAAGTGGAACCGTTGAAGCAGTTGCAGCGGCATTTGAGGAGGGTATCCTGGATGCCTCGGTTTTGGTTGCGCAGAAAGATTGCACAGCGCTTGCTTGAACAGGCCATATCTGAATACCACAGAGATTATCGAACATATTACATTGACGGAGAGTCCAAAAACAAAGCCGTGGGCATGCCATACCTGATCAAAGGAAAGTCACGCAAAATCGGTGTTCTTCTCATTCATGGATACATGGCCGCACCGCTGGAGGTAAAAGAACTGGCCGAACACCTTGGTCGGCAGGGTATATGGGTTTATGTGCCACGTTTGAAAGGCCACGGGACGTCTGCCGACGATCTGGCTGCTCGTTCCCATATGGATTGGGTTCGGTCGGTTGATATCGGTTATGCAGTTGTCCGCAGTCTATGTGAGCGGGTTGTGACTGGAGGTTTTTCCACCGGTGCCGGCCTTGCACTGCACCTGGCGACTCGTGTGGACGACCTTGCTGGTGTCTTTGCGGTTTGTCCGCCTATGCGCCTGCATGATTTTTCAGTCAAGTTCGTACCTGCGGTGGATGTTTGGAATCGACTGATGCAACGCGTTCAGTTAAACGGTGCCAAAAAAGAATTTGTGGAAAATCATCCGGAGAATCCGCACATCAACTATTTTCGAAATCCCATATCGGGAGTGCGAGAGCTGGAGCGGTTGATGACGACGCTGGAACCAAAATTGCCATCGCTTAAGATACCCGCACTGATAGTGCAATCGGCCGGAGATCCCGTGGTTGATCCGAAAGGTTCAAAACGGATATTCGAGTTGCTCGGATCTGAAAACAAACAATACACGCTTTTTCATTTCAACCGCCATGGGATTCTGCTGGGAAAGGGTGCAGAGGTAGTGCACAGGGTGATAGGAAATTTCATAAAGGGCCTGTCATAGTATTAAAAGGCTGCCTGTATGTTGTGGTATAATCTGTTTTAACCCATTTGTTTATAATGAATTTTCTAAATTCCGCTCGAAATTACAAGCGACTTCAATCGGCTGTAACCCTCTGGCCCCGAGCCCTGAACCTGGGACCGATCAGTTTAGGTAATATATAGTTGATGATGCTTTATTCTTGATCATCAACGATGCCGGATCCAACAGCAGTTCGCCGCCACCGGGGCCGTGCTCACAACCTTTTAAAGGATTGATGTGAATCTCTGAGCCGCTGGGTTTAAGTTCTATGGCAACTTCAAAAAGATCTGAAGCTTTTCCCAAGGATGGGGGCATTCCATTCGGCCCCGGTGCTTCATGACGGTGGGTTCGCACTGTAAACCAACTGCACAGACTATTCTTTTTCAACAGCTTCTTTAAGCCGTAAAGATGTATATCAGACCGGGCATGGAAGGGAAATCCATCCATCATAAGAATCTGAGGGGAAAATACGTTCTGTTGTGTTATGTCAGTCAATCGCTCTTCCAGAACCGGTACGGTGAACCCTTCTTTTGTGAATGTCATGATAAATCGGTGCTGAAACATCTTATCCCGTGCCATTTTTTGTTGGCTTCTGCTCCAATTCGCCGAGATGTTTCTGAAGACCTCCTCATACCAGATGCAAACTTTTTCCACTGGATCATTTAGGCTGATGTGAAGAACATTTTTTCCCCGCAACAAATAATCCAGGGAGATCTGGATGAGAAAAGAAGTTTTGCCCACCCCAGCACGGGCAAGGATTGCACCAAACCCTCCCGGAGGTAAAATTTCCTCTGTTCGCTGTGTCAGTAACCTGAGCGGATTTTGGAAACCAAGACTGTTTTTATGCATTGTTATCGAACCCTTTCCTATGCTGTTGCTACCGCCTTTTTTCCTTCCGATGTCCTTTTCTTTAATTGTTCTGCAATATGATCAGGCAGCTGTTTGTAATTTGAGAACTCCATTGTAAACTGAGCCTTGCCTTGACTCAGTGAACGGAGAGCGGTTGAGTATCCGAACATCTCCGCCAACGGTACCAAGGCTTCAATTATCGCCTGGAAACCCTCGTCCTGGGATCCAACGATCATCCCGCGACGCTGGGTTAAAGATCCCATGATCGCTCCCTGGAACTCTATAGGTGTCTCAACCACTACTTTCATGATGGGTTCATGAATGACGGGGGCTGCTTTTTTAAACGCCTGGAGGAATGCTGCTCTGGCAGCAGTCTGAAAGGCCAAATCAGAAGAATCCACCGCATGAGATGCCCCATCGGTAAGTACAACCCTCACGCCCGTTACCGGAAAGCCCATCAATGGGCCCTTTCTCAAGCAACTCCGAAACCCTTTCTCACAAGCAGGTATAAAATGACTGGGAATCGCCCCACCTTTCACCTGGTTTTCAAATACGAACTCCTGCTCGAGGATGGGTTCTATATAACCTGTCACACGGCCGAACTGACCTGCTCCACCGGTTTGTTTCTTATGGGTGTAATTGAAATCGGCCTTCTTTGAAATGGTTTCCCGGTAGGACACCTGCGGTGTGCCGGTCACAACGTCTGCCTGGTACTCACGGCGCATCCGTTCGATATATATTTCCAGGTGAAGCTCCCCCATGCCCGAAATAATGGTTTCTCCTGTTTCCTGGTCAACGAAAGACTTTAACGTGGGATCCTCTTTGGTGAATCGCGCAAGCGCCTTGGACATTTTCATCCGGGATTTGTGGTCTTTCGCCGAAATGGCAAGTGCGATGACGGGCTCCGGTACATGCATCGATGTTGTGGTGAGCCGAATGTCCGGCGCTGTGAAAGTGTCCCCTGAAACACATTCAATCCCGAACAGAGCTCCAATGAATCCAGCAGGAATCGTTTCGATATCCTCCATCTGGTCTGCATGCATTCGCACAACCCTGCCCACCTTGACCTTTTTTCCGGTTCGTACATTGACAATGGCATCTCCCCTGGAAAGTGTTCCCTGATAGACCCGAACGTAGGTAAGCTGGCCATAGGGGCCATCTTCAAGTTTAAAGGCGAAGGCGACCATTGGTTTTTGCGGATCGGCAAGCAATGGGACCGGGGATTCATTGTTATTCAGGTCAATAGCCTCATTTTTCACATCCAGAGGACATGGCAGCAATTGTGTTACCGCATCAAGAAGCGATTGAACGGCCTTGTTCTTGTAAGCAGATCCCATCAGAACCGGCGTCAATTTCCGTGCCAGCACCCCTTTTCGAATCGCACCAACCAAGAGGTCATGGGGAACCGCTTTATTTTCAAGAACGATTTCCAAAAGTTCGTCTGAAAACATCGTTGCCGCATCGATGAGATATTCACGACGCTTTTCAGCTTCAGCCAAGAGATGTTCGGGTATGTCCTCAATCTTCACCACCTCTCCGTTGATACCTTCAAAATAAATGGCCTTCATAAGTATGAGGTCCACCACACCTGCAAATGATGCTTCCAGACCAATCGGCATTTGTAAGGTGAGCGCGTTGTGCCCCAGCTTTTCCTTGAGTTGTTGGATGACCCGTAATGGGTTTGCTCCGTTTCGGTCGCACTTGTTCACAAACGCAATACACGGCACGTGATAACGCTTCATTTGCTGGTTTACGGTTATCGTCTGAGATTGAACGCCGCCTACGGCGCACAGCACCAGAATGGCACCGTCAAGAACTCTCAATGCACGCTCCACCTCGATGGTAAAATCAACATGTCCGGGAGTGTCGATGATGTTGATTTCATATCCTTTCCACTCACAGAATGTGGCCGCCGATGCAATGGTAATTCCGCGTTCTTTCTCAAGCTCCATTGAATCCATGGTGGCTCCAACACCATCTTTGCCTTTTACATCGTGCATGGTACGAATTCTTTTGGTATAAAACAGCATCCGCTCGGTAAGAGTCGTTTTGCCTGCGTCTATATGAGCGCTTATGCCGATATTTCTAACATTTTCAATCAAATGATCCATAATGTGTTGCCTCAAAAACCCTCCAAACGAAAGTAAAGCCTATCCAGGAATGAATACCTTGCGTCGTTAATCCTTGAAAAATTGCTATTTCACAATAAAATCCTTAATTTAATTATGATAATTCCAAAGTCAAGAAAACTATACCGTCTTATCAGCGGTTCTCGATAAACGTAAAATACATGCTGATTTGCCTAATCATTGCATTTTGAAGAAGCTTGAGTTCACGCCCCTTAGGCTTTTAGCCCGCATGGGGAGGTTTTATAAAGCGCGATTGATTTGAAAGGATTATTTTCGAAGCGAGACATTTATCTTTTTCCGTAAGCGTCTGGTCACGGGGCGGTTCCGGAGCAGTACGTATGTCGCGCCCGTTCCGCCATCACAAAGCCTTGCACTTGAAAAAGCGATTATCCATTTTCTCCACACTCCAGTGGTTAGCCATTCATATACTTTGGTTTTCAGCACCGGTTCGGATGGTGAAGAGAGGCCTCTTCCATGGACGATCAGGACCGCACGCTTTCCCGTTTTGATCGATGTCTTAAGAAACGCTTCAAAGGCTTGCCTGGCGTGTTCCACCGAAAGCCCATGAAGGTCAATATGCGCCTGTATTGAAAAATCCCCCCGGTGAAGGCGCTCGATTATTTCCGGGTGAACCCGGTATCCGGTACCTTCGATATATTCTGGAGTCTGTGCAACCACAAACCCTTTTCCATGATTAACCAGGTTCTCGAGATCCGCAACCGCCTGTGTATCTGAGTCATCTTCCGGTTCTACCGGCGATTTGGACTTGGGTTCGATCTGCACCCTTAATTTTCCGGAAATAGGGGTTACATCCGCCATGGCATCAAGGAAAAGCTGTTTTTCTGTTTTAGCGTCGGTTACCGTTTCTATTCCGGGAGGTTTTCTCGTGCAAGGAGATGAATGAAACGGAAATACCTCTTTTTCTAACAAAATCTTCAGCTCCTCGAAGGATTTAAACGAATATGAGGACTCGGAAGCTTTCATGTTCACCTCCTTGCCGCGATTCGATCAACGTAAAATATCCGTGTTTTGGATGTTCCGTTTTTATAACGAAAATAATCCCGCAGAATTTTTTCATGGTCAAAAACGATGGGGCCTGGTAAGTTATTTTCAGAAAACAACGCCACCTTGACCGCATCGTCATCGGCTTTCGGAACTCCCTCTGCCGAAGCGATGTATACGGTGGTTATCGAATGATGCCGGGGGTCTCTGTACGGATCAGAATAGGTATGAAATTGCTCTAAAAGGCGAATATCAAGAGAGGTTTCTTCTTTTGCTTCTCTTATGGCCGCCTCTTCAAGTGATTCTCCATAATCGACAAACCCTCCAGGCAACGCCCACCCCCGGGGAGGGTTGGCCCTTTTAATGAGCACTATGGAATCATTGACTTCGATGATAATATCGACAGTAACGAGCGGATTTCGATACCCAGCATCCACATCCATCTCCACACCCCGCTTGCACTCCGTGCCGATTGAACTGAAGATGAGTGATACATATCAGCGATTGATTTAAATCATAGCAATGTTGACTTTCAGAGTCAAATCCCCCTTTTATGGTGGATTGACTTGACTAAAAGGCTCTTTCTATCGATATTAACCCAGTAGTTGAATAAATCACATTGCAAGATGACCTGTATACATGGTTTATCAGTATCTGAAGACCGCGTCTTTTGATTCGTTTTGCAAGAACGGGGTCAAGAAAAATCGTCATACGAGGAGGTTTGCAATGGATTACGTCGACTGGCTGCGCCAGCATTGCCCAAAAAAAATCATGGATGCTCAAAACGCCGTATCCAATATCAAGCGTGGAAGCAGGGTTTTCATAGGCACAGGCTGTGGAGAGCCTCAGCATTTGATTCGGGCGATGGTAAGAGAACCAAAGTGCCAGGATATCATGATCTATCAGATGCTCTCCTACACGCTGGCCCAGTTTGTGGATGACCCTTCTTTTTTGAGGCGATTTTCACTCAAGCTGTTTTTCATAAGCCGCACCATGCGGAAAGCAGCCTTCGAGGGGAAAATCGACTATATACCATCATACCTTTCTCAGATTCCCAGGCTTTTCAAAAGTAATCATATCGGCCTTGATGTGGCGCTGATTCAAGTCAGCCCTCCGGATCGATTCGGATATTGTAGCCTGGGAGTATCTATTGATATCACCCGCTCTGGAATGGAGAATGCCAAGTTTGTTATCGCACAAATAAATCCCCGAATGCCTCGCACATGGGGCGATAGTTTCGTTCATGTAGACGAGATGGATTGTCTGGTGCTCCACGATGAGCCGCTTGTAGAAGCACTGCCGGGAATTGGAGACAACGAGGTTTCGCGGAGAATCGGACATTATGTTTCACAGCTTGTTGAAGATGGCGCCACGCTGCAAATAGGATTTGGGCATCTGCCCTATGCCATTTTGCAGCATTTGGACGGCAAACACGATCTGGGCATTCACACCCAGGTGATCACCGATGGTTTCCTTCCACTGTTTGAGAAAAAAGTGATTACCAACAAGAAGAAATCATTGCTCCCTGGAAGAGCGGTTACCTCCTTATGCATGGGTTCCGAAAAACTGTACCGGTATGTGGATAGCAATCCTGTTTTTTATTTCCGCTCCTCGGAATTTGTTAACAACCCAACAGAAATCGCCAGAAACGATAATCTCATTTCCATCAGCTCGGCCCTGGAAGTGGATTTGACGGGCCAGGTGTGTACCGATTCTGTTGGCTATCTTTTTTACAGTGGAATCGGTGATCAGGTGGACTTTCTAAGAGGAAGCGCCATGTCAAAAGGAGGGTTTTCCATTATTGCCCTTCCATCGACTGCCCAAAACGGCAAGGTGTCGCGCATCGTCTCTCATTTAAGCGAGGGCGCGGGCGTTGCCACCACCCGGGGGGATGTAAATTTCGTCGTCACCGAGTACGGTATTGCAGAGCTACAGGGCAAGAGCATATATCAACGGGTAATGGAGCTTGCACAGATCGCACACCCGAAATTTCGAAAAGATCTAATAGAGTTTGCCAAGAAACGGCACTATATTTTCGCAGATCAAATTCCACCTACAGAGCAAGATTTGCTGTTTATTGAAAAGTATAAAAACACCATGAAGTTGAAGAACGGAAAAATGGTGGAATTCCGCCCGCTGCTGCCGTCGGATGAATTCGCCTATCGCAACTTTTTCTACTCTCTGCAGGAGAAAACCATCTACATGCGGTTTTTTTATCGAGTCAAACTGTTCTCCCACGAGGTCGTCCAGCAGCAGTGGGCCCGTGTGGATTATAAAAAAAATATGTCCATTATTGGTCTGGTGCAACGCGGCGGGCACAAGGAAATCGTGGCGATAGGCTCTTATGCAAAGGCAGAGCCAGAACGCGCCGAGGTGGCTTTCGTGGTTCGGGAAGACTACCAAAACCAGGGTATCTGCGCCTATTTGCTGCAGATACTGGAAAAGATTGCCCGGGAAAACGGTTACAGGGGTTTCCTGGCAACGGTGCTGAGCGAAAATACTGCCATGATCCATGTGCTAAAAAAACGATATCCCAATGCCAAGGTTACGGCCTCGGCAGGGGAAGTGACCTTCCGGATGGACTTTTCAGATACTGAGGAGTGATTTGAACTTAAGCTCTCAAGTTTAGCGCCCCTAATCCTTTGCAATGTCTTACATGGTGGTAGGGTGCAGCCGTTAGGCGCTTGACGACATCATATCGACAATTTGTTGTCGTTATTGAATTACATGCTTTTGATAAGCGTTTATAGTGAACTAAAGTTTAAAGTGAGCTTAAGTGAACTAAAGTTAAGGAATTTGGTCTATTTTTAAAATGAAAGAGCGAAGCGATACCTTAACTTTAGGCACTTTAGATCACTTACAACTGGGTTTTTATTTTAACTGCCCCCAAAGGGGCCACTTTTTCCGAGCAAACTTTCGGGAAAAGCGTAGATACTTATAGATAGGGCAAAATGGCAATTTTACGGTAAAATAGGATGCAAAACTTGAGTTAAGGTGTTATGCAGATCGGTTCAGCGCAATGGAAGCGGTTTCTTCAAAAGGGTGCAAGGCAGATGGGTGTTGAGATTGCTCCTGAAAAGCTGGACGTGTTCGCCGCTTATGCTGAGGAACTGATTTTTTGGACCAGGAAGGTGAATTTAACAACCTTAACAGCGCCGGAGGAGATTGCGGTAAAACATTTCCTTGATTCCATCGCCCCTGTGGAAATGATTGCCCCTGATGCTTCCCTGCTTGACATCGGCTCTGGGGCGGGATTTCCCGGTATTCCATTGAAAATTCTTCTGCCAGATCTGTCTGTTTACCTGGTTGAATCTTCAAGAAAAAAGGCAAACTTCTTAAGACACATCATCCGAAAACTTAGACTCGAAGCCTCACAGGTGATCGAAGACCGGGCCGAGCAACTGCGTGTTGAAACACAGTTCCGAGTTATCGTCAGCCGTGCGGTGTCGGATTTGCTGCGTTTGATTGAGCTGGGATGGCCCCTGCTTGCAAGCGGTGGAGCGATCATCGCTTACAAAGGGAAACAGATCAAAATGGAAATCGAAGCCGCACGTTCTTTTCTTCTGAGCAAAAGCAGCGGTTTTAAAGCGGCTGATCAACGGTGGTCACTTGTGACCAAAACTTACAGGCTTCCCTTCTTTGAGCTTGAAAGATCTCTTGTGGTCATCCGCCGACTTTAATAGCGCTTGATCACCTTTCACTGCAACGGTTCACAAGTTTTCCGATGCCTTCTATCTCAACCGAAACCGTATCCCCATCCTTCATATAAACCGACGGCTGTCTAAAAGCGCCGACACCGCTTGGGGTTCCCGATAAAATGATATCCCCCGGCATAAGTGTGAAATGTCGGGACAGGAAAGAAACCAGTTCCGGCACTTTGAATATCAACTGATCCGTATTGCTGTCTTGCATGAGCTGTGTGTTTAACCGGCATTGAATCTTCAGTGAATGGGGGTCTGAAAGTTCGTCCCGGGTTACGATCCAGGGCCCCAGCGGACAAAATGTATCCAGGGATTTACCTCTAACCCACTGACCGTCTGCAAACTGCAGGTCTCTTGCGCTTACATCGTTGGCACAGGTATATCCATATACCGCATCAAGAGCTTCAGATTCAGTGCATTCGTATGTTTTCTTACCGATCACAATGGCAAGCTCAGCTTCAAAGTCTACCTTTTTAGTTGTATTTCGATTCCACGAAATGGTTTCATTATGGCCGATGATGCTG
This sequence comes from Deltaproteobacteria bacterium, assembly GCA_019309565.1. Classification (GTDB taxonomy): domain Bacteria; phylum Desulfobacterota; class Desulfobacteria; order Desulfobacterales; family SURF-15; genus JAFDFZ01. Next base: position 31,197 of record JAFDFZ010000036.1, read on the forward strand.
CTTGGAAGCTTTGCGAACAGCAACGGTATCTCCGGGATCTTGCCCTTGCTTTCCCTGGCATGGTCTCTATAATTCAGTCCAATGGCAATAATCTTTGAGGGGTTGGCGATGGGAGCTTGCCATTTTACGGAATCAAGAGACAAGGGGTTCTCAGCGGGCTCAGCCGGTTTGCCGCTTTTAATAAACTGAATCATATCCCCTTTAAAATCCAGAGGGTATAATTTGTCTTCTTGAACGATTCCCAGTCTGCTCCGGTTGTTTTCCAGATACTGTGCGATTTTCATAACAAGATTTTTATCCTTTCTGCGCATTGATAAGGAAAATTAAATGCAAACTTTATTAAGAGCCTGTACATAAGTCAAGAGTATTAAAAGGATTTCAACGGTTTCAAGGCAAATTTTCATTGCACCTTGAAAATGAAATAAAAATGAGAATAAAATATGAATTGAGCTTAATGATCTTTCAATTTTTTCATATCATGAGCGATTTGAAGCTGTTATAACACTGTAACCCCGAACCCTGAACGTGGAACCGATCAGTTCAGGTCGAAGCTAATCAAGACATGAACAGAAGACATTTTATCGAAAAGCTTTGTGGAGGATTTATATCTTCCATGTTTTTGTGCGGATATCAAGCTGCATTACATTCCATTAAACGGGCGAAGCCTTCGCGAAATCGCCCAAAGGAAAGAACATCATGGCAGGGATCGTTTCATAAGCCCGGTGAGTTCGGTCAAAAGGGGTCGATTCTGGAGCCGTGATCAAATGAGTCACTTGTCGGTTTGAAGCGAAGCTTCGCTTAAAGAAAATGCGACCATGGGATTGGGTTCAGCTAGCCCTTCGCATGCGGAGATTTATTTCAAGCCTTTCAAGAGACATTTGGATCGTGTCTTTAAAGTTCTGATGCCTTGTCATGTAATCGGTGAAAAACGCCTTTACCGAATCTGGCTCTTTAAGTGTACAAACAGGAATTATAGCTGCAAGTACCCGCTCGTACAAAAGCGGATGAAAGGATTCAAGCTCCGTTAAATGAGATAGATACCATTGCCACAAAAAGGAAACGGCATGCGGGTTGCCGGCCGCCGATACAATGGGGATAAATTTATTTCGAGCCGGCACCTCCTTTAGGGCAAACCGCAGCGCACTTTCAACAAACTCTTTTTCCTTAAAGCATCCCATGGCCAGCAAGAGGTTCAAACGTTCGTGTTCGGTTTTTGAAGTTTGAAACCGTTTTCTCATCCAGGCGTACGCTCTTTCGCCTTCTAAAAGAGCCCCTGCCTGCATGGCGCTTTTCTGGATATCGGGATGGATGGTTTGATCTTTAAAAAGGCGGTCTATTTGGTTTTGGGCAAACGCTTCAGCGGTCTTTGAGCCGTAAATCAGAGCATGCCACAAAATGCGATCTCTTAGAATCGAGCATGCATGCGGTTCATCAGATACAGGTTCGTATCCGATCCTGTCCAGCACACCTTCTAGAAAGGATTTTCCCATGGATGCGATGCGAAGCCTCAAGCCTTCATCTGCAATCAGATAGGTAGTAAACAGGTTGCCAGCAACACTGCTGACAGGCAAAAACGCCGTTTCCTGCCGGAAGTTGGACAAGAAATTCAGGTATTCATCCATTGCGATATCCCCGCTTCTTACAAATGCAAACAGATCGTTTTCAATGCCCCACCGATCTATTGCAGGCAGTTGTTGTTGCAGGACAAGCTGCCCCAATGCTTTCAAATTTGCAGTATCCCAGTATCGAGTTCTGTAAAAGCCGCTTTGCCCGGAATTTATTTTATATGCGATGGTCTCCTTTCCAAGGGGTATTGTTTCGACTTTATTCTCCATCAATATGGTTTTTGTTTCAGAGCGTAAAGAGCGGTCAAACGTCTGGATGGTTATAGGTATGAGCCACGTATAGTCAGAGCTGTTTGGCAGGTAGCTGAATCGGCTCTGGGTCAGAGATATTGAATCCCCCGTACGCTTGACATCGATCACAGGAAACCCCGGCTGCTCGATCCATCCTTTCATCATTCGGGCAACCGGCCTGTTAGATACTTTCTGGAAGGCTTCCCAAAGATGATGGCTGGCTGCGCAGTCGTACTGGTAAGTTTTCAAATAGTCCTGCAGCCCTTCTTTGAAGCGTTGTGCACCGATGTATCCCTTGAGTTGTCTTAGAATGTTTGCGCCTTTGTTGTATATGATCGGGGCTGTGGCTGCATTGATGGCGGCATGCCCCTCACCGGGGATTTCGATCGAAAAGGTTTCAACAAGGGAGTCTCGTTCAAACGCTGTTTCGGTCATCGAAATGACCAACTGATCCCAGATTTTCCATTGCGGGTTGTAATGATCGACGATACCGTATCCAAAATAGGTTGCGAAACTTTCGTTCAGCCAGAGGTACTTCCAGTCCAATGGCGTTACAAGGTTGCCGAACCATTGATGGACGATTTCATGGGCAATCACTTCACATATTCTTTCCTCTGCCGCCTTTGAGGTGATATCAGGATAGTATAGCAATAGATTCTCCCGAAAGGTGATGGCCCCCCAATTCTCCATGGCACCGAAAGCAAAATCCGGTATTGCGATCATATCCATCTTTCCAAGCGGATAGGTGATATTAAAATAATCTTCGCAGAATCGAAGTGCTTTTGAGCCGAACCTAAGACCGTACTGCGTGTATGCTTCGCGCCCGGGCAGGGTAACTATGCGGACCCGCCTGTCCTGAGTGTCGCCCTGAATCTTGAAATCGCCAACAGCGAAAAATACAAGATAGGTGCTCATCCTGGGGGTACGCTTAAAACTGACTCGCACCTTTCCGCCTGCCACCGGTTTTACTTCCTTTACCGGTGTGTTGGATATGGCTGTAAGCGATTCATCAATAATGATCTCGACATCAAAGGTCGCCTTATGCACAGGATGGTCCAGGCAGGGAAATGCCCGGCGTGCATCTTTTTCTTCAAACTGTGTGGTCGCTATATATTTGCGATTCTCTTTTGTGCCGTAAGCGCTGCGATAAAATCCGGCCATCTTGTCATTGATTTCTCCCGTATAATCGATATTCAATTGAACCTTTCCTGTCATTTCCTTTGGAAGCGCAATCAGAAGCAGTTCATTTTGCGGTTCCACTTTAAAAGTGCACGGCAGATGCATGTTGTTTTCCATAATACTGCAGTGCTGAATCGATAGCTCCAGTGCATTTAACTGTACGGTAGAGACAGGATGAGGTAAATCCAGCAGAATTTCGATGTTCCCGGAAAACGTGAAATCTGTCAGGTTTGGTTCAAGGCGCAGCCTGTAGTTGATCGGATTCATGCTGTCCTCTCCAGGTTTTTTTGTTGATCCTTCGTGGCGATTTAATCTATGACATCAAGCAGCAGACTCTGTAACTATAGAAAAAGCGGGATATAGTTGTCAATTGGACTTGCTGTCGGCTAAGCAATTCTCGGCGAAATTAAAGAAGTTTTATTGTTCACCGAGACTTGCTGGCTTCGGCCATCAGGTTTTGTTCCGCCAGACTATCAAATAATGGAGATCATTGTCATGGCAAAATCGGTTTCTCCCAAAGAGCTTGTTAAAATGATAAAAGATGAAAAGGAACTGGCCATTGTTGACGTGCGCGAGCAAGGCGACTATTCAAAGGCCCATATACTGCTTTCAAACTCTATCCCGTTGAGCCGAATGGAGCTTCATGTGGCCGATTTGATACCTCGAGTCACCACAAGAATCATACTTGTGGATGATGGCCCCTCAGATCCGTTGTGCCTGGCCGCAAGGGCTGCTGAACGGTTGGCCGACCTTGGCTATGAGAATATCTACATGCTGGAAGGCGGTATTGAAGCGTGGCGGAACCAGCGCCTTGAGCTTTATTCGGGTGTAAACGTTCTGAGCAAAGCTTTTGGGGAGTTTGTCGAGACCACCTATCATACACCACACATAACGGCACCGGAACTCAAGGCAAAAATGGAGCTGAAAGAGAATCTTGTTATATTCGATGCCCGGCCCAAAGAGGAATATTATCGCATGACCATCCCGGGGGCCATCAACGTGCCCGGAGCCGAGCTGGTCTATCGATTCTTTGAAATGGTCCCTGATTCCGAAACCCATGTGATTGTGAACTGTGCTGGACGAACACGCAGCATTATTGGTGCACAGTCATTAATCAATGCAGGGATTGCGAATCGGGTATCAGCACTGAAGAATGGCACAATGGGATGGCATCTGGCCGGTTTCCATCTTGAACACCATAAAGATAGAACAGCTCCCGTGCCGTCGTTAAATAATCTTAAAAAGGCAAGGGCGCATGCGGCCAGGGTGGTTGAGCGATTTGGTATTAAGAAAATAGATTATGAAACACTGACATCCTGGAGGAAAGGGACCGATCAACGAACGTTGTATGTGCTTGATGTCCGGTTGCCCGAGGAGTTTGAGTCGGGTCATCTTGAGGGCTCTCGAAACGCTCCAGGAGGGCAGTTGGTTCAGGCAACCGATGAATACATGGCGGTGCGAAACGCACGGGTTGTACTTGTTGACGATATCGAAATCCGCGCTGCCATGACTGCTTCATGGCTTATCCAGATGGGCTGGCCACATGTGTTTGTGCTCACAGCAGGCATCAACAACAGGGAATTAGTTCAAGGGCCCCATAGACCGAAAATCCCAGGTTTAAATAACGCACCAGAGGTTTCTCCCGCTGAGCTTAAACATTTTCTTGATTCCCATGACAAAATTGTCCTGATTGATTTTGCCACAAGCCGCCAGTACCAGGATGGTCACATTCCAGGAGCCCTATGGATTATCCGCAGCCGACTGCCGTTAGATTTTGGGAAAATCCCTGAAGCAGATATGCTGATTCTTACCTCCCCCCATGGGGTTTTGGCTGATTTGGCCGCAAAAGATATGAAGGAGGTCCTTCCGGATATACCGGTACGCGTACTTGGAGGGGGAACAGATGCCTGGATCCAAAACGGGCTTCCTACAGAAAACGGCATGACAGAGGCTCTATCACCGATAAGTGATGTCTGGTACAAGCCATATGAAAGTAAAGATGCTCCTGAAAAGGCAATGCAGGCATACCTTGAATGGGAACTTGCGCTTGTCGATCAGATAAGAAGGGATGACACGATGCCCTTCCGTGCCTGTCGTTTGAAATGAAAGGGCGAAGCGATCCCTTAACCTTAGGCGCTTTAGATCGCTTACAACTGAGTTTCTTAAACTGCCTTTAAAGGGAGCGCTTTTTAACAAGCTTATTCTCTGAAAAAGCGCAGGTTCTTAAAATGGGACAGATCATTTAAGGTTTCAACTCGATACCGTTCACCTTCTTTTCGAAGGATGTTTAATGCTCCGTTACCCTGTTTTATTTCCCGAAAACGATCGAGTGCCATCCCCAGCGCATGGCACAAGATACCGCAGATGACAAAATTGTGGGTACAAACCAAAATCGTTACCCCTGCAGAATGCTGCCTTATGATTCGCCCCAACGAGCCGACTGCCCTTTGCTGTACCTGTTGGAGGCTTTCTCCGCCCGGCATTTTAACTCTCGAGGGATTCTCCATCCAGGCTTTACGATATTGCGGGTATTCTGATGCCCAGTCGGGGGCAAACATCCCATCGAAATCTCCCAGGTCCATCTCAATGAAGCCTTTTTCCTCAAAGAGTTGCACGGCGGGATGATAGGTCTTTATCAGCTCTGCGGTCTGCCTGGCACGGGTCAGCGGACTTGTGTATATGGCTGACAGGGGTTCTTTTTTCAAGGCGATGGCAAGCGCTTCGGCCTGCTGTTTACCGGTTTGATTGAGTGGCACATTGGATCTGCCCTGAAATCGATGGATTCGGTTCCATTCCGTTTCCCCGTGTCTTACTATCAAAATACGCATATCACACCCTTTAGGTCCAAAAACCTTGGAATCAACCCCGGG
>JAFDFZ010000037.1 GCA_019309565.1 Deltaproteobacteria bacterium
CAAGTACCTCCAGCCTTTTCCGTTCTCCGCAGGTTTTAAGGAAAGTTTAAGCACGATGGAATCAGGATCAATCTTCCAGAGGGGACGTGTTGCACTTAATTTTTCAGCAAGCTTAGTTTCGGCTTCTGACCGTACCCAGAGCATGGAATCACCGAAAGTTCCGATAAACGAATAACTTCAATCCTGAACTCTTATTTTCGGTAAGCCGATTTCCTTTATGACCTTTTCCCAGAGCAAGCCCCTCCTTTCCTTCTTTTCTTGGAAAAACCAGCGTGTTCGCCGCAAAACAATAAGCGGTAGAAAAATTGCATATCGTACTGAAATAAAAAAGTCATGAAAAAAAGCCGGAGGATCCGACCTGTTTTGAATTAGGTGATACAACACAAGAACCGGAAATAGAAGCAGAATGATAACCAAAGGGTAGTGCTTAAAAAAAAGTCTATATTGCTCTTCCATCGCTAATCGTTTCTTGTTTGCCGAAAGCCTTCCGATCGAGGCTGAAAACTTGTGATAAACATTTGCTTGGGGAACGTATTCCACAGTAAAGTTCGTATATTTCCACACACGGATACAAAAGTCGACATCTTCGAAGTAGGCAAAAAAATCGGGATCCAACAGACCGACCTGGTCGAAGACCTCTCTTTTAACCGCCATCAGGGCTCCCGTGACCGCCAGCACCTCGCCCGCTTTACGCTGGATTGCGCTACAAGGCATGCCGAAGTCTCGGTCCCACCCATAAGCCAGGAGATTGAGGTTCACACCCGTGCTGTTGATTATATTGGGATTTCCATACATCCTTACAGTCCCACCGAGCACTCCAACATCCGGATGGGTCTCACCGTATTGAATCAGTCGAAGCAGAAAATCGGGTTCCACCCGAGTGTCGTTGTTAAGCAGGATCACGTAATCTGCACCATGGGATAAGGCATGGCGGATTCCAACATTATTTCCTGCTGAAAAGCCCAGGTTGCGATCGTTTCGGATGATTTCAATCGATGGGAAAAAGGATTTTACAAATTCGACACTTCCGTCTGTCGAGTGGTTGTCAACAAGAACGATCTTGAAATTCTCGTATGAAATATTTTCCAGCGATTGAAGACACTCCTGCAGGTGATGTTTTCCGTTCCAGTTGAGAACAACAATGTAGGCCAGTGGGGTTATCTTGAATGAATTCACCTGCTCCTCTATTCCTTTAACGGCTACGCGATTAAAAACGTGTCGGCTTCTAAGGAAAAATTCGGATTGTAGTATGGATCCCCGGACCTTATTACTTCGCCCCAACGCTTTTTCATATATTCGACTTCCCTGTTAAAACGTTCCTGTTTTTCAGGAGTGTCCTCGTATCCGCGGCTCAAAGACTCGTGGTGGTAAAGTTCGGCATACGGCGTATATATGACACGGTAGCCCTTTTCCCTTATCTTCAGGCACAGGTCAATGTCGTTGAATGCGTGTGTGATATTTTCGTCAAAACCGCCGACCTCGTGGAAGACGGACCGCCGGATCATCATACAGGCAGCCGTAACTGCACTAAGATTGTTAACCACCTTAAGCCTTCCAATATAACCGTAGGAATCTCTTCGCCAATGAAGGTGCGAATGTCCGGCAACGCCCCCTGGTCCAATGATCACACCACCATGTTGAACGGTGTCATCCGGGTAATAGAGCAAAGCACCCACACACCCAACCTCTTGGCGCTGCGCATGCTCCAACATGGCCTCTATCCAGTCGGGTGTGATGATTTCGGTGTCGTTGTTAAGAAACAAGATATACTCAGATTCCGTTTTGGAGACGGCGAAATTGTTGATTGCGGAAAAGTTAAATTCTTTATTATATTCAAGAATCGTAATATTCGGTTTTTTTGAAATCTCTTTAAGATAGTGAAGTGTTGCATCCTCGCTGCTGCAGTTGTTGATGAGAAGAATGCTGTATTTTTTGTAGGTCGTTTTTTTTAATATGGATCTTATACATCTTTTTAGAGCTTCACTCTGGTCACGAAAGGGTATTATTATCGAAACCTCAGGCATTCCAATGATATGTCGTCGAAGCCTGAACGATCCCTTGAACAATCCGTCTTCAACCACACCATCAATTCCGTTTCTATCAGCGTAATCCTGAAGCGCTCTTTTTGCCGCGTCGATTGCATAATCCTTAGCGTGAATCGAGGCTGCAGCAGAACCCGGGACCTGTCGCCAGTGGTAAAGCACTTTCGGAATATGAAAGATCCGGTCGGTTCGTTCAACAACCCGAAGGGCCAGGTCATAATCCTGGCTTCCGTCATAGCCCTTTCTGAACCCCCCGATCTTATCTAAAAGCCGCTTTCGATACAGGCTGAAATGGCAGATATACATATAACACAAGAACATGTCCGGCGCCCAGTCGGGCTTAAAATGCGGCTGGCACCTTTTTCCGTCGATGTCCAGCTTGTCCTCGTCGCTGTATATCAGATCGGCATCCGGGTGCCGGTTCAAGAGCTTGACGTTTTCATAAAGCGCATCGGGTGTTAATTCATCGTCGTTGTCGAGAAACCCGAAGAATTCACCGGTCGCCATTGCAAGGGCTTCGTTCGAGGCAAGGGAAATCCCCTGGTTTTTTTCCAGGAACTTCACCCTGATCCGCGCATCTCCTGCAGCGTATTTTTCCAGTAACGGTCGGATATGCGTTTCGGTGGATGCATCATCTACGATACACAGCTCCCAGTTTTCGTAGTACTGGACCAGCACCGAGTCGATTGCCTTCTGTAGCCAAACCTTTGCGACATTGTATACCGGCATCACGATGCTGATTTTCGGCCTGTACGGAAAACCCTTTATTTCCCTTAGGATGGATGCTCGTTTTTCATCGGTTATCCGGTTTTTTTCCACCCATCTGTCGTATTCGCCTTCGACAGCCTTCAGGCTCTTAATGCCTCTGCGACGCTCGAGATAGAATTTGGTTTTCCGCCAGGCCGCCCCAAAACCTTCTTTCCGAAAGGTGTCCCTGGTCTTGTTTGCCAGCCTAAGGAGGTTGACCAACCTCCAAATGGCCATCGACTTGATGGAGGCCAGTTCCGAGCCAAGTGCATGAATGGTGGCGTCCTTTGCCTGGATCAGGGCCAACTGGGACTGGATTTGCTTATCCTTTGCCTGGATCTGTTTGCTCTGGGCCTGGATCAGGTTTCGCTGAGTGGCAAGATGGCTTTTCTGGGCACGCACCCGGTGCCGTTGAATACGAATCTCTGTTTTCTGATCCCGGAGAATGCTGAACTTATTTTCAAGGATATACTGATAGGCATCTCTTTTTAACGCCACATACTCGACTGCAAACCGCACCTTTTGGATTTCACCTGCCGGAAGGGAGTACAGGATCCACGGATCCGAGGAATCGAATAGATACAAATCCGCCTTTTTCAACAACGCATTGTTTTCTATCTCATCCATTGGAACGATTCGCTCATCGGCCAGGGAAACGGACGCTTCAGAAATCTTAATTACGCAAAAATCATTGACTGGATCGAACCTGAGAAACCGGGGCTCCCTGAATCGGCACACGTCAAACTCAATCTCCTTCTCTGTGCCGTCGATGATCATCGAAATGGAGTTGGTCTCGTTTAATTCGGTGCCGGCACCTGCATAGACCTGTGCAATGGTCGGAGTGATCTCTATACCGCGTACGTTCCTGTAAAGCCGCTTATGCTTTTGGTAGATCCGCAAGCGCATCAGCACCTGTTTTTCCTCGCCCATCCGGTCGATCATCGAATTTTCCATGGAGCGGTAAAAGAAAAGAATCTCCGGAATCCGGATCACCTTCCGATTCAACTCGATGATGGAAAGCCAGAAATCCCAGTCTTCCCATCCGTACATCATGTTTGGGTCATAGCCGCCCACGCGTTCCCAGTCCGATTTTCGAAAAAAGCCTGAACAAAAAATGAGGTTATCGACAAGCATGCGCTCCAGGCTGAAGTCCGGCAAGTCCCAGGGACCGGTTTTCTGCCCGAAAAATTCGGCCATGCAATAGACGATTCCCACAGCCGGGTCCGAATCCAGGATACGGACCGCTTTTTCGAGGTACTCCCGTCCGATCCGGTCATCGGCATCCAGGGGGAGGATATATTCCCCCTTCGCCTCCTGGATACCGGTATTTCGTGCCGAGGCAAGCCCCCGGTTCGGGGTGTGGATCACCCGGGTCTTGGGCCGATCGTATTGGCTCAACAGTTCTATCGTGTCGGGATCTGTTGAGCCGTCGTTTACAACGATGATTTCAAAGTCATCAAATGTCTGCGCAAGAACCGAGTCCACGGCTTCATCCAGAAACCGCCCCTGGTTATAGCAGGGAATGACAACACTTACCTTCGCCATCGTAACCTGTTCCAAAAACCATTATCCTCCTTACCAGGTTGTATTTGAGAATGCACCATATCGCCCGGAGTCCGTCCTTCCAGTTGATTTTTTTCCCTTCGGCATAGGTCCGACCGTGGTACGAAATCCCCACTTCACAGAACCGGCACTTGAGCTTAGCCGCCTTTGCCGTAATTTCGGGCTCGAAACCGAACCGATCCTCCTGCAGGGTTATTTGCTCCAGCACCTCTTTGAAAACAAAAAAACAACAGCCGCAAGCAGGAAAACGACACTGATCGAAAACGGAGAAAAAAGCGGGACGAAAAAACGCACCAGATCAATCATTACCCACAAGCCAACCGGTCTGCCTGCCTAAGACCAAAATAAATAGAGGGACACATTGCAGGGTGAGGCGATTCCAGGATGTGCCGACCTGCCAGGCAAGGTTCTGGTAATGAAAGAGAATGACGCCCAGAAAACCGGCAAGCAATGTTGCAGGAACCAGGATTTCGAGACGTTCCCGGCGGTTGCCGCGCAGCAGGCCATAGGCCGATCCGAAACCGATCATCCACAAAACGAGATTCCATTGCCGGATATCCAACCAGATCCCGGCAATCAAATCTGCCGCCTCGGGCAGACGTTGAAAGGCCCGAAGAATCGAACGAAAATTCAGATAAATACCATCGACCGCGTGGGAGCCCATCCCCATGACCACTTGCGTCCAGTAGAACCAGGGAAGGTACAGAAGGACAAACGGCAAAACATAAAACAGGAAAGCCTCTTTCCACTTTTTCGGCGCAATCGAAAGAATCCACAAAAGAGAGACGGCACTAAAAAGAACCCCCTCGTTTTTCGTATAGGCGGCAGCGGTTGCCAAAAGCGCACTTAACAAAAGGTCAAATGGGCTGTTTTTTTCTTGCCAGCGCAACATGCAGCCGAAGGATCCGGTCGTCATCAACCACAGGGGGGCTTCGGCATATCCCCAGGATGCCACCATGGGAACCAGAGGGATCGACAGAAACAGCACGGCCCCCAGGAGGGCTCTTTCCGAGCGTCCGGTCCATCTCCTGAGGAGAAGATAGATTTGAAGGGCCGTCAACACCATAAAGACCGGCCCCCAGCCTTTGCCCCAGTGTTCTTCCCACCCTCCGGCACACCAGCCGGAAAAGGCCCAGATAGTCGGCCAGAGCAGCGGGTAGTCTGCATGGCCGAAGTATGTCACCGATTGGAGCGGTTCACGGGCAAGAGCAAGAACCTTGGCCTTTGCGCCCCAAATCGCCCAGGCGTCCCAGTCGTCCGGGCCGACGATGACCGCCATCAACAAGGCAAGCATGAAAGAAAAGATGCCGAGTGCGAAAAGAAACCCCGATAAGGGCTGTACCTGGCGTCTTCCCGGCCTGGAAGAGGAAGAAAGTGTGTCTTTAAGCCGAATTCTAATTCTGTGGTACACAAACGTCCCTCCACCGATTACCCCCAGGCCCGAATAGATCCAGAAACCGTACCGGGCGTTTTCCCAGATCCACACCGACACCAGTGAAAAACACATGAGCAGCAGGCAGGAAATTCCGAAAAAAGTCGGAAAGTTAATGCCTCCAGCATGACAGGCTGCTTGAATGCCGAGTGCAACCAGGGAAACGAGCAGTACCGACAGGATGAGCCCTTTAGCTCCCGGACGAACGTCGTCGGTGGGGGGACCGCGTTTCGAATCTACTTTCCCCCAGTAAACGATCTTATCTCTTCCAGCATGGATACCATATTCGGAAGAACCCGAAGGGATTCTGGGGATCAACAGGTAGGTAAGGAAAGAGAGTGTATTCGGATCCCCGGAAGCCTTGTAATGAATCTTTTTCGGCCAGGATGAATCAATTTTTGAAAAGCTTTCAAGCACAGCTGATGGAATACCGGCCCGGTTCAGCACGGCCTGCCTTTGGAGAAAGATATCTTTTCCAAGATAAAGGCGCCTTTCCCGTTGCCACCAGAGCCGGTACATGCCTGCAAGAGCAGCAACGGTAAACAGAATCCAAACGATCAGCAAACCTCTGCGAACCGCCCGCCGGGCACGATACACGACACCCGAGGGCATCGTACCCATTTTCTGAAATGCATGGGACATCTCGGAGGCTTGTCTGTGCCCTCTGGGGCTCTGTGGCTACCTGCCCTTGGGGCTGGTTAAAGGATCAGATACGATATCGGGAACTCTAAAAATAACCACCCCGTTATTTTCAAAAACGACCTTAAAGCGGGGATCTGCCCTAAGATCCCTGACAAAACCGGAAGGGTAGATCCCGAGGTTGATGAAATCGGGGTCTGCCTCGGCAATTAAGTGTTTTTTGATCACAACTGCGCCGATTCCAAAATCATGCAACATCTGGATCCGGGCATCATTATCGGCTCGCCAAAATTCTCTCAATTGATAATTTAAATACCACTCATGACGAACTGGAAATAAACGATAATTTCCCTCTGGATACATAAAAATGACGGGTGGGGACGGAGGATGTTCTTGAAGAAACCCGATCGCCTCCTTGATTTCCGGGGTCACACGCCGAAGCTGGTAGACTTTCGCAAAAACATATCCTCCCTGCAAGACGGCAATGGCGGCGATGGTCGAAATGATCAACTTCGGTCTTGGAAGCTGGACGGTCCACTCGACAAAGGGGAGAATGACAAACAGGATCCCCGGGAGAAAAAATCTTGCATCTGGTGCGGTTCTAAGGAAAAACGCAGCGGAGACGAGGTAGAATATGCCGACGAAAAAAATCCAGCCGCTGGATTCCCGGGAAGCAAAAAAACTCTGTTTCTTTGTTTTTCGTATAGCAATGGAAACAATGCCGGTCAGCATCACCAGCCAAAGAATCGCTCCGCCATACACGAAGTAGTTTTCGGCGATTCGAAGGTCTCCGGGATGGTTGGCAATGATTTCCACTTCATACGGGGTAACTTTCAATCCGGTTTCCTGGTTCTGCGTATTTTTCCCGAGTCTTATACGGCTGTTTTTTTTACCTTTCGGCACAGGTAATCCATTTTTTTTGATTTCCCTGCGCATCGCAGGCGGTTTTTTACCCCGTTTGGACGGGTTCCCATCCTCAAGTATTTTTGAGAAATTGTATTTTATCTGATTCATCACTTTTCTGGCGGAAACGATGGGATAGAAAGGTATTCCGGAACCCCGCTGGATGGTATCTCCAAGTATCCACGTAAAGGAAAGAATGACGATACAGGCTGTCGAGATTCTGACGATTGCGGATACCTTACGGCTTCCGTGAAAATTCCATACCGCAAACAAAATCAAATAAACCGGCAAGAACAACAGGGCCGAAATCTTGAATCCGACAGCAAGGCAAAGAAAGAACAGACTTAGGAACCATCTTCTTTTGTATAAGAAATAAAAGGAAGTGACGATTTGTGCTGTCATCGGGATATCCTGGTAAAAGACTACGGAAAATATGACGGCAACCGGCAGGGTGGCAATTAAAATGATATAGAGCAGGGCAGCCCGGTTCTCTATGCCACCGCGAGTTTTCGCCAGAAGGTAGGCAAAAACGAGGAGCTGCCCCCAAAACAAGGCCTGGTAAAGCTGAATGACATAGAAATTTCCGCCCGAGATTCGATAAAGGATCGCCCCGATGTAGTGCCACAAGAAGCTATGAGGGTATCGCCGCCTTTCGATTTCCCCGTAACCCGTACGGATTTCGGCAAAGAAATTCGCCTTTGAAAGATTCTGGGACTGCTTGACAAGCATGTAATAATGGGTAACTTCATCTCCGACCATCGGTTGAGGGGCCAGCCACCCGATGATCAATGCAGCGGCCGTGACCATCGAAATCATGATGGGGACAGCCACCTGGGTTCCACGCAGGGTTCGGTGTTGCAACCCAATTTTTTCTGGACTCGCCGGTTCATATTCAATGAGCACCTGTTCCGGAATTTCGGACTCGGGTCCTTCTCTGGTTTCCTTTTCCCTTCTACCTTCCAGTATTTTCCTCAGTTTCCGGACTTCTACTTCAAGCAATGCGTACCTTTGGGCGATCCGGGACTGGTTCTTTTGATACCGAGAAAGGGATATGGAAAAATGAAAGGCAATAAGCAAAAGAAATGTAAAGACAATTCCGACAACGAGTGATACGTAATCTGTACCCAATACTGCACGAAACAGGTTGAGGATTTTTGGAAAAAAGGCAACCGCAAGAATAATTCCACTCGTAGCTACCCACAAAATCGCATACTGCTCTCGAAGGTGAGAGCGTCGAATCGCCTCGATAGTGATCAGGATCACCAGCAGGCTGAAAAGAATCATAAGGGTTCGGACCCGGATGACAGGATCGGTTTTAGCCAAAAAATAGATGATACCTGGTTTAAAGGCAACCACAACTAGGCCCAGACCCATGCAGACGACCAGAAACGAGTAAAGGGGTTTTAGCCGCCGATCCCACCAGGCAACAATGCCCAAAAACACGGACATCAGCCCGAAAAAGGCAACCAGAATGCGAGGGAGGGTCGTACCGAGCCATCTTGCAATGAATTGGAAAATCGGATCGATTATTTCAACGATATCCATGCGATACTCGTACCTGTGATTTTTCGAACCGCTTATTTAACGGTCGCAGTCGATTTACGGCGAGCGCAAGGCCGACCTTTAGCATGTAGTAGACGGCGCCCCACCCGTAAATTTTCGATGTCCCTGAGGTCCTGGGCCGGAAAGCTACCGGAATTTCCCGGTAGGTGTACCCATGTCGCCGCATCAGGGCAATGGCCTCGGGCTCCGGGTATTCGGAAGGATAATCATGTGCAAAATAATAGAGAAGATTCCTGTTGATAATCCAGAATCCGGAGGTCGGATCGGTAACCCTGGTTCTGCATATTACAGACAAAAAGAGGGAAAGGAGCTTGATCCCCAACGCTCGCATGGGTGTGTTGGAATACGTCGGGTTTTCGACATACCGGGATCCTACAACCAGGTCGACGTTGTGACGCGTTATGGCGGCGATCAGTTTCGGAATTTCACTCGGTGGATGTTGTCCATCGGCATCGATACGAATCACCAAGTCATACCCTTTTTCATAGGCATACTTGAAACCTGCCTGCACAGCATCACCGACTCCCAGGTTGCAAGGCAGGTCAATTACGCATAAGTTTCTTAATCGTGCCAGACGGGCCGTTTCATCTGTAGAGCCGTCGTTGATCAAGATCACATCCAGATCAGGCACGTGCTCATTGAGTTCATCGACAAGGGTTCCGATCGATCCTTCCTCGTTGAAAGCCGGAATGATAACGGCAATTCTGTAAGGTTTACCGTCCTTTTTTCTCACAGAGATATCTCTTATAACAGTTTCACGGTTTATGTTTTAAATCATAACCCTCTTATTTCAATCGAACTTATTCTATAGACACCATTTAAGTCACCAGGGTCAAGACGAATTGATCCAGTGATTTCATCAAGCGGCAGGAAGAAGTATATTGTATTCATTCCTTTCCTGGTCGCCACTTTTAGGCTCTTTCTTTCTTTATATTCAGGACTTTTTTTGTCCTGTAATAAAGCTGAACAGTTGTGTCCAGAGGGCTGAACAACAAGCCGGCTCTTTTTTCCTGACCATCTATTCGGTTTCCTATTTATGCCGGTCCAAAAAAATAATCGGCTGTTCATTAACGAAGAAATGGAATCAGTCTGCTGAACTCCTCGTTGGCTTTTTCTTGCTCTTCAGGTTTGGCATAACGGCCATGCGGGCTATTGTGTTTTTGAAAAATATCCTGTGTCCAGATCTCACCTTTTTTTATAGCAATATTTTTTATAAAATCATTCAGCTTTTGTGTGGCGTTTAAAAAACCGGTATTTGTTAAAGCCCATTGACGCGGTTGAAATCGGTGATAGTTTCGGGTCATGTGCAAAATAGCTTCCGGGAGTTCATTGTCATCTGCCAAAATGCCCGTGCTCGCATTTATGTGATCACGATTTACCCCCCTATTTTTTTTTGAAAGTATTACAGGAACATCTGAAAAGAAACATTCATAAATTCCCCGGTTTGCCCCTTCCTCCTTGCTAAGCAGAATGCCAACCTTTGACTTTTTAATAATCTGCAATACTTCATTGTGTGGAATCCGATCGAAAAAATCGGTGATAGCCCGAAGACCGTATTTTTCACACTCTTTTGCAATGTCCGAGCATTGCGCGTTTTCGATTGGGTATCCAATCAGTGCCAGTCTCTTGATGTGTTTCTTTATTGGTTGAATGGACTGAAAGAGGAGTCGATGTCGTTTCCATGGCAACCAGTTGGCGATCATCACAAGATCATAAATTTTCTTTTCCTGCGAGTCTCCGGAAAAAAGATTCACATTTGTCCAATCCCCTGCGCCGAGCCGGATCGGGAAAAAGTTATGATTCAATTTTTGAATGTAGTCAAAGTCAGGTTTATATTGCGATTGAAATATCACCTCCGTGTCGAGCCCAAAACACAAAAAAAACATCGGGTTTTGGTACCCGGATGTACTCGGCTCGATGACGAATCGATAGTATTTAGCTAACCGTTCGATATCATAAATGGCCGCAAATTTCTTGATCCCTTCATCGTAGTTGATCAGAAGCACCCCTTTTTCTTTTCTACTGATGAACGGTTTCAATACGAGCAGCTCGCCCTGGCGGTTAAAATCTTCGTTTTCCTTCGGGTAACGAATTCGAACCAGATTGTACAGCCCGAAACTCTTGAACTGACTCCTATAGCATTCAGCCTCCCTTGATCTGGAATATGCATCAAGTACCTTGTTGATGGAAGAATTCAAGATATTGTCAAATACAAATTTTTGAAAAATCCGGCGATAATGATACGATGCTTCTCCTCTAACAGACGGTACGGTGTCCCGTTCGAATCGAAGCAGAGCAGAAAGAGCCCTATAAGTATCGCCAACATAGGAATAATAATGAAACCTGACAAGTGCTTGACTAAACAAAATGCTCCTAAAAATGGGAACTTTTAGGATAGCTCCTTTTTTATCGTACAGAAAATAACGAAGAGTATCTAAAAGCTTATGAGCTGTCATCTGCAGAATACTTTTTTTTCAACAATCGCGTCCACACACCCATCTGGTACGAAAGACGGCTCAAAAAAATAAATGGACTAAAGAGGAATATTCTCGGTTCGCCTCGACTGTGTTCCAAGATCCAGAAAACGGTCAATGCAACCGCGTAGGGCAGCATCGCGATTGGATATATGAAAGGGTGTTTAAATTTCAGGAGGATCAAGGCAGCCGGGGACATTTGTTTTTTGTGTCTTTCCTGAACAAACAGACCGGATCGATACCCGGATTTGAAACCCATCGAAAGAATCCCCAAAAGGCTATCCCTTTGGTGGTCATGCAGCACCTCGATACATGGATCGAACCGACACAGCCACCCATTTTTCTCAAGTTTTATGCTGATATCCCAATCTTCCGATGCAAGCAGACTTTCCTCAAACCCATTGACATCGAAAAACGCTTCCTTTCTAATAGCAAGGGCGGCAGAACCCAAGTGGCCGTAAAATCCTGATTTATGCTGGTAACGTGAAAAAAGTGCATAATCGGCACACCGATCCCAAAAGGTGCCCTTGATACCGGCCACCCGGCATCCCATGGCACCGACTTTTCGGTTATCACAAAAAAGATGATATGTGTATTCAAGCCAGGAAGGTGGGGGAATGCAATCATCATCGACGAAAAAAAGGATTTCTCCGGATGCATGTTTGGCTCCGATATTTCTCATTTTTCCCGGAGGAAACAGCCGATTGGTTGTTATTTTTTTGATGCTTGATGCGGGAGGTATATCGAATACCCTATCCGAAGGGACAACCAGTATGATTTCATATCGATTCTCTGGAATTGATTGGGTGAGGAGAGCACCAAGGGTATTTCGTAATGTTTCGTTCCGGCTTGCAGGAACAATGACACTCATCTGCGGTAAAGCCAGAGGCCCTTCCCTATGTCTCTGGGGATGTCCCGTTTGCGGCGCCATCAATTACGGGTAAACCGTTCGGGACGTTGGCAGTCCGTACGCCACAAGGACCCAAGCAAGTAACCCAAACAATAGAACATGTATGTTCTGCCCCAAATTCTTTTTTTCTTTGAACTCGACAAGCCCAGGGCATACGTGGTGTTCTGGATGAGCCGTTGAAAGCGTTCACGATGGAACTTGCCGTGCAGGTCAGATTTTTCAGATTCCCCTGCCAAATCTTGATTTCTGGACAGTGTTCTTCCCATTATGGAATCGGAAATGCCTCCCCAAAAATACCGCCGGTAAAACCAACCCGGTCGAAGCCGTGTGCTTGAAACGTGGTGCCAGACGGATATATCCGGGTGATAAAAAAGGACACCTCCTTTCTGTTGGATCCTTTTCTGAAGCTGGGTTTCTTCTCCGGATAGGAGCCGGCGTCCTTTTCTTCCTAAATTTTCATCGAACCCCCCAAGCGCTTCTAATGTCCTCCTTTGAAAAATGCTGTTTCCACCGCCGAGCCTCTGGTTGTTATCGAGTTTGCAAGGCCTGTCCCCCCAATACACCTTTCCCAGGGGTACGCACATTTCTTCATTCACCCATTCCGGGCGAGGTTTTTCCCAATCCAGCAAAATCGGCCCTCCGACCCAGTCCGGTGTTGGTCGGCAGATTTGAAAAGCCTTTATTGTATAAGATACCCATTTCCGGGAAGCTGTGGCATCGTCATCGATATAGCCCACGTAATCGCCCGCTGCATTTTTCCACCCGCAATTTCTTGCCCGTGACAGCCCGGATATTGGCTCGTGGACGTATCTCAGAAGGCCGCCGGATCGATATTGATCAACGAGTTTTTCACAACGAGGTCTTGGCCCGTTGTCCACGATTAAAATTTCGTAGTTGGTTTTCGGCTCCTCCTGATCCATCAAGCTCTCGAGGCATTTTGAAAATAATACCGGTCGATCTCCTCGGGTACAAATTACTGCCGTTAAGATAGGGCGAGAGGACATGATTACAATTCTTTTTCGGAACTCTCAGCAATAGACCAGTCCATGATATGTACACGTTTTTCCTTCGGCCCCAGCCAGTTGATCGAATTGCCACAGCAACGGCACTCCGGGACGAATTCGTCTGATTCAAAGTTTTCCAGGTTGGTCCGCCTGAGTGTTTGCCAAAAATGGTTGTTCCAGAATTCATCGACGTTCTGGACCAGAAGGTTTCCACAATGATACATGTTATTATCAACCTTGTGTTTAAACAAGATTTCGCTTCCGGCGCAAGGAAAGATGTCTCCGTTTGTGTTGACGAAAACAGATTTCCAGGGTTCGGTGCATTTCCGTGATACAAGATGGTTATCTGAAAAAAGGGGTTCATGTTCAAATCCGATTCCCATTTTTTTTGCGGTTTTTTCGGCAGTTTTGATATATTGATCGCTCAGTTCCTGGTGGTAAAACAAGGATTGGCGTGCGTCGATCCTGTGCTCCCTCCCCTGCTTTACCCGAAAGGATTCAGGATAAACTCGAACGTAGAGCGTTTTCACCTTGTCGACCCGGAGCGATCCGGCAAGGCGAACGAACTCCACCAGTTCACGGATGTTTTGATCCATAAGGATCATGGACATGGATATCTTCGATTTACTCCTGCACTTGCGACGTGTGTCCACTAAAGCCTGAATATTGGATATCACCTGGTCAAATGCTTGAACCCCGGATATTTGCTGATAGGTTCCCTTCCTTGCCGCGTTGACGGACACGAGAAAATGGACGCGGTTTCGCAGCAAACGTTCACAAGCCTGCATGTCCGTTTTGATCATGTTTGTAATGACGGTGTGTTGAATCACAGGGTCTAATTGGTGCGTATATTCAGCGATATCCGCCAATTCCGGATTCAGAAAAGGCTCTCCACCACCGCCGTAAATGAGGTCCACCACTCCTTCCATGTTCAAATGCCCGTATATGATCCGGACTTTCTCCAGGGTCAGCCGTTCTCCTGTGCCGAGGGTCCTGTAATCGTGGCCGCACATGATGCACTGCGAATTGCAGGAATCCACCATCATCAGGTTGATCGAGCTGGGCCCGAATGACAAAACGGTATGGCCTTCCTTCACCGCCTTGTTGACCCGTCGATGCATCTTTTTAAGTCTGATTAAAGATTTTGCGCGCAGGTAATAATCTTCCGATCGGTTCATGCAGAGGCTCTTTTCCTTTTTCCGGGCAGCATGTGCCATGCAATGCTTGCAAGCCAGCGAAAATATTCTTGCCGGCAAGGAACATAAGATTTTGAAAGCGGGGAGCTTCTCCACGCTCGCCAGATTCCCGGTCCTAAATTGCTGCTGTTCCGACACAAGCGAAACCAGGTCATGCCCGCGGCAATCGACATGCCCTTTGGCGTGTACTTCCCGGATCGGACGGCAGCCTGAATGATTTGGCGAATCCAGGCTTCGGCTCGATGAACCTCATCCAGGCTGGACATTCGACGGCCTCTCCCGACATGGTGGTGAAAAGCTGCTTCACGGATGTTGACTGAAATGCCGATCTTGTTCAGGTGCCGTGTCAACAGAGCCAAGGTCTGTCGTGTCATGGCCTCCTTCGTGGTGGCCGTGATGTTTTCCGCATGGACCCGCATGGAAACCAGGGCTTTCGGTAAATTGTCCAGGTTGCAAAAGTCGGCAACCCGGCTCCACAGCTCGTAATCTTCCGTTCGGGTATAAGTGGGATCGTAGCGCAGGCCATACGCCTCCAATAACGATCTTCTTATCATGACCGTAGGGTGAAAAAACGGTGTGTCAAAAAGAAGGGTCGCTTTCACGGCCTCGGGCCCGGTGGGTTTCCTCTCGATGACCGGTACCTGATCTCCGAAAAGCCGGACCCATGAACCCAGTATACCGATCTCCGGGTTCCTGTCGAGGAAATTTACCTGGCATGCCAGCCTTTCAGGATGCGCCTTGTCATCTGCGTCCATGCGCGCGATGTATTCTCCCCGGGCCATTTCCAGGCCCCGGTTCAGGGTCAAGGCGACACCCAAGTTGCCGGGATTCCGCTCCAGTCGGATTCGCGGATCGGCATAGCCGCGCACCACTTCCACGCTGGCATCTGTCGAGCCGTCGTCCAGGACCAGAAGCTCAAAGCCTTTGAAGGACTGCCTAAGAATGCTCGGGATGCACTCGCCCAGAAACCCGGCCGCGTTGTATACCGGCATCAAAACAGTGACACGAGGTGAATTGGAATTCAAATATAGACCTTCTTCCTCTACCCTTGCCACTGCGCTTCAGCCCATATCTTACATCAAACACCGGTTCGGTCTACGATGTTTGAGACACCGGCGAACAGTTACATTACCGGAACCTAACCGTTTATCCTATGTATTCGGTAAAATGTGTCGGATCGGATTCCTGCGATTATTTTTTATTCCGAGAATGTTTTTTCATCAGCTGACGAAAGATTTCCTCATGCTTTTCAATCCATGTTTGCACATCGAAATACTGCACCGCCCTTTTTCGCGCCGCAGTGGCAAAATGCTCATAAGAATTCCATATTCGGATAACAGCCTGGGCCAAACCCTCAGGATCCGGAGGGTGATCCCGTTTCCAGTCTGTCGGTGCCGGCAAGCCGACCCCGGCTTCATCCCCCACCAGTTCGGTAACGCCACCACTGGCCGAGTAAACCACGGGCAGTCCGCAGGCTAAAGCCTCTGTAACGAGCCGTGGGCAGGGATCGTTGTATTTCGTGTGGACCAGAACATGATGTCGCTGAAAAAGGGCAGAGGCTTCGAGCTGGCTATACTCCTCTTTGAACACAATTTGTTCGATAACCCCCAGCTCTCCGGCAAATCGACGAGCTTCTTCAATGCATTCTCTTTTAGATTTTTTCCAGGTATACCGGCCGGCCACCGTTAACCCCGCATCTGGGATGCGTCTTTTGAGATGCGCCATCATCTCAATCGCAACACGAACCCGGTAAAAGTGTTGATGGCTTCCCGATAAAAGCAGTCTCAACCTCTCAGGCCTGTGCGAAGTGGGGGTGAAGAACCGCGTGTCCACCGGGTTATAGAGAATCGTCCACGGGACATGACAGCTTCCAAGAAAAATGTCTGCACTCTTTTTGCAAAATTGGCTCTGGTAGATGACATAGTCCGCTAGCTGCAGAAGAAGCCGCAGTGTCCGGTTGGTTCGTTCCCAGCCGGGTCCATGCCATGCGGGATAGGCCACCCCGTTTTGGTTGAGAATGAAACCCACATTGTGGCGTTTAGCCTCCCTAACCATAAAACCAGGGAAAATCGGCAAGGCGCTGCTGGCAAGATATAAGAGGTTGGCCCTCTTTGTGGTATTCGGAAACCTTTCGCATAAATCCTGAAATTTTATTATAGCGCCCCCGCTTTTCTCTGCACGTGACGGAATTCGCTCATGTCCGTAAAAAACTAGAGGGGTAGTTTGGCTGTTATATTTTGTCTTTTTCCAGCGTCGTTTTTCCAAAACGAATCTTTCGCAAAAAAGCCAGGATAGATGCAGGAATGATTTGATGCTATAAACAAAATTCATTCAATTTTCAATGACTTCCCGAACAAAAGCAGCATGTGCTTTAGAAACTATAGAAGCGGCGTAAAAATTCCGGATAACCATGCAGGCTGCCTGTTGCTCTCGATCCCAATCCAACCTACCGGAAAGGATCTCATCGAAAGCGGCATGCCATTCAGCCTCATCTTTGCACACGCGGATTCCTTTACCGTCCGCCCTTTCGGCAAGGTCCACATAACTGGGTTGATCGCTGCAGACAACCATCCTCCCCCTTGCCATCGGTAACGCAATCTTCCATTCAGTGTGGCCCATATTGTACGTGTTATCTAGAAAACGAGGTGAAATGAAGATGCCGCCTTGATCATATATGGACATCAGGCTTTGAAGCCCATTGAAAGGATAAATCTCGCATTCCATCTCCGCTAAAAGGTGCTTTAGCCGGCTTTGCCACGGTTCGTAGATTTTGGCCAGGGCCTCCAGGGAGTTGGTTACCAACTTTAATCTCACTCTGCTCTTAAATCGCCGGAGCAACTCTTCAATCCTGAGCAGTTCAAACAGCTTGACGGCTTCACCAGACCAGAGCAGCGTTAGAGGCTCGTTCCGATCCGGTTTCCAACCGCTTTTACCCGCGATGAAGTGATCCGGGACATTGTCCGGAATCCATGCCGCTTTCACAGCACAAGCCTGAACAACCTTGTGAAGGTGCCAAGAGTCTGCAATAACCGCATCGCAGTCTCGAACCATGGCAAGGGCCTGTTCACGTTGATTTTCCGTTGGCGCCATGCCATGGTAATAGAAGGTTCCTGAAGGTGGAGTGATATAGTCCACGTTAAGGTCAAAGAATCGCTTGCACCCCTTGCTTCTCATACGATGGGCGAGCTTCAAACAGTCTTTGTTCATAGATTTCAAGAATACCAATGCATCATATCGCCTCCCGAGCCGATAGACTTCATAATAAAGGTCTGGTTCAAATTGGTTTATATTGCTGGAAATCCAGCGGAAACGGGCATGATATACTGAACTTTTTCCTTTCCAACCGATGAGCAACGGTCGAATGGTCAGCCGTGAAAAACAATTTCTAAAAGAAGGTACCAGGCCGTCGAAAACAAAACCGATTCGTTTTTTTTGTTTTAATATCACTGCCGATCGGCGAGAAGACGTTGAACGATCCGAACGTAGTCCGAAGCCATCCGAACGCCGTTCGGCATGCCATCCAGTACCAGTCGCCTCATCTCCCTGTATCGCACCCGCATCTCTTCAATTGCAGCTGTTAGCGTTTCCTCGCGAAATCCGATACCGTATTTTTTCCCTGCCTCGACGATACCACCGCCGTTCTCGTGATAAAGGAGTGGAAGCCCACACTGTGCACCCTCCACATGGTGCATGCCGCAGGGTTCCCAGAGGCTTGCGGTAACATAAACATGGCACTGTCGGAGCAGGTCGGCCAACTTCCTACCCGATGCGGGCGAAAAGGTCCTGGCACTGCGCCAGTTTATATCGGTCGGCCACCGTCCAATGACCCACAATTCGGTATCTTTTAGATCGCCATCGGCGATCATGTCATCGATCATTTTGTATACGGGAAATCCTTTCATGGGATTGGCCGACCAGTGATGGGTGACGAGACGCAGTGGACAGTTGCCATCATATTTGTTGCCTCCGACTGGGTGGAACACCGAAGGATCCGCTGCATTGTAGATAACTCGGTGGGGGCGAGATGGATCGAACCATCGTTGAATAAAGTAATCTCGTAGCCATTCCGAAATGAAAACCGTGTAATCCGCTGTTTCGTTGGACTGGTGCAGCAATTCGTCCATGAAAGTCGTGCCCTTCCGTTGGTCGCATTCGTTGATACGATGGATGACCTTCACACCGTTGTTCTTGCGCCGGTAATCAAGGATCTCCTTCAACCCAAATGCCTTTGCCTGAAGATCATCCCTTGGATCGACCAAGAAAATAGCATCTACTTGCCCTCTAAGGCTGAAACTATGGCGGATGCCACAATGTCGTAGTGCGATGATAAACTGCTTTACAAATACGCTGCTCCCCCCCCAGGATCCTGGAACAGCGTGCATGTTTATCGCAACTTTTGCTAGGTGTCTATTTAATGGAAGCCGCAATTAACAAACTCCTTTTATACGATCTAATAAAAGAATGATAATTTTTCGGGTCATTATTTCATGAATGTATTGAAGGGATATTTTCTATTATCAAACTATTCATTTGGGAAAAACGGCGTTACATCTTTAAACACTAAAGGACCTCGTGCATATCTTTCGAGTTTCCACTTTGAAACAGGTTGGCGTCCAAAAAGGATTCGTAACATCCACTCTCTGATTCTTATTCCATGAGATTCAGTGATATTTGGTCGCCCAGAAACACAATTTGAAGTTTTTCGATCTAATGAACTGCGCCATGTAAAGCAAGCGTGCAAACAACGAAAATAGGAATCATCAAATTGTATTTCTTTGTATAGGTCATATCTTAATGATTCATTGAATCCATTTTTAAAACAAATAGTTCCACCTTTAAGTCTTTCTCCACGGGGGTTTTTCCAGGATTCAATAATTGAGAAATTGTACAGCTTGGTCATACTTCGAGATGGTGGCGCCAAGAAACCCTTGGCGTACCCCTTTTTTTCGTTAATCTCCGTACAATTTAATACGTTACCAAATATGACCCACCATCTATCATAATTTCCTTTCTTCAAACGTTCCTTAAAAAGCTTTAATCCACCTGGATCATAAATTTCATCACCATCAACTGCGAATATCCAATAATCACCATTAACATAGGGTAAAAGAAATCCATGAGAACAATCAACATCCCGAATTCTTTGCAATTCGATATGGCAAAACTCTGCCGCTAGCCGAGTCAAAATTTCAAAGGTATTATCTTTTGATTTGTTATCAAGTATAATAATTTTATCACAAAATTGAACAATGTTTCTAACAACCCTTTCAATAAACCGATCTTCATTTTTAACTAAAACAATACCAATGACTTTCATTGCAATTTCTTAACCTAAATAAAAAGCGGTACATGTAATGTTTCAGGCATGTCAATCATATATCCAATTACGCATCTGACGATAAATCCTGATTGGAAGCATTTGGCCCCACAACCGCTTCCGTTCCATCGGACGGATAAATGCTAATATTCTCATAGCCTCATCTCGATTCTCCCACGGTGAAATATTAATAGTTAAGGATGGTTTCCATAGCGAATAGATATGCTCGTCTCCACGAATCAGACTAAAACCACAGCGTTCCATTACTTGTCTTAATGTGCGTAAACAATAGGAGTATACATGAAAAGTATTAAATATAAATATGGGGTCGGGGGACCATTTGAAAAAATTCAATACTCCAGGAACCTCAATAAAGATAAGACCATCATCGGAAACTAAATCTCGAAGCAGCTTTCCTTCAGCAAATGGATCCAACATATGCTCAAAAACATGGCGAAGAATTACAAAATCATATCTACTTTCCATTTCGTTAAGAGCCTCTCTAATTCCACCATGCCGCAGGTTAAGGCCCGTAAATTCTCTTCCAGCACTGATAATATCTCTATCAAAATCATATCCAACCAGCAGGGCTCCCTTTCCTTTTAGATGCTGGAGCCCCGCCCCATATGAGCATCCTATTTCAATTATCCGCATACCTTTTATATCAGGAACATACTCAAAAATAGTTCTAGCAAAAGCCACACTCCTCTTAATGCTGAGGTTGAAACGCTCTCGTGTGATATTACTTTGACCTGTTTGCAAACTCCAAAAATGTCCTTCATAGATACGCCTATAAGTATCATGATCCCATCTAGGAGATACCCGAATAAGACCACAATACATACAAATCAAATGGTTACTTGGTATGCCCCAACGGTCAATAGTAGCCAGAAGTAGGCTTTCATCATCCCTTCCGCAGAGACATGGTACTGATAAGCGACGGCAATTAGAGACTGTTTTAATAATAGAACTACGGGCTTTGGCGCGTTCTCCAACTATGTAATTATGATAATCAGTACGTCTTTGATATCTCTTTCCTAAAATTGGTTTTTTTTCGTTCACTATATCTTTTTTCCTCAGGAATCGTTAAATCTGGACAGATCTCCTTTACCATAGAGAATAACTTTCTATGAAAAATATTGATATCCAGATGACGAACCACATGATCTCGAGCCGTGGCCCCGAGTCTACTTCTAAATTCTTTATTTAAAAGAGTAAAAGACAAAGCCTCGGCTAGAGTGCCCGGATTCTGGGGTGGTATAAAAAGGCAATTTTTCCCATCAACAAATCCATAACCGGAAACATTGGCACCTATTCGATTTGCTACAACCGTTTTCCCCATTGCCATAGACTGGAGCATAACTGTCGTCCCCCCGGAATAAGTGTTATCTTGAACAGGTAAAGCTACAACAGAGCCGAGAGAGAGATATTCTCGAATTTCTGACATGGGAACATCTGTATTTACCTGGACATTTGCCGGAACGCCTTGAAAACGACTAGCATGTTCTTTAGAAGTGATAACCAAAAAACGCGAATTTTTTAAACGCCTGGCAGCATCAAAAAGGGTGAAGAAATCTCTGAAACGGTCAGCACCGATACTTACAACGTCCCAAACAGGAGTTCGCATCTCTGGGTAGAAATATTTTGTATCAACACCGGCAGGAATAAATTTTATATTACCACTGACGCCATATTGTTCTTGCAAGATCTTGGCTTCTGGATAGCTCAAAGGAACTATTCGTGCTAAGCGGCTCAAGGCGTATAAAAATTTATTTAAAATGAAAGGATTAGAAAAATAACATATTTTTTCCGGCAAACCTATTGGAATATACAGAACGGGTTTCCAAGGGCACAATTTAGAAATCATCATATAGAGCAATGGAAACATAATTCGATCTGAATAGGCAACGATCGCTTGAGCTTGCCATAAAAACTTCCAAACGGGTATCAGCCAGTCTAAGTTACCGGCATACCCTCCTAAACAGCGTATAATTAGCCGATAAAATTTTCCGATTATTCGTGAATAGTTAAAACCATCCGTTAGGTTATGCTTAACGTGAATATTGTTATCTATAAAAAAATCAAGACCATAAAAAAGATACCGTTCAGCACAGGTTTCACCCTTTAACACTGACTCCAATGCATTAAGGCGCACCGAATCAGGTGGCAACAAAAAAAGAATGGTACTTCTTCTTTTCATGTGAAGACTTATTTTACTTGCTCCAATTTCTTAAGGCATATGCTTGACATAAAGAAAGTGCAGGGTTATTAAATCTCTAGTATCAATTAATCTGCTAGATGAAATGTCCCGCTACAGATAAGGTTCACTTTAGGAATCAGCAAACTATTTGAGAAAATTAGGGATCGTTGAAAAGATATGAACCACTGCGTATGAAAAAGTATGTACTGTGATGTGAAACTGCGAAGGTCATGAGGCCTTTCCCTATCTTGATTTATAAGCTAACATAAACTGATGGGTTCTCCAATTCCATCCGGAGCCGAATATTGAGAATGAAGCTTTCGGTATGTTGGGCTAGTTAGGAGCAGTTGTTGATGGGTACCAATTGCTTCAACACAACCTGCATTTAGAACCACAATTTTATCTGCACTGACGATCGTGGACATCCGGTGTGCAACAATAAAAGCCGTCATTCCATGGATAATTTCATCAATCTTCTGCTGCACTTTCCGTTCCGATTCGGTATCAAGCTCGCTGGTCGCTTCATCGAGGACGAGAATTTCAGGCCGATTATAGATTGCTCGTGCTATTGCCAACCTTTGCCGCTGACCTCCTGAAAGACGCACTCCTCGATCTCCAATCAGGGTATCAACACCATTTGGAAGCATCGAAATAAATTCATCCGCATTGGCAATACGCAGCGAATGATCAAATTTTTCCTGGTCAAAGGGACGGCCGTAAAGAATGTTGTCGCGAACGCTTGCATTAATCAAGAACGTTTCCTGGGGGACGACACCGAATATCTTACGATAACTTTTAATTTTAAATGTTCGGATATCTTTCCCATCATAAAGAATACAGCCCTTTTTAGGATCATAAAACCGAAGGAGCAGATCACATAGTGTAGATTTACCGCTACCACTAGGGCCAACGATGGCGATTTTTTCCCCTTTCTTAATTCTCAAACTAACATCCTGGAGGACACCGCAACCATTATCATAGGAAAACGAAACATTACTAAATTGAATAAAAGATGTTAGAGGAGTGCATTCATCAAAGCCATCTCGAATGTTTGATTTTTGAGAAAACAGGTCAAAAAGACGGTCAGCGCTGCCAGCCACAGCGAAAGTTGAAAGAAAATGTTTTGAAAACTCTGATATTGGTGCAACAACCCTTCCAGCAAGCAAAACAAACAATCCAAATCCGGTTTTTGTCAGCCTGCCAGATGTCATAGCAAAATAGGCAAGTAAAAGCATCGCACAGACGGAAAAAGCATCAGCCACAAGACGAACAGGTTCTTCGGCATATCGGGCGATTCGGAAACGGAAGAGGCTATCTCGAACGGAAGCCGTTTCAGTTGCTAAACGAACGCGATCAAAATCCTCTGCCGCAAAGGACTTTGTTAACTTGATATTTTGAAGCGATTCCTGCAACGCGGCTGTCATGCGGCCATAAAAGTCATATACTGCACGGGTCCTCCGACGGACCCATCCACTTAGAAGACGCGTGACAACAAAATGAGAACCACCTATACCTATGGCCGCAAGAGAAAGGATGGCGTCCGTTTGGACCATAAAAGACAACATAAAAACTGCCTGAATCAATGATTGAAAGAGCCCTCGGATCAGACTGTCAAGAAGATTTATCGTTGCAGTTGTGTCCGAAGTAAAACGGCTAATCACATCCCCCTGCCGTTTACTATTGAAAAAAGATAGGGGGAGAGAAAGAACATGATCATGTAGAGCAATAATCATGTCGTTAAGAGCTTTACCGGACACCTTCGCAGATAGCATAAATGCGGAAGTTTTTAATATGGCAATCAGAAAAGTAAGAAGCAGGTATATAATGGCAACAAGAAATATTGCAGAACGCCCCAAATCCTTAGCGACTCCCAGCCAGGACAGGATCGTTGGACCAAGATTGTCTAAGCTAATTTCCGATAGGTGATGGGCAGGTCCTGTATCTTCACCAAGAACAATGTTTACTGCGGGGGCGATCGAAAGTGGAAGAATAGCTTGCAAAAAACCGGTTCCCGCGTTCAGGAAAACCAGAAGGGCGATGTAAAGTGAGTAGCGTTGCAAAAATCGGCGAAATAGAATAACGACATTTCGAATATCCCGGAAAAAATATGAACTTTTCTTGTGTTCTCTCACCGAGTAACCTTCACAGATCTATGGTATTCCTGTATACAGATCTCTGCCAATCGATCACAGGCTTGTCCGTCCAGCTGTCCGACCTCGTCCTTTACCACCCGATGTCGTTGTTCGGATAACTTACCAGGATTCTTCAATGCTTCATAAATCATCTTTTTGAGTTGCTGGCGGTTTGTTGCGATTCGAATCGCTCCGTATGACGCTAGTCGGCGATTATGAAAGTTTGCAGAATAGTCTAAATAGACGGGTTGGCGTGCCAGGTTACCTGTCGGGCGAGGAAAATACCACATATTAATGACTGGCTTATCAAATATACAGGCTTCAACAGAAATTGTTGAGAAAATATTTATTACACAGTCGCATACGGCTAAACTGTTCCATAGCTCGTATTCCTCGATCTGCAGAACGGGCCGACCGCGTTCTCCATACCTGAAATATGGATCGGCGAGACTGACGGTAACCCTTGAAAATTTATTGGCATAATGCAATAGTGGTTCCATGTATATTGAGTTCATCAGCTGCTTATTCGGATAAACGCGGAGGATAAGCTGACAGTCTAGCCCCTCATTTAAAATTTCCTGAAAACAAGTCATCATTTCAAAATATTGGGATGCGAATAAAAAACCTGCAAACAACAGCGTCTTTCGCTTGGTTGATAAACCCATACATTCAAGGAACTTTTTCTTTGAGATGAGCAAAGATGAATTAAGATTATAACGAATGGAGCCGATTTCGGTGATTCGCTCGGGGGGGATTCCATGGATCCGCATGGCATCTTTGCGCATGTTCCTACCCCAAACGAGCAACCTATTGACGGGAACGCCTCGATAGCCGTTGGAGGAGAGATTGTCGTAATTGCCAACAATGTGAACAACTGAAATACCCTCTTTTATTCCCCACCAGGTCATTTGTCCTTCAAGTTCGGAGTGTAAAGTACCGATGCCCAGCAATAGCAGTTGATCGATTTCTTTTGCATCACAGCCAAATACGGTTTGGCTTTTTCGATAAATGTGCTGTTCTAAGACAACAAGAAAGCTTACCATCCACCGAAAGCAAGCAAAGAAACCGTATAGACGATTTATTATTCGAGTTAGGATTGAATTGTCAAGATGCTTTCTCCGGTACCGTTCCCGTAAGCCTCGGTCCTGAAATGGATACCGCATCCGAATGTTTCGGGAGATACTACAAAGAAATTGCCTGAATCCGGTTATCTCTTTAAAGTGCACCGCACGGTAAGTGCAGCCGGGAATCCGTTCGAGCAAAGGTAGATAATCCTCCCGGACAAGGAAAATGACCGGTATTCCACGGCTAGCAAAAGCCTTGACAACCTCCATCCTGTGCAGATGGTTTGTGGCACCCTTGCCAAGCAAGGGTATACCTAAACGGTATTTATGACGTTTCATTCAAGATGTTTCAAAGCTTGATTTGAGTTTTCCGATTCGAACTTATTGCTCGCGCAAAGCGTCAAAATCAAGAATGGTTCCCGCCTTAAGAGGTCTGGCAGCAATTTTCCCAACGACTGCTTCAATTCTGGAGGGAGGAATACCGGTTCCGGGCCTTTGAGCAAGAAGCACCTTTTCAGTTATCACTTCACCAGCCTGGAGATCTTTTATCAAAGTCAGGCTTTTACGGGCCCATAGCAATGAGTGTTTCTCTTTCTCACTCAGGATTTTTAACCCGCCGCCCCGCGCCGCCTCCACTTCCCGTACGTCCCGTATAAACCGTGCGAGGTTGGAAGGATCACAAGCGACCTTCCAATCTTGGGCATCGGGAACATCGCGGTCAATAGTGATGTGTTTTTCTATGATATCAGCACCTAGCGCTACTGCAGCCAAGGCTACAGCAGTGCCAGCCGTATGATCGGAATAACCAACAGGGCCAGGGAAAAATTCTCGAATCTGCTCCATCACCTTCAAGTTAACGTCCGCAGGCTCGGCCGGGTAACTGGTAATACAGTGCAGCAAGGCTAGAGCCGGGCAACCATTTTCTTCCATGACACGGACCGCTTTTCGAATCTGATCGATTTCATACATCCCGGTAGACAAAATCACCGGTTTTTCACATCGGGCAATTCGTTCCAAAAACGGCCAGTTTTCCACTTCGCCTGAACCGATTTTTATCGCCGGAACATCCAGTACATTGACAAGAAATTCTAAAGCGATATCGTCGTGTGGCGTGCATAAAAAGGTGATTGCTCGCTTCATACACTCCTGCTGCATCTTTTTAATCGCCTCGTCCGGGAGTTCCTTGCTCTGTAGCCGCTCCCGCCACTCCGGAGCAGCGGGTCCGACTAACCGGTCGGTTCGATAATGTTGGCTCTTAAATGCGGTTGCTCCCGACGTTGCAGCCAGTTCGATTAGTTGCAATGCTTTTTCGATTTCGCCGAAATGATTTACTCCTCCCTCGGCGATGACATAGCACGGCTCGCCGGGGCCAATCAACCGGCCAGCAATTTCAATATGAGTGGGAAATCGATTCATTATTTGCCTCCATTTCACATTGGACTTCAATGCAACAGGATCGATTCTACCTCGATTTTCTATCCTCAGATTCATTTATATATTCAATTACCCTCGAATATAGATGGAACCTGAGCTTTCAAGACGGAAGCGGAAAACGTGCTTGCATTGCAGTACCGTTCTTCTTGTTCCAAATGCGGGTTGTCTGTTGACCGTAGCTCAACCTTGGTCCCGGGATTCTTTTACTGTTTTCATGTGATCGAGATCAACCATACCGGACAGCAGGAGTGTCTCGGCCAGTCGGAGATCGTCCGGTCCATCCACATCCAAATTATAAGGCCACTTGACAGGAAGCCCTTCAGAGGGCTCTGCAAAAAAATCCATACCGTCCAAAAGTGCCGACGACCTGGCGGCTACCAGGTTCCCAAAACTATACACCGTTGGTTTGCGCTGTTTATTGTAAGCCTTTTTCCTCTCTGCTGCGAACATGAACCGCACTCTGCTTCCCACCACTATTCGTTGATTCCAGGGGTGAAAATTATGGGGTGTTGGGCAGATGGTCTGAGCGGAGTTTGCGTCGTGGTTTTGGGTCATACGGGTTAGGAGGGCATCAATATGCTCCGGCAGAAGAAAGGGACTGGTGGGCTGAATTAATGCCAGAATCTCAGGAATCCTCTTTTGTCGAGACAGGAACTCACGTGCAACATCGACCACTGCTGCTTCGTCGGTTGAAAGTTCTTCCGATCGCCAATCCACTTCAATACCCAATGCGTGGGCCCTTGTTGCAATTTTCGATTCATCCGTCGAACAGATGATCCGGGAAAATGCCTTCGACGTCTTTGCCGCCTGAACACCATAATCGAGCAACGGCCTACCAGCAAGCATGGCCAGATTCTTTTGGGGGATGCTTTTCGATCCACCTCGCGCAGGCACCAGTGCCCAGAAAGTATTTTTCTCAATCACGGATTTACATAACATTCTGATCTATGGAAATCCCAAACACACGGCACGTTTTGATAATGACACGCTGTTCGGTGGCAGTCCACGCGTCAATTGTAGAACCTCCAATATGGGGGGTCAGAATGAGATTGTCATGGGTCCGGGCATAGTGAACAATACGGCTTTTTATAAATGTTTTTGAAAAATCAGGACTATACTCCCCCTCCACTGTATCCAGTGCTGCAGCCCATAGATGCCCGGATTCCAAAAGATCCAGAAGAGCTTCTGTTTCCAGAAGTTCTCCTCTTGCCGTATTGATCACGATGGCACCCCGTGGTAATGCCTCCAATACAGTACGATTTACAATTTTTTTCGTTTCTTCATTGGCCACTGCATGAAGGCTTAACACATCAGAACGGCGAGCCAAATCGATCAGCGTGGATACCCCACCGGGAACGTATGGATCGTAATAGTCAATTTCCATCCCCATGGCCCGGGCAATATTTGCCACTTTTCTCCCCAATCTTCCGTAGCCGACCAAACCCAGGCGCATGCGAGACATCATCCTTGGAGCCCCCCAAAGTTTCCGGTCCCAGCATCCTTTGCAGGCAGCGGCATGGGCGGCAGGCAGTTTGCGTGAGGCCGCCAAGATCAGTCCAATGGTGTGTTCTGCTGTGGATGTGATGGTTTCCAGAAAAGTTTGTTCATCGTGCAACGCACAGACGACCACTCCACGCCGCCTGGCTTCCTCTGCATCGATATGTGGAATGCCGGTGGTATTTGAAACAATCGCCCGCAGTTTGGGGCAACGATCCATATATTCGGCATTGACATTATATCCTAACGGCGCAAACAGGACCTCGATTCCGGCAAGGATATCCTCGTTATTTTCGTTGGGATTATCCAGCTCTATCAAATCAAAATATCGTTTGAGAAGCGCCAAATTTTGATGTTGATATTTCAATATCCGGTAGTAGAGAGCTTTCGGTAACATAAGCAAGACACTTTCAGTAGCTGATGCGTTTCTGTAATGTAAAACAAAAGGTTTTCAGCACCTCTACAATCCGTTTACCGGCACTGCCGTCTCCATATAGTGGATCTTGCGGATATGGACCATGTTCGACTTGCCTGTACACAGCTTTTTCTATTTCTAACCGATCATACGGAACATCGACAACATTGCGTCCCCTGACACGGCCCTGCTGTCGGCTCCCGATATTCACCACCGGAACCCCGAGGTAGGCGGATTCTCGAATACCGCTGCTGGAATTGCCAACCAGACAGGCTGCGTTTTTCAGCAGAGGAGCATAGTGTTCAATGGGCAGTCCCTTGAAGAAATGGATGTATTGAGGATTCTTTTGTTCTCGAAACATCCGCAGTCCCTTGGATATAAGGTCCGAACCCGCATCCATATTCGGCCAAATCCAGATTGTGTTCATATGCAATCTTTCAATAGCTGCAATGGTTTCGTTAATGTAATGAAGATTATCTGCATATTCTGTAGTAACCGGATGTTGAATCACCACTAAATATGGTTTCTGCAAATCACTAACGGGTCCCACACCGGCTTTTGTCTGGAGCGCATTTACCCCTTCAAGATTATCGAGATCCAACCGTGCGATCACATCGATGCTGGTTGCACCCACGGGAAAAATCGTTTCGGGGTTCTCTCCTAACATTTTGATGCGGTGTGCTGCTTCCCGGGTGGCAGGAAAGTGTATGTGGGCCAGTTTGGTGATGGCATGGCGAATGGATTCGTCGATGGAACCGGAGACCTCACCTCCTTCCACATGGGCTATAGGAATATTCATGTAGGCGGCAGCCATCGCCATTGGGAGACACTCGAAACGGTCTGCAATCACCACCACGATATCCGGGTTAAGATTGTCAAATATTGTACTGAATTCGCTAACGGCCATCCCGGCAGATTTTGCCATTGTGATCGGAGTTTCCCCCTCTATGAGGAAATGAACCTTGCGATGAACATCAATCCCTTGGTCTCTCAGTGATTTTGCGATATCGCCATATTTGTGTAATAACGCGCCGCCACCAATAACCAACTGGAGTTCCAACTCTGAATCTGCCAGAACATGATCGATAACGGAACGCATTTTTGCATAGTTACCTCTAGTGGTAAGAATAATACATATTCTTCTCATTCTTCATCCGTTTTTTCATTTTTCGATTATAGATATTGAATTCAGCTTCAACTATCATTTACGTTCCATCTTTCCGTATGTATTTTTCGGCCAGCTTAAAATTCGCAACGGTTTAGCGCTTTGAAAAAACCAGGGATGGTGAACAGGAGTTTTACGTCGCGGAGATGGTCTTCTCAAACGGAATGACGCTTACAGTCACGTTAAAATCTCTGTAGTCCGGATGATAAGGCATATATTTTTGATCCACTTCGGTACGGTCGTCCTCATGATATGGCATAGCCCGCCACATATCCACCTTGACTTTGATTTTAACTTCATTCTTTGCAATGTCAGGAACATGATAATAGAGCATCTTTTCGCCTTCCATTTGAAAAACATGAGGTAATCTATCTACCATTTTATCGTTGAAAAATACTTGTAACTTTATATAAAAATTATTCCTATAACTTTTTTGAGAGACAGATATTCTTATACAGAAAAGATTGATAGGTGCTTGTACAGATAAGGTCCTGCTGGTGGCCTGCATACTAAAAACATTGGTTGTATATTTTTTACGAAAAGGATTGGCCCTTGTTTTAATCAAATGATTCTTTACTGAATAATCACCTATCATTTCTTTATTGTCCCATATTCGTATTATAGAACCAGGTCGGTAACCTTTGGTAATTCGGGAAATGAGGTCTTTTTGAATCGCCTGATATCCATGGAAACCGAAGGTGGTTTTATATGTCCCTGCTACGAAAAGGATGAGGACCAAGATCGTAATAGCACCCTTTACCCAATTGTTAATATGAAATGATTTATACCCATATTTAATTGAAACCGAAACTAAAAATCCGACATAGACAGAATATATCCAATTAACTTCCTGCAAGCTAATATTTGGGTTTGTGTTAAAAATTAACAGCATGATTAAAACCGTGATAAATACGATAGCCACAGCCCACCTGTCTTCATGATTCTGTACCTGTTTTTGGACACGAATGATCATCCAAAGCGGCATTATATGAATGACAAGTACAACACCAAGACCTATGAAACCAAAATTAGCAGCCATCTGCATATAATAATTGGGCAAGGCATGGGAAACATTGGACCTGTCACCGTTAATAAAACGGATTCGATTTGCATTTTTTTGAAAGGCCCCTGGACCCCATCCGGAAACAGGCGCTAAACGTATGAGCCTCCATGCCGTATGAAACCTCTCTGCTCGTCCGCCCAATGCGCCGATTAAATCTCCTTTTAGTAATGCATTTGCTGAATTATAGGTTTCCTTCTTGAAAATGAAACGCATGCTTTTTTGATGTTTGGCAGAACCAAAACCATAGATAAGGGTAAGAACAAACAGTAATGCTAACCCAATCGATAGATAGTTCCAAACGCTTTTAGGAAAGAAATTTACCCAGAGACCAATGAATGGAACTGCCACAATAAAAAGAAGAATTCCCAGAGTTGCATTACGGCCTGAATATTCTCTTGTCAACCATAAAATTCCAACTGTAAGTATAAAATACAAAGTTTTTTTCCACCATTGCCTATTAACTATGATGGCATAAATGCATAAAGGAAAGTTCAAGAAGAGAAGAAGTCTGATCAGAAATTTATCTTTACGAAAGTATGCAAGAATATCTGATAAAAAATTTAGACCACCGCATTGATTGACACTTTCTAAAAGAATTGGAACAAACAAAAGTGGAATCCAGGTAAGCATGACAGCTCCCTGCGTGCTGGATCTAAATAACGCTATAGAAACCATAATAAATACAGGAAATAGATACATTGATATAGACTGGTCGCTGCTAGTATTTTCTGCAAGTTTTTCTAATGCCTCGTGTTTATCGAACAGCGGTACTTCTCCCCTAAAATAATCACTTGTAAAATCAATATGCTCAATTTCCAGTGAATTAAGCGCGTAATAGTTCATAAACACAGAGATCATCACCAAGATGAGGTATAAAAACACAAAATATGTAAACGCATTTATATTTTTGTCTTTTTCACCCCTGGTGAGCATATACCTGAATATTAATATCAACAAGGCACAGAGAAAAAATTTTTCAAAGAGTACTGGAAATAAATGTGTATTGAATTTTACATAAAACCACAAAAAAAGTGCCGTAATTAAAATGAATATCACATGACCATGCATTAAGTATTTTAAATGCCCTGACAAATTTTGGACAAAAGATATCAATTTTTCAGACGACAAAATCTTTTTTGCCACCACTATGAACCCGAGCACGGATACAATAACAACCAATTGCATCAATATCGTGCCAAGAAAAGGCAGCCACAGGACTGGATGAGCCCGATCAAATATGAGAGGCGAATCAAGCAATATGTGGAGTTGCGGATCCCCCTCTTGTCCTGCTGTAACAGTTACCTCATCGCTACTAATATTAAATGCCTTTATATGTTTTACCGGTTGAAGATTTTGCAATTCAATTGGCTGCAGATGATGTTCAAGTCCATCCACAATTTCCATATTTTCTATATACATGGTACCGCTTGAAACAGGATCTAAGCGGAAAGCATATATGACAGACGGAGTAAGGTGGAAAAGGTAATGTCGATAAGGCCTTCCGGACCAGCTTGCCGGAACAGGGACGATACCCCATGATTTTTGCCTGGCCTTTGTGATGTGGATCACCACAGAATCGTGTTCATTAAAACCATACCCTCGATCATAATATAGCTGTATCGGGCCGGATACCGATGAATAAAGAGATATCATCAAATAACGGTCTTGGGCTTGCTGATAGAGAAACCAGCAACGCCAACCGAAAACCAAAATAACAACCAGTATCAAAATTTTTACCCGAAAACCCGATCTTCGCAACAAATTGCTTACAGATGGAATGATACTGCCAAACACCTTTTAAGGCTTCCTTGTAAGTGCTAATTCTTGCTGTAACAAAACAGTGCTATTTGCCCCCGGATCGTTTTTTCGGCATTCTAAGAAGGTTGATGATGTCAAAATGGCGCTTTGCCAAATACGAGGATATTTGCCTCAAAATCCTGATTGCCTTTTTACGGTATATAGAACGGTTTGTTTTTGGTCTACAATACGGAAGGATCTCATCAGAACGTTGGGTTTATCAAAGATAGGAACCACAAGAACGTCTTCTCAAGCCCTCTCTTCAGATCATATTTCGGGACAAAACCCAGCATCTTTTGAGCCTTTCTGATATCCGAGAAATTTCTGCGCACCTCTCCTTTTCTTTTATCCCTGTATACGATAGGGCTAGACCGTCCCAGATATTTCCGTGCAAGGCTGTTGAGTTCTTCCGCCACCTCCCCAACCGTATGTTCCCTGAAAGTGGCGATTTGAAAGATTTCACCGCTAATGTTTGGCTTTTCCATAGCCAAAACGATTGCTTCCACCAGATCGTCTACATAAATAAAATCCCGTGTTTGATTTCCATCTCCATAGATAGGTAATGGTTCTTCGGCCATTATGTGTTTGATGAATTTGGCAACCACACTGCCCTTGCGCTTTGAATGGGGACCGTAAACGTTTCCAAATCTCAAAATCACCGTTTCCAGGCCGAAAGACCGGTAAAAAGCAGAGCAATAAGCTTCTCCGCTAAGTTTGCTTGCTCCGTAAGGTGAGATCGGACGGGGAACCATCTCTTCATGGATCGGAGGCACCTGCTCGCCAAGGGGAGCTCCGGAAGAGGCAAAAACAAAGCATTTGGCCCCATTTGTCCTTGCCGCCTCAAGATAATTCAAGGTGCCGATGACATTAACCATGCAGTCGTACCTGGGTTCCTTTATAGATGGAATGACTCCAGTATTCGCCGCCAGATGGACGATCACATCGATTCCTTTACATCCTTTTGCCGCCAATCTCTGATCCTGAATGTCTGCCACCATCAATTGTACCCCATTAAACGGACCTTCATTTAGATTTTTCTCGCCGATCTCGGTAAATTCGGCGACCGCAGTCAGATCTTCTCGCATACCGACGGTGAGATTATCCACAACACGAATTCCACAAGCTTGATCGACCTGCTGGAGCCTGCGAATCAAATTGACACCGATAAACCCACATCCCCCGGTAACGAGATAATTCATTTCAACAAATCTTCAACAATCGACTAATTGAGTTTTTTCACCAAAAAATGAAGCAATTCCGCCCAGGTTATAGATGACTCAGACCCCACCGCCACCTCTTAAGACCTTATGTATGGTTTTAAAAATTATTAACAAATCCAA
Organism: Deltaproteobacteria bacterium; assembly: GCA_019309565.1. Taxonomy (GTDB): domain Bacteria; phylum Desulfobacterota; class Desulfobacteria; order Desulfobacterales; family SURF-15; genus JAFDFZ01. The sequence goes on from JAFDFZ010000037.1 coordinate 33,898, forward strand.
AAAAGGGGACATATTTTGAATATAAAACAATTCATATTGAAATTTCTCCAGTTGCCCTTCCTCAGAACCTGCGTAGTTGTGCTGTACTTGCGCCCAGCCCGAAAGCCCTGGTTTTATGCTGAAACGCAAGCCATAAAAAGGAATTTTTTCCTCCAACGTCTTTGCAAAATGCTCTCTTATAGGTCTTGGTCCCACAAAACTCATTTCACCTTTTAAAATATTCCAGAGCTGTGGGAGTTCATCCAGTCGAATTTTTCTCAATACACGCCCTACTTTGGTTATCCTCGGATCTTCTTTCGAAGACCAAACAGGCCCGTAACATGATTCTGCATTTTCCACCATCGTTCTAAATTTGATACATTTGAAAGGTTTTCGATGGATACCGAGTCTTTCTTGAATGAAAAAAACGGGCCCCTTGCTTTCTATCTTTATCAAAATTATGCTGAGCAAAAATAATGGCAAAGATAGAACAAAAACAAGGCATGATAATATCACATCAAACAGTCGCTTGATTTTCATGTATGTTTGATTAATTTCTCCACGAAACCCTTCCCTGTTCAGGAGCCAGCGACCGTTAATACAGGTCAGGGGAACCTTTGCGGTAATATTCTCATAAAGCTCGGATATGTCATAAATGGCCTTTCCTCGATATTTCATCTCTAGTATCGCTCGAATTTCCCGATCATTTAAATCATCACATAAAGAATCAAAAGCCAACACATCAAAATAGTTGTTACGCAGAAGATCTAGGATGGTGTTATATTTTATGATTCTATTCGGCATTGAATAACTGCCTGACGGTTCGCTTTCGAGTATGCAAACCTCGTGAACTTTGAAAATATTTGTTGGGTTCTTTTCCATCTCCTCGATCAAAGAGGAAATAATTCGGCAACTTCCAATAACTGCCGTCCGCCGCGCTTTTGCTCTTTTAAGCAACCGATCAATAAAAATCAATCGCCATGTTGGGAGAAGCAAGCTCAATACAAATACATGAATAATTAGTACTTGGCGTCCAAAAATATACTTAGGGAAAAAGAAAAACATCCCGCTGATAATTAGACTAGATAATGAAACACTCAGAAAAACCATTGCTGTTGATCGGCTTGGATTGGTGATTTGATTTAAATTGTATTGATTTAATATGTAGAGCGAAAAGAGATGGGTCATTGGGATAAGAACCAACCGCATATCAAATCTCAGTTTCATCATGTAAAACATGTGAGGTTCACGATTGATGTAATCTTTGACGATATAAGAAACGATAACAGAAGAAACGATTATCAAGAAGTCACCCACGAGTAAGACATACTGGCGTTTCTTATCAAATGTTAACAAATAGTTTTTCATTTAGAAGCCGAGTCTTGCGCGTGATAGGTGTGCAAGTTTTGCATATAGTTCCAAGGTCTGTCTTGCAATGATGCGATCATCGAATTTCTGAATCACCAGGGCGCGGGCATTTCGGCCCAATCGCTCTGCAAGCAGAGGATCTGAGAGCAATTCCATGATAGCCCTCTTTAGTGCTTCATTGTTTCGAGCCGGCACCTGTAAACCGGTTTCACGGTGGATGACTAGATCTCTGCAGCCTGGTACATTCGTGGCGACAATAGGCTTTTGCATTGATGCTGCCTCTAATAGAACCCTGGATGTACCCTCCCGGTAAGATGGTAACACCACCAAATCTGCCAGTTGCAGCAATTCTCGAATATCGCTTCGCTGCCCTAAATAGTTCACCAGGCCGCATTCTTCCCATTGCTGCAAGCGAGATTGAGGTATCATTGCCGGATGGCCGGGCGCCAGTGGCCCTACGAGCAGAAATCGCACTGCTGTATCTGAAAAGGCAAGTTGCCTTGCACATTCCACCAGTTCGCCAACTCCCTTATCATAGAGCATGCGTGAAATGCACAGAACAACTTTTTCGTCGGACTTAAGTTGCAAGCTGTTTCGGAGCGCCCGGATTATGTCAGGATTAACCGTGTCTTTCGAAAAGTAGTCCGTATCCACCCCGGAGCCTGGAATTAAGACGGCTTTTTTGGCTGATACAAGTCGGTTGCGTAAAAAGAAGGCTTTGTCGTCAGAATTTTGGACGATCACCGCGTCACTTAGACTGCCCATGAGACGGTAAAGCCAGATCACAATACGTTGCAACAGTCGATGACTTTCCTCTCGTTCGGTAAAGACATACCCCAGGCCTGTAATGGTATTGACAACGATGGGGATACCGGCCAGGCGAGCTGCTATGGTACCATAAATAACCGGTTTTATTGTAAAATTATGCGAAATAGTCGGTTTAAGGCACACGAATCGCCGAAATAGTTCAACAATCAGTCGCACATCGGATAACGGTGCCACCGATTTGGTATACTGTTTCAATGGCATCACCCGGGCAGGTGTCAGTGACGCGATCTGCTCTCGAAAGCGGCTGATCTGACAAAGGCCGGAAACGGTCCATCCCGCAGCGAGCAAATGGTCAACAAGGCCCTTACGAAAGTTATACAAGGCCCAGTCCGTATTCGTAACCAACGCGATATGGGGTCCCGGATGGTTTCTCATTGAACGATAGCTAATCTCAGGTTGTTTTCTTTGCGATTGCATCCGGATCGTGTTTTTGCCATGTGCAGAAAATAAATTCGGCCAATGCCAGGGTAAAAAACATACTGAAGCGCCGCTCGAAATTCGAAGCTTCAAGAAAATACTTGCACACAGACACTACCCACAGACCAATGCCCCACACCACGCACCATGACATTGCCCTGTTCATTAGGAATCGTCTAGCTAAGCCAACCAGTCTTAATGGTCGGAATAAAAGAAAAAACAGGGGCAGAAACCCAAGCATACCAAACTCAACCAAATGATATACCAAACCACTGTGCGCCCCCACAGGGGATCGCCCTGGATGATAGGATAAGAAAATTTTTTCATAACGGTCATGAAACATTCGTTGATATCCTCCGAATCCAATTCCGAGCGGATGGTCTTTAATTACATCAACCATCGTACGGTAAGCGGCATATCGGCCACCAATACCTTTCAACTGACTGTTTATTTTAGCTGTGAGAAGTGGAATTT
>JAFDFZ010000038.1 GCA_019309565.1 Deltaproteobacteria bacterium
CATGACCTATTCGGCGATAAGACAAATTTAAGTTCCATACGAACCAGAACGCAAAAAGATTCTGTTTTCGGGCTAAACGCATTTATTCACAATGCAAGATGTGACACCATATCGATAATTTTATGCTATCAGCCATCACTTCAAGTAATCCCTCCTTTACAATCCCCATAGATATTGCTATAGCATACCAGAAGCGCCGGAAGCGGCTCAGTTCAACCAGGCTTTATCCATCATCCCGCTGATTCTCAAACGATTTTGTGCGCAACTCATCTCGCTTCTGCCACTCTCTGCTCTACACATATCAATTAGCGGGACGACGGATAAAACCTTATACGTTATGTCGCGACATGAGGTCGTGTATATGATTGTTTTACGGAGAGTTATCGCTCTTTGATAAAACCTGATGTTCCGTCATCAGTACCCTACGAAGGCATGCTTCTGTGGTGCATCCACAGCGGTGTGAAGCACTTCGGACAATGTACCGACAGCGCAAAGTCTGCGCTGGGGAGAAAACCGTGAGGCAAACTCCCTTCTGGAAGTCTCAATCCGGAATGGGCCTATGGTTGGATAATACGGTCAACATACGTGAATGCTCGTAAGCATCGTCAGAAGCAGCAAGCTAAAGAGACTGATAAGCTTGAGTCCCGACCCTGTGTTCGGGATGTGTAGACAGGTTCAGGGTCTTCTAACTACCCTGACACGGATGCAGTCCGGCCGGTGTAGAGAGCAGACCCCTGAACACAGTCAGGGGCAGGCTCTAAGTTATCCGTTATGTCATATACACGGAACATGAAAACCCCGTATCTCCGCTCTCTGGGCGGGTTAAACCGTAAGGCACAATGTTGGGGGTGCGGGCTTGAGAGGTCGGAAAAAGCGAATGCCATTCTGTAATGGAGTGGATACAGGTTTAAACCTTACCCGGCCCGAAAGGGAGCAGACGTCCGACCGGTGGTTCATTGCAGGAAAGCTTGGAGAACCTCTTTAAACAGGAAAGCAAATGAACGCTGCGATTCTTGCAAGCGTGTGCTAGCTGCTTTAATGCTCGTTGTTAGATTAAATAGAGGCTGCTTCCCAGTACTGCAAAGGTGATACTTGGTATTACCGGGCTGCTCCCACAAGGACAGCCTTTGAATTGCTTGAGCCGTATGACGCGAAAGTGTCACGTACGGTTCTGAGGGGGGACTGGGGTGGCAACACCCCGGTTCTACGCGGTCATAAATAATGAAGGTATGATGATGAACTTGCAATATATAGCAGATAATGGAGGTAATAGGATAGCTGTAATTTTGCCCATAGAAGAATATAAACAAATTCTTAATGAGTTAGAAGAACTAGAATCAATACGAGCTTATGATGCCGCTAAAGCCTCAAAAGATGAAACAATACCTTTTGACCAAGCTGTGGAAGAGATAGAAAGAGCTCGTAGTAAATGAACCACAAACTCTTCATATTAAGACGGGTACAAAAAGAACTTTCAAAGATTACAGGTAAAAACTATGATCAAATTAAAGAGGCAATTTTTAAGCTTGCCACAATAGTGTCCGGTTAAGCCCAATAATAAGGGTTTTCATGCTCTAACCTGCTGGTATTATTGATAGCGAAAATATTATCAAATTGAAATCGTTACCTCTTAAATATCTTTGAAAACCCTTATTATTGCTGGGTTTGCAGCGATTGTGGCCAGTTTTAACCGGACAGCAGTGAGCTTGCCAATAATCCAAGACCTCGGGGATGTACGAAATTGATTAATCGGAAGGGATGGAGAATTCGTGTGGGGAATTATCGTGTAATTTATGAGGTTACTGATAAAGAAAAGCTTGTAACAATTATGCACATTGGTCATAGAAAAGATATTTATCAAAAGTGAAAAATCAAACCTTGGCTAACAAGTCATTCCAGCGGACGATAGATAGCCGACGCTGAATTCAGTTGTTATGGTAAAAACGATATGAAATTTAGTGAACTTGTCAGGCTTCTTGAGCAAAAAGGATTCAGAGTAATAAAAGAGAAAGGTTCAATACGATATTATGGAAAACCAGGATGGGATAAACTGATTCGTGTTGATTATCATGGCTCAAAGGAAGTCCCAAAAGGAACGTATCATGCTATACTTAAGGCAGCAGGTATAAAAAGAAATAAGGGGGTACAATGATAGATCTTGAATATTCATTAGTAATTGAAGCTACAAAAGAACCTGATTATTTTGGGTTTTATTCCCCAGATTTAGAGGGGTTTTCAGGGATAGGACATTCTATTGAAGATTGTATTTATAAGGCAAAGTGGGGGATGAAGGAGCATATCAAGTTGTTAAAAGAACAGAAGCTACCAGTCCCACCTCCAAATCCAAATCCCAAGATAATCATTCAAAATGAAGAGGAGTTAGCAGTTGTTTGAGAAGATAAAATTTCGTTAGGCATTATTGGTGTAGATTAGCACTGATCGTTTGAACGGCATAACTCTCACCAGCTGGATTGCAGCCCTGCCGACCGCCCCGAAGTCCAGGTTATCATATCCCGGTTTTCAAAATGGTCCTTAACCGGTGAACTGCCCACGTAACACCTCAAGTGTTGATCACGCTCTCAAACCACTTGATAGAAGCGCTGTCCATTATTCCCATCCGCTGGGCGATACGAGAGGAGAAAACAGCAAAATTACCCTTTGCTTTGGCGCAAATCTCTTCCTCTGGATCGTAAATAAAAGCCTCTAAGACCGCCTTATGCTGACCTTTTACTTCAAGTACCCTGCCCTCTGCTTTCAAACGCTGGCCGATATACACCGGCTTTAAAAATTCAACGGTCATCGAACGGGTCATGACAATGTTTTTAAGAAGATACATTGCTGTCCAGCTCATGACCTCATCCAGAATGGTGGACAGCACACCGCCGTGGGCCAGGTTGTTCCAGCCACACAGGTGTTGAGGGATCGTCACCTGGCTGAAAACCGACCGATCACTGGCGAAAAAGCTCATCTTAAGACCCGAAGGATTTTTGGGGCTGCAGGCAAAGCAATTGTGTGTATCGGTATTCGGCAGTCGTTTGAAATTATTCATCTATTGATCCTTTCCGGCAATCTTCGTATCAAAATAGGAAATAGGTGGATGGCGGTTCGTTTGTCAATGATTATTTTATGAAGCACAAGCTACGATTTTTCTTTAAGGTTATGGCCTATGATACAAATTGATGGATCCCATATGGAAGGTGGCGGTCAAATCATAAGAACCGCTCTTGCCCTCTCTGTGCTGACACAAAAGCCCTTCTGTGCGGTCAACATCCGACGGAACCGACCGGTTCCCGGGCTTAAAAAGCAACATTTATGCTGTATCGATGCGCTAACCCAGCTCACAGGTGCGCGGGTAAAAAACGCTCATACCGGCTCGGAATCCATTGAATTTTACCCCGCAAGGATTGTACCGAAAACCCTGACGATAGATATCGGCACCGCCGGCTCCATTACCCTTCTGCTGCAAAGCCTTCTGCTGCCCTGCATGTTTGCACCCGGCCCGGTTCGCTTGAAAATCAAAGGGGGCACCGACACCAAATGGAGCATTCCCATGGATTATTTTATGCGGCTTATCCTGCCTTTCTTTAACGATTATGCCACCATCAACGTATATGATACACGGCGCGGTTTCTACCCTAAAGGCAATGGGCTTATGGATCTGGAAATACACCCCAGCAGGCTATCCGTATCGGATTCGCAGAACATGGAGGAGTTTGTAAAAAGGCTGCGTAAAACCACACCTGCTCTTTACATCCTTAAACGACCCGAGATATCTGAAATACGGGGGATATCCGCAGCATCTTCCATGTTAAAAAAGGCCAAAGTTGCACAGCGCCAGAGCCGGGGTGCAATTGCAAAAATCGGAGGCCGCTTAGCGGTGAGGATTGAAGAACAATATCACCAGACTGCTTCGGCTGGAACCGTTATCACCTTGTGGGGTGAGGTTGAACAGGGAAAAGCGACCCTGGGTGGCAGCGCGCTGGGAGAAAGGGGGTTGCCTGCAGAAAAGGTGGGGGAACAGGCTGCAGAGGAACTTCTTACGGTTCTAAAATCAGAAGCAGCGCTGGACAGCCACCTTGCAGACAACCTGATACCGCTTATGGCACTTACGGGCGGTTCACTTAAGCCAGAGAAGATAACAGGGCACATCCTGTCCAACATATATGTTTGCGAACAATTTCTGAATGTGCATTTCAATGTAAACCACAAAAACAATCAGATTCAAGCCGTATAACGAAGCGATGCTGCATGCTGGTTACTCATTGGACTCAATAAAGAGATCGACAACTTAATCGAACAGGCCCTGTTCAGGATATTCCCATCGTCGGTCTATTTGCCGCGGGCAAGGTAATTTTCTGTCAACCTTCCCCGTACTACGGGAAGTGATTCAAGGTTCGGGGGAGTGAATCCGAAAACCAGCTCCAGAAATGCCATCGAGATTCGGAAGGTGGCTCCCCAAAGCATTTCCGAGCCGTTTCGATGCTTAAATAAAAAGCATGGGAAGTCTTTTTGAGTTTTGTTCTCCCAGGTTGGCATGGGGTGTTTGCTTTGCAGGCGATATCGCACATAGTTTGACGGCTGCAACAATTCCCGCAGCGGGATGTAAATGAGCCTCTCAACCTCCCAGTTGAGCTTAAATCGCTTCGGCAGCGGCAGCCAGCAGGCCATGGGGTATATGTGCCGCTGAAACATCTCCAGTTTCTGTAAAGGAAGCGCCCCCAAAAAGATCACCTTTAGGGGGTTAAGCCGCATCTCTTCATAACTTTCCCGTAAAGCGGCGGCTAACATGTGCGCCATAACCAAAAGCTCCTGCCTGCGCTGTTTGCGCCACTGGCCTTTATACGGCCAGCGGGCAAGCGCTGATCCCGGCAAAAAAAGAAGCCTGGACAGCACCGCATCCAGACGGGGTGAAATACTGCCGCCAGGACAGCACAGATCACCCGGCTGCCTGACCATTGCGGATCGTTTGTTCAAGATCAGGCAAGGTTCCGACAGACACTCACATTGAGAGCCGAGCAAAAACAACACTGCCGATGCACCACTGTTACGAATAACATCCCCGTGAAAAATTCGAGTCCCCTGATGATATTGATGAAGCACAGAGCCGATTCGATCTCTCAATGCACAAGCATCCTTGAGCAAATCGAATTTCCTGCTGCTTTCATTCATCGCTGTCGGCTTCTTTCGATTCGCAAGATTCATGCCCTGAATATGCTTCAATCATTTGAATCATCTCTGTTTCACTCACATCCGTCCATTCTTCATATGCATCGGCGACCGCATAATGCCATCCACTTCTGATGTTAGGACAATAAATGGCATCGGCATCGCCCTTTATCAGCTGAAGCGATTCGGCATGTGCCGTTGGTACGGCAATCCGAATGGTTCTGGCGCCTGCTCTGCGAATCGCTTCGGTGGCCACCTTCATCGTAAATCCCGAAGCCAGCCCATCGTCCACCAGGATTATGGATCGGTTGGACAGGTCCGGGAAAGGACGGCTTCCCCGAATGCGTTCCAGGCGGCGTTCGACTTTCTCGGTGGTCTGTTCGATGCCCTTTTGGATGTCTGTCTCTGAAAGATTCAAACGTAAAATCAGGGACTGATTTAACCGGTAAGTTCCATCGAATGTCACGGCTCCATAACCTGCTTCCGTATTCCAGGGCAATGTGATCTTGCTCACGACCGCTACATCAAAAGGGATTTTGAGGTTTTTGGAAATGACGAGCCCCACGGGCACTCCTCCTGCAGGAATCGCCATCACAAGATCTGTTCTGCGGCAGTGGGGTTTCAGCATTTCAGCCAGTACTTCACCCGCATGTCTGCGATCATGAAATACCCATCTTGCTTCTCTCAATTCAGGCATATCGTACAGATTATGCGGCAGGATGGATTTTGTTCGCATTTTAAGAGCCCTTGATCTTTTTATTCCACCAGCGAAAACCCGGCGCTGTGGACTTGAATTCTTTACTCCCAGCGGCGCTCTGCCCGGTCTCTATCGCCGATAATGGCCTGAACAATGTCCAGGTTGTTGGGCGGGCACCCCTTCACATGGCGTTGGCTTCGCTTTTCCCTGGGAACACATCGTCCCACTGTTACCAGATCCTGTTGGGCAACCGCCTCCGGTATTTCCGGATCACCGGTGACCACGGCGACCCCGGGCAGATACATCAACTGATCAGCCTCTTTCATATCAAATAAAGAGCTCATGATTCCCATCCGGCACCCCGTACAGGTTGCATCTCCATATACCAGATTAAACCCTTCGATTTTGATACGTTCGTCTTCGAGCACCCGCATGAAACGCCTGTACACTGATTCGATGCTCTCACCGACCACTTCGATCTCCTCTTTCTTGGCAACGCCTAATCCCCGGGCTGCCGCCTCCCTGGTAATGGGAACTTCTTCTGGATCAAAGCCCACGATAAAACCACAGACGGCATCTACCGCCACACCATCGGACCCGGCGACGATCAGATCCATCTCAACGGGCTTTCCGAATATAGGTCCCAGACCCTCCTGGCAATAAACAGCATCAACGACACAAAGCCTGGGGCTTATGGCCTCATACCAATCGACACACGCCTGGAACACACCCTGCTGGTGAAATTCCCGCTTATACTTATCTGAAAGAAGTCCTTTCAACTTCTTGATAGACATAGTAAGTTCCATCTGATCGTGGGTTTTAAGCTTAGCCACGGGGATAATTGCGTCTGCTTCCTGAACAGGGCGAAAACTCTGTATTTCTTTGAAGATCTTTCCGTTCGGTACAGGAATCATGACTGTTTCCGTATTCTTCAGATCGACCACCTCATATCCCATATTCCGAAGTTTCTGATATCCGGATTCGGCAATAACCTTCTCCGAATCGATCCCGATGGCCGATGATTCAGCTATAATCGGCCTGGCACCTGCGTTTTTCACGATATCTGCTACGGCCCGAGATACCTCCGGCAGCGTGATTACGGCCTGCTCCTTTCTGGTTACTGCCGTAACCCAGCTGGGATTTATCAAGACTCTCTGTCCGGGCTTGACGTACTCCCGGATACCGCCTGCCAAATCGACAGCCCTTTCGACTGCTGAAAAGATATGTTCATAGATGGGATTTTGAGGAGTTTTAACGATGGAAACAATGCTTTTATTCATGAGTTTTCCTCCTGAGTGGTTATTGTAGTTTCTGCTTTTTTTTGCGAGATAGTCTGTGGGAAATTTTTTCTTTCCGGATGATGGCTTTCAGCATGTTGCTTTTCCGGATTTTCTCTTTTCTTTTCATATCACCATATTTGCCGAATCGACCTCCCATTACCAGCCTCACACGGTTTTATATTGAGTATCACCTGTGACAGGGCCTCTTTTCAAACAGCCACATTAATGATAATTTTAGTTTACAGGATTATTCCGTAACGTTCAAACCCTTCTTGACTAAGCGCGGGCATTTCAGTATTTTCCATGCAAATGCCGACTTATAAAGGAGAAATTATGGAAGAGCTGTCAGGTTGTAACGCTTTTATGAACATATTGGAAGATGAGGGTGTCGAGTACATTTTCGGAAATCCCGGCACGACCGAAATACCGATTATGGATTGCCTGATTGACCATCCCAGGATAAAGTATGTTTTGGGCTTGCAGGAGGCAGTGGCCATGGCCATGGCCGACGGATATTCACGGGCATCCGGAAAACTTTCCTGTGCCAATTTTCACGTGGCTCCAGGTCTGGGTAATGCCATCGGCGCTATCTATAACGCCAACTTTTTTGGCTCGCCCGTTATCGTAACCGCAGGACAGCAGGAGCACGGATTTTCCATAACCGAACCCCTGCTTTATCATCAACTGGTGCCCATGGCTCAGCCGGTGGTTAAATGGGCTACGGAAGTCCATCAACCCCAGGAAATTCCCAGGATTTTAAGACGGGCGGCCAAGGTGGCTTTAACACCGCCTACAGGGCCGGTGTTTGTCTCCCTTCCGGGAGATGTGCTCAAAAGCAGGGCAACCATGTCCCTTGGTGCTTTAACGCGAGTCGACAGCAAATCCCGGCCCTCTGCTGAGGCCTTGAAACGCTTGGCAGACCGTTTGCTGGCCTCCGAACATCCGGTGATTATCGCAGGGCTTGAAGTATACTTAAGTGATGCCTTCGAGCAGCTTGCCGCGGTGGCCGAACTGCTTGGTTCTGCGGTATTTTATCAATCGGTTCCTTCTGTTGCCGTCTTTTTTACGGAACATCCGCTTTTCATGGGAGAACTGACCCGAAACCAAAGCGTGGTGAAAGAAAAATTAGCGCCTTATGATCTTTTGTTCATGGTCGGCGGAGACGGCCTGCGAATGTCCTTACCGGGGCCGGTGGAACCGCTGCCTGCGGAGATGCCCATCGTTCAGGTGGGAAATCGAGTCTGGGAGATTGGAAAGAATTACCCTGCGGAAATCGCGCTTGTTGCCGATGTGAAAGAAACATTAACAGCCCTTATTCCGATTTTAGAAGAAAAACAGACGCTTAAACAAATCCAACGTGCCAGGCAACGCAGCGAAGAGATACAGCGGGTCAATTGGACGACAAACCGCAAGAACCTGATTGCCGATATCTCAAAACATCAAAACACAAAACCCATCCAGCCGGATTATTTGATGATGGAAATTTGCCGCAACCTGCCTGAGGAAGCGGTGATTGTAGAAGAAGGAATTTCCTCGACCCGCAACTTATTCAATTTTCTTTCCGTAAAGGATCGGTTTCGATTTTTCGGGATGGCCAGCGGAGGCATCGGCTGGGGCATTGCCGCTGCGGTGGGGGTTAAACTCGCACTGCCACATCGGCCTCTTGTCGCCATAATCGGAGATGGCTCCAGCATGTACGGTATCCAGGCGCTTTGGAGTGCGGCAAACCAGGGATTGCAGATAGCCTATATTATCACGAATAATTCCGGATACAGCATTCTTAAGCAGCGAACTTTCGCCTACGGAGGATCGTCGGCCGCATCGGGACGCACCATCGGAATGGACCTAACCGACCCCTCTATTGGTTTTGTTCAACTTGCCGCCGCCATGGGAGTATCGGGACTTGAGGTTTCAGAACCCGAGGCCATCGGCCCGGCACTTCAAACCGCGCTTGATGCTGACGGACCATTTCTGCTGAATGTGAAAATCCAGGATATAAGCAAGCTTTGAGACCTCGACCCCTTGAGCCCTAAACCTGCCGGCTTGAAGCCGGTATATAATTTACTTTTATGGAACCCTTGAACCGGTAACGGTTTCTCCATCGAAGATTCTCTCAAGTCCCCATGGCTTTTTTCGCCCAGCTTGATCCCTCCTCACACAGCTCTAGAATTTTACAATCCTTATGATTTGGTTTTTTTGCGGTACAAATATTCCGACCGTGTAAAATGAGCAGATTGGAGAAAAGAGTCCACTGGTTCTTGGGAACCACATCCATAAGCTCAAATTCCGCTTTGACAGGGTCCTTTTTCCTGGTAAGCCCGATACGATGGCTTAGGCGCAGCACATGCGTGTCCACCACGATACCCGGTATACCGAAGGCTTCGCCAAGAACGAGATTTGCTGTTTTACGGCCGATACCGGGCAGCTTGACCAGCTCCTCACGGCTGGCCGGAACTTTTCCGTCGTAATGTTTTACAAGCTCGGTGCAGAATTCCTTGATCGCCCTGGCCTTGTTACGATAAAAACCGGTGGGCCGAATATCTTCCTCCAGCTCAGACAGATCAACTTCGGCATAGTCTCGAGCTGTTTTATATTTTTTAAAAAGCTCTTCTGTTACCCGGTTGACACGTTCATCTGTACACTGTGCGGATAAAACAGTTGCAACCAAAAGCTCAATCGGGTTGGTGAAGCGCAATGCCGTCTTGGCACCGGGATATTCTTTTTTCAAGATCCTGATGATTTGCCGAGCCCGTTTCTTTAAATCCTTTTCCATCTTGCTTCCCCGTCTCTCTGTCGCACCCGTTTAGAGGCTTCAATCGGCCAATACTCAATACCCGTATCCGTATGCACGACATATTCCCTGGCCAGGTTGGCAACCGGGCACGAATGATTTGGAATGACGCATATTTTCGTTCCTATGGGAAGATCTTTACCGTTTCTTAAAACGAAACCGTGCTCTTCTCCGAGGGCATCTTCTCATTATGCGGAATACGCCTCTTTGCCGTTAATGAAAACTTTCTCAACTTTACTGTAAAAATCAAACGGGTGCCCCGACCAGATGACGATGTCTGCATCTTTTCCGGGTTGCAATGATCCGACTCTGTTCCCAATGCCAAGGATTTCAGCAGGGTTAACGGTCACGCATCTCAGCGCCTCTTCATGGGTCAGCCCGTTTTTGATGGTATACATTGGCAGCAGCGGAAAATAGTTCATGGGAGTTATGGAATCTGTCTGAAGCGCCACCTTCACTCCCGAGCGGTACAGGACTACCGCTGTTTTAAAGGATCGCTCCTGGGTTTCCGGTTTGCTGACCCGGTACATGGTGGGACCAACCACCGCAGCCACTCCTTTGCTTGCAATGTAGTCTGCGATTTTATGCCCTTCCGTGCAGTGGATGATCGTTAACTTTATTTTAAACTCATCGGCAATCCTGATGATTGTTGAAATATCATCCGCTCGATGTGCATGGGCGTGGACCGGGATCTCTTTTCTGAGAACTTTTGCGATGGTCTCCATGCCAAGGTCGTGTTTTGGGGGAATCGGAGGCGCCTTTTTTTTCTTTTTGGCCTCCGCGTATTTTGTTTCATAACTGTTCCATTCCTTTATGTAATTGTGCCCGTTTGTGAAGGTTTTTCTTAGCAAAGCAGCCACCCCCATTCGGGTTGCCGGCATGCGATTTTGCTTGCCGTGGACTCTCTTTGGATTTTCTCCCAGCGCCACTTTAAGGCCCGATGGACACAGAACGATCATTTCGTCCACCACCGTACCCACCGGCTTGATGACCAGGTCTTCTCCGGCAATAACGTTACCTGAGCCCGGCCCCACATTGATACAGGTAACCCCGCCTATCAGAAGATCCTTCAAAGAGGATTCAAACGGGTTGAATGCATCGATTCCGCGCACCTCCGGTGTGCAGGGGGCGGTTTTTTCATTTCCGTCCTCACCCGCCCAGCCGATGGAACCATCAAACAGCCCGTGATGGGTATGCGCATCGATAAAGCCGGGCAATACATATTTTCCCGTGGCATCGATTTTTTCGGCGTGCTTGGGAACAGAAATCGTTTTGCCCACCGCATGAATTTTTTTATCGTCAAACAGGATTTTTGCATTTTCAATAAGGCCCAACACCGGACAGAAAACGGTGGCATTTGAGATCACCTTCATCGGTTTGCCTCCATGTAAAGTCGTGATTGCATTTTTCTTTAACAGCTTTTAAAGTAGCGCAATGAATCATCACAAGTGACCGCTTCGATGCTTTGTGAAACACTTCAAAGCAGTATTTGATTCCTAAGAGATCTGGATTCACCAGCTGCGATGGTTCGGATCGCCGGAAGCCCGCGTACCGGGCATTTGTATTCACAGATACCGCAGCCAACACATCTTTTAAGATCCACATAGGGGAGCTGTACTTTCATCGGGCCCCCATCCGGACGTATGACGATATCGTCTTTAAGATAAATGGCTTTGGGGGAAGTGGGGCAGTGTTCTTCGCAGACAATGCACGGAGCATTGCCCGACCAGGGCAGACATCGACCCCGATCCAGATAGGCAGAGCCGATTTTGATGGGCCCTTGGATTTTTTCTTTGACGGTAATTTCTCTTATGGCTCCTGTCGGACACACGCTGCCGCAAAGGGTGCATGTATACTCGCAATAGCCCTGGGTCATGATTAACCGGGGTGTCCAGAAGCCCTCCATTCCGGCTTCACCCAGCGTGGGGTTTATTGCATTTGTAGGACACACTTTCATACACAGCCCACAGCGCTGGCAGCGCTCAAGGAATTTAATCTCCTCAAGCGATCCAGGGGGTCGAATCAACAGAGGGCTTGAGACTTTGTGTACTTGGCCGTTCAGTCTTCCAAGAAACGGCAGGGACACACCCGCGAGCAGTCCGCCAAGCAACGCGCGCCTGCCGATGTCCGGGGATTTATTTAATCTTGGGGATAATCGAATCTTAAAATCAAGCGCACCTTCCGGACAAACATGAAAACAGTTGAAACAGACCAGGCATTCGGCGGTTTCCCAGGCCTGTCCTGGCCGGGGTGCTGAAGCTCCCTGGCAATTCATATCGCACAGCAGGCACTTAGTGCACCGTTCGTCGTATTTTACAAGCTTCAAGATGCTGAACCGCGAAAAGACTGCCAGCATCGCGCCAAGCGGACAGAGGGTGCGACACCAGAAGCGGGGTTGAATCCTGTTCATAAACAGAATCACCAAGAAAAGAAACCCGATAAACCAGGCAGCCTGAAACGCTTTGTGCTCATAACCAAAAATGGGAGACAGAACTATCTCAGCGCTGTAGCTGATCAGATTGAACAGCTTGATGTCACTGGCCGCAAGCCAGTCAAAGAATGAGCGAACCCCCACCCCAAGACCGGGAATAACCGCAAGGGCGATCGAGCGGAAAAGAAAAGAGATGGGATCCATGAGTCCCGCCATGTTCGATCCCGCCATCGCACCCATCAGCGCGGCAACAAGCACGAAATATTTGATACGTTGAGAGGGCCGCTTCTGGTTGGCCTGAACCATCGGTTTGCCCTTAAGCGTCGGTTTAAGCCATCCTATGAAATGATGGATGGTGCCAAACGGGCATATGAAACCACAAAAAACTCTGCCTAAAAAGATGGTGAAAACCAAAACAACCACTGCCCACAAAAACCCCTTGATGAGCACAGAGCCGGCCAGCAGAGAGGAAACTACAACCAGCGGGTCCAGCTCGAAAAAAAAAGTCACCGGGGCATCAAGCCTAAGTTCCGTGCCTGATGAAACCGTAACAGAATAATCCAGGTACACATCCTGAGAGAGGCGACTTTCAATGAGAAGATAGAGGAAAAACAGCAAGAACAGGAATTGAGAGATTCTTCTTATCCATACCAGAGATCGCGCTTTCACAAAACCACCTTTTTCTGATCCAGGTTCTGAAAATCATAGGTGCCCAGAGCCCACTTTTGAGCCAGACGAATATACCCGATCTGGTGCGGTTTTTTGTTGAATAACAATGCGGCCATTCCATCCGCTGCAACCTGATCATCGCTTAAAATCAACGTGTTCTTTACGGAAACATCCGCCCTGCTGCCGCCCGAGGGTCCGTTTCTGGTCATGATGCGAATGGCATCGATCAGCGTTACAGTGGGGTTGAAAAATTGAGCCAGATCTACGATGGTTTGATGGATATCCTGATGTAGCGACCATCGGCTGCCGCCCACAGCGCCTATCCAATTTTTCATCCCGAGGGTAAGCATACTCAGGGAATGATGTTTGGCAACAGGCAGGTTGATCAACCTATCCGCCTCTATTAGTGGAACGAACACAGGCCACACATCCAACCGGCTTCCCCCGATTTTCATCTTTCGCATCAAAGAGGATCGGGGATAGATCAAATCCGCACCGGTTTTTTTTGCGACCATACCCACACCGGTCAATGCAAAACATCTCCTGGCGTCGTGGATCGTGTTATCAGCAATGCGCACCCTTTTTGCGCCCGCTTCCATACAGATCTCAACGACCGCCTCAAGCACCTGCGGATGAGTGGCCGCTGCCAGTTCAGGACGTCTGGCCCAGGAAATATTGGGTTTTATTGCAACCACATCGCCTTTGGAAACAAATTTTTCTATGCCCCCTGCCGCCTCGAATACATTCCTGGTCAATTCCTTTACCGAAAATCCATGAGTCTTACCGGTACCGGTTACGATAAAGCCATTTTTATTTGTGCCTGCTTTAACTGAACGGGCAGCGGGCCATGAAACAGCACCGGCCGTCGCCAGGCTACCGGAAAACCTGAGCAGGGTGGCGATGGATTGTCTTCGCGTCATGGGGCGTTTGAAATTCATGGTTAAAACCTCTTTGTTATTCAATCAAATCAAACTATCCTTATCCCAGCCAAGTTTAATCAGCTTGATTCGTTCCGGATGACTGTTTCCCAGTGCGAACTTTTTATCGGCTACCTCAATATGGCGTGGTGGCGGACTGATGGGCCGATATTTGTTGAAAAACTCATTTCGTTTTGCCTGAATGATCCGCGCACCTACGACATCGGCCGCCACCGGATCGGTGCTTACGATCAACCCGCGGTATGGCCACAGGTATCGCTTGCTGAAATGATGAGGGCCTATGCCGTGAAACAGCGGTGTGAGCATGACAAGAATATTTAAACGCGTTTTTCGTCTCAAATTAAGTCTTTTCCAGATAAGCCCCAGGCTTTCACAGGCTCTTCCATGGTAAGCCCAGGGATCGGGCACAAACATGACGTAGTTTTTGATCAAGGTGCCGAGACCGGACCAGTGGTGAGTCCGCATGGGCCTGACATTGATCAAGGCCGTTGAGCGTTTGAAAACAGGATTGCGCCGCACCCCTCGATCATCCACCCCGATGTTCCTGTCACTCACGCCGACAGCCACCGCTCGGTTGATGATGGCTCTTTCCAGGACCGCCGGCGTGGCAAGCGGACCCCATACATTGCTTTTTATTCCAACGATATCCCCAGGCCGAATCACCTTCCGCCAGGCCGACGATGCGTCTGGCTCGTCAAACAGTACCTTTACCGCCTCGTCGAGCATGGCTTCCATACGATCTCTGCGGATGGAGCCAAGGAGATTGAAGATCTTTGCATCCCTTATCAGCACCACGCGACTTTTTCCCGTGGCAGCATCTGCTGGCTGGGCGATCATCGGCGCTCCAAGAAGGCTGCCCATGGCCACGCACGAGCCTGTACGAATAAAATCACGCCGGGTTATCAATTTTGTCGGCCTGTGCATTTCATCATACTCCTTGTAATGTCTGTACAAGGTATTTTCTTATTTAAAATGTGGTTTTTTAAAAGTATTTAAAAGCCTAAGAGCGGTTTGTTTGCTATCGGCTTCCAAAACGATCACAACCAATTCCCTGTTTATCATAGCCGACGCCCACGTTCCATCCTCAAGCCTGGTGGTGTGGCTGTCGTCTGCATCCGGCAGGTAATATTTTAGAAAGCTTTTAAAAGATTTTTGTGATGTCTTAAGGTTCGGATATTTTACCATCAGCAGAAGCGCGTTATGTTTCCCCCATTGATATGCGGCAAGCACCACGTCTGTTTGAGGTGTAACGTTTAAAATGTTCTCATCGGCAAGATAATAATGATAGTTCAGTACAACCGGATGGTGAAGGAATCGGATATCCCTTGTTTTCAGCCCCTCGGTGGGAAGCAGTCTTAGAATTTGGGGCCGTTCTCCTTTCCGGTCAATACGGGCAGCTACCTGTCGGCCCAGGGTCATTACCGTTTTTTCGGCATCAGCAGATTCTTCGTCCAAATATATGGACACAAAAAACTTGTGTTTCCAAAAACTAAGCCACCCCGGCCGGTATCGGGCATCCTGCCCCACTTCCACAACAGCACCTTCCGTGTCGTGTGTAAAAACGCCAAAAGCATCTTTCGATGACCCCATGTCGAAGATATCAAGCGTGATCACCGCACCGTCAGTTGCCTTGTACCGGCGGGAGAGGCATTTGCGCATGTTATAAGCTTTATATACTTCTGCGGCACCGTCGATATAGTGATAGATGGTCTTTTCATCGTAGAGGCGATCCTGAGGCTCTGCTATCCACAAGCCGATTCGTTTCGGCAGGATGCGAGCTAATTCCTCAAGCGTATCGGCAAAAACGCTATGTTTCATCAACATAAACAAGCTTGGGATGAAAGCAGCAACAAGGAGGAAAGTTGACCTGCATCGTTTCATGAGTATAAAGTTTGACCGAAAGCCAGGCGGGTGTCAAGCTCAAAGATGGAAAGGATTTTCTGTGATCAAAGTCCTTTTTGTACTAAATTGATGGTTTTGTAAAATGGAATGCTGTTCAACTGATTGCGGAGCATGCCCATTCGGGTCCTGAAAGTCTTGAGATATTTTTCTTCAAGCGGTTTCCCCGCTGGAAGCTGCCTGTGCACATGGTCGAAAATACGACCGTTTTTCCAGAACCTGAAATCCAAATGGAGGCCGGTAGCCAGCCCCGTGCTGCCGACATAACCGATGACATCTCCCCGGCTTACGTGTGCTCCCTTGCTGATTCCCTTTTTAATCCTGGACAGGTGCAGGTATTCCGTCTTATATTCGCTGCCATGTTTGATTGTGACGTATTTGCCATAGCCTCTGCGGTACCCTGCGTTTAAAACTACTCCGTCTCCAACGGCATGGACGGGCGTACCCTTTGGTGCAGCATAGTCTGTTCCAAGATGGGGCCTGTGTACTTTCAAGATGGGGTGCAAACGGGATCTTGAAGGACGAGATGTAATGCGGGTATATTTTAGAGGGGCTTTCAAGAAAGCCTTTTCCATGCTGTTTCCGTTCTCATCATAATATCCGCCTCTGCCTCCTGCTTCAAAGTAAAAGGTATCATAGTCCGTTCCATTGGTGTGAAACCTGGCAGCAAGGATCTTTCCCATACCTACACGCGTTGTGCCCGCATATTTTTCTTCGAAGATGATTCGGAAATTGTCTCCTTTCTGCAGGTGATGGAAATCGATCGTCCAGGCATATAGATCTGAAAGTCTTTCCACCATCTCATACCCGAATCCCATTTGATAGACCGCATTGTACAGGCTTGAATGGATCACTCCGGCGGTAGCCCGGATCTTTACATCCACCGTTTTTTCTCCGGGATAAACATCTGCGGGATGGTTCAGATCGTAAACCACATAGTTGATCGGATCCTGTTCGTAGATAAAATAAATGGCTCTTTTCTCCGGCTCCGGTTTATGCAGCACGCAGTATGGATTGCCGGCTTTGATTTTACGGACATCGAAGACATCTTTCGATTTCATGGCCACTTCGTGGATGGTCGCGTAAGGAACATTATAAGCCAGCAGTATTTTAGCAAGATTCTGATTTCGCCTGACAACGTCTTTTACCACCTGAAGCGAATCCAAGGGGATTCCGTATTCAACACAATCTGATTTAAAACTGTTTTTGGAAAACCCGTGGCCGTCT
The DNA here is from genome assembly GCA_019309565.1 of Deltaproteobacteria bacterium. Taxonomy (GTDB): domain Bacteria; phylum Desulfobacterota; class Desulfobacteria; order Desulfobacterales; family SURF-15; genus JAFDFZ01. The sequence continues at coordinate 17,099 of JAFDFZ010000038.1, forward strand.
GTTGACACAAAAACGGCGGGGACGATCATAAAATACAGGATGTAAAGCTTTCCTGCAGAAAATGCTTTTCGATGCAGAGCAACAGCCGAATTCAATGTTTCCATTTTCATAAGTCCGTTTCTAATGTCCATTAACACGCCAAAGGCGACGTAAATGAAGTTAACTGGCGGGCCGATACGTACTATAACTTAAAAGGGCTCGTATTCCATACATCATGACGGTGTGGGTTGCAAGTGTTTTCATCTCACGACGGCAATTCTTGGTAAATCTCCGATGGAGCCGGATGATCGGATTTTGAAGCGCTCAACTGTTTGAGGCATAGAAGTTATCCTTAAACCGAGCCATACAAAGGTTTGGGTTGGAATCGTAAAATTGCCAATGGATCTTAAGTCGAATAAAATTTTTAGCTGTTTTAAATCCGGGGGTTGGCCTGGTTTTTGCTTTTCTAAGTGGTCATAAATGATCTTCCAGCCTGATTTGATTCGTTCTATCCTGGCATATGAGCTGAGGGCGATTCACTTTTCAGGTTGATATGTGGAGGCACTCCCATGTGTTTGGGCACCAAAATGGGTCGATCCGCCGCAGTCTTTGTAATGGCGCTATCAGCGGCGGCCTTTGTTTTTTATGTTTCTTCTTTTGTGCAGGCACAGTCCAATCCTTTTCCGGTTTACGCTTCCATCAAAACAAACGTTGCCTTTTGGAAAAAGATTTATTCGAAATATCCCAGCACCAGGGGGATTGTACATGACAGCCGGGACCTGAATATTATTTACGGTGTCATCAAGTTAAAGCGTGCAGATCATCCTGGTGCCAGAAAAATAAATCGAGCTCGAATCAAACGGGCAAAAAACAAGTACAGAGCCATCCTGCTGCATCTGTCCAAAACAAAGAACCCTGCGTCTGCTGAAGCAAGGCGTGTCGGAGCCCTTTTCGGCAAACACGCAACCCCTTCTGTGTTCCGAAAGGCTGCAAGAAATATTCGCTGCCAGATCGGGCAAAAGGATCGATTCCGTGAAGGAATTATCCGCTCTGGTGCATATCTTGAAGAAATCAAACGGATTTTTCGAACAAACGGATTGCCGGTGGATCTGGCATATTTACCTCATGTAGAGTCTTCATTCAATCCCAAGGCATACAGCAAGTTCGGGGCGGCCGGTATTTGGCAGTTTACTCGGAGAACCGGCAGGCGGTTTATGACCATCGACTACACGGTTGATGAGCGGCGCGACCCTATCTTTTCATCCCTTGCCGCGGCCAAGCTGCTTAAGGAAAACTATCGGAAACTCGGTGACTGGCCGCTTGCCATCACCGCATATAACCACGGCGCCAATGGAATGATTCGCGCCAAACGGCTAAAAGGTGGCTATGAAGCCATTTTTAACAGATACAACGGATATCGGTTTCGTTTTGCATCCAGAAATTTTTATTCAGAGTTTATCGCTGCCCTTGAAGTCGCTAAAAATTACAAACGCTACTTTGGACATCTCCATCTGGACCGCCCAGAGAAGACGAGAGAAATAAGATTGCCGGGGTATGTTGCCGTCAAAGATTTGGCAAGGTTTTTAGAAGTTGATATTTTGAAAATTCGACGCTTGAACCCGGCTTTAAGGGAACCGGTCTATCGGGCCGAGAAATACATCCCCAGGGGATTTCGGCTCCGCCTGCCGGCTCGAAGCGCACGGAAGCTGGCTGAGCTGCCTGCAGACCTTTTAAGACAGAACCAGAAAAGAAGTCTTTTTTACCGGGTTGAAAGAGGAGATACCGCCGGTAAGATAGCCCGGATGCACGGGGTAAGTTTAAGAGAACTCATAGATGCGAATCATCTTAACAGGCGCGCAACGATATATGTGGGACAGTACCTGAGGCTGCCTGTTTCCAAAAAATCAGGCTCCCGTCTGGCGAGCCTTAAACCGGCTGAAATCCATGAAAAATCCGTTGTGTTTAATGAGAAGGCGATCGCTGAAAACCCTCCTGTGACCATAAGCAAATCCGCCAGCAAAAAGATTCCGTATGGGAACGCCGCTGCAACCAAACAAAACTCCACTTTAACAACCTTACCAGAGCCTCGAGAAAAAAAAAGAGCCGTTGTTGAGGCGCCCGCACTGCCAGAGCCTGCCATGGCGATCGAGGATCTTGAAATAAAGCGGGTGATATTCAAAGGAGGCCAACACATCGGTATTATAAAAGTGGCTGTAGAAGAGACTCTTGGACACTATGCGGATTGGCTCAAGGTTCCAGCCCGTGAGATTCGAAGAATTAACGGTTTGCGATACGGAAAAAAGCTACACATACACCAGAAGCTTAAAATCCCCTTATACCGCGTATCCAAAGAGATATTTGAAGAAAAGCGCATTGAATACCACAAAGAGATAGCCGAAGATTTTTTCAGTGCATACAAAGTTGAAACACTCAAGATCTACTATATAAAAAAAGGGGATAATTTCTGGAAGCTTTGCCGCGAGGTGTTTGAGGTGCCGCTGTGGTTAGTCCAAAATTACAACGCGAATGTTGATCTTAATGACCTCAGAATGTCTCAACCGATCAGGATTCCCGTGCTGGAAAAAATCAACTCGGGTTAGCCTGACCTGAGAAGCTCCCCCCCTGCTTTCAGACCGTTTGCGTTTTCTCACCCTGTAACCGCAAGCCCGGAATCCTTTGGTTTAGGTAAACAGCCCAAACGGTTTGCGTTTCATCAAATTTACCGCTATCAGCTATTGACAGATGGTCCCTTATGGATGAAATAAGAGCGAAGCGGACTATTTGGACATTTTCATTGTTCCATCCAATATGAAAACGATATTGGATGGTTAAAGGGGAGTTGTAAAATTTCCGGGATGTTCTGTTACGGGAGGAGATGCTGATGCTTGTATTTGAAGCTCTTCATGCTTTTATCTGGCAGTCTATGACCCAGAACAACTGCAACACGTATTTGATAGATGGGGCCGCCCGCATCCTCATCGATCCGGGACATCTTCATCTATTCAATCATGTTCGCCAGGGGCTTTCAGAATTACATCTTGATCTTGATGATTTGGATCTTGTTTTATGTACCCACGCTCATCCGGATCATACTGAAGCCGTTCAGCTTTTCAGAGATACGCCGGTCCTTACCACCTTGCATGAACAGGACTGGCAGTTAATTACTGATATGCTGGAGCAATATGGTGCGGCGCTGCAAGTCCGGATTGAAGACATACAGCCTGACTTTTTTCTGCAAGAAGGTGACCTGTCAATACATGGTATTGAGTTTGAAATTTTTCATACACCGGGACATTCTCCAGGATCGATTTCTATCTACTGGCCGGAAAAGAAAGCATTGTTCACCGGCGATCTGATCTTCAAAGAGGCAGTAGGCCGAACAGACTTGCCGGGCGCCAACAAGACACAACTTAAGAAAAGTATCCAGAGGCTTTCCACTCTTGAGGTGGAATGGCTGCTTACAGGTCATGGAGATATTGTCTGCGGCAGCCAAGAGGTTCAGCGAAACTTCAGCGAGATCGAAAGGCTTTGGTTTACTTACCTTTGATCTGCTCCTTTCGGCCGAAGGGATGCTATTTCTTTTGAAAGCTTTTCACGAAATACCCTGCGGGTTTTTTCCGACTCCTTCAGCCACAGGGTATCTGCCTGCAGATTAGGAACGACTGCAGAACCGCCGATACCATACTTGTTCGATATGTCGTGTTTTATTTCCTGTAAGCGTTTCTCCTTCGCCGAGGAGATAGCCTGGGTGAATTCTTCCAGAACGGCTTCAAGGTGATCCGTGTTTTTCCCGCAAACGTCTCTTAAAAGAACAAACAGCCGGGAATTGTCCCGGTCTGTGTCGATCCGATCCAATATTTCTGAAAGTACCAGGGTTTTTATTGACAAAACGGGGGGTTGTTCAAGAGATTTAAGTTTTTGTTTAAATTCATCCAGATCGATGGTCCGGTCCGTGAATTTTTGAACAAGACCTTTAATTGATTTTCTTGTTTCTTTCCCCCGCTGTGCTTCCCTTTCTTCTTTTGTAAACGACAGGTGCTTTGTCTTTTCCATTACGAGATCAAGTGTGCTTTTGATTTCGCCCATGATTCACCTCTTTCATCTTATTGGTTGGAGTTTTGTTTCGTTTGAATGGTTAGAATGAACAAAACCGCAACTACGCTGAATCCGCACAAGACTTGCCAGATAAACACATAACTTCCCATGGTGTCAAATACCCATCCTGCCACAGTGGGGCCGATGATTCCACCACAAGCCGCAGAGCCCATGACGATTCCGATGAGCTTTCCAAAGGCGACTCTTCCATAATAGTCCCTTATAAGAGCGCCTCTTAAGACTGCAAGCCCCCCGAACCCGACCGAGAAGAGAAATAAAAAGGCATAAATAAAGCCGCCGACCTCAACGTAAGATAAGCTTAGCATTCCCAATGCCATCAAACCATGGGCGGCGGCCATCACATATTTTTTTTCAAAAAAATCCCCAAGCCACCCTAACCCGAACCGCCCCAGAATGCTTATCAGCGGGATCCCGGCAGCAACCAGCCCCGCAGAAGTGCGAGACATCCCCGTACTGCTTAGATAGGGCATGATATGTGTTGCCACGGCCGAAAGGGTCATCATTCGAATGGCTTCGGCTAAATTCACAAATGCATAGGAACGGGTCCGTAAGACGGATTTGAACTGGATTTCGCGATTGTGCCAGCGATTTCCCGCCACCGCTCCCGAGGGTTCAGATGATACACCATCGGGTATATAACCGTGATCTTCCGGGTTGTTTCGAATCACGAAAGTTAATGGAACACCAATCATCCACATTCCGGCTCCAAGCATAAAGCAAGCTGTTCGCCAGCCATATGCTCCGATGAGCCACACGATCACAGGAACCATCAACCCGCTTGCGCCGAAGCCGGATGCCATCAATCCCATGGCCTTTCCTATATTATGCTCAAACCAGTTGGCCACTGCGGTCATGGTAACCACGCTGGTGCAACCTCCCGCACCAAATGCGATGAGAAGAAAGGCACCATAAAACATGGCAAGCGATTGGGTTATGCCCAGAAGAATGGTTCCGCTGCCCAGAATTATGATACCGCCCAACAGGAGTTTTCTTGAACCCCAACGATCCGCCAGCAGCCCCACGAACGGGGCGAGGATTCCCATTTCCAATCCGCGCAGACTGGCTGCAAAAGAAACCTTTGCATAGCTCCAGCCGAATTCTTTTATAAGCGGCTCGATAAAGGCCGTAAAACCGTAAAATATGATGCCTCCAACATAGAAGGCGATCAGAAAACAGGCACAGACAATCCACCAACCGTAGAATATTTTTCTCATGGTATAAAATTATTCTGCCCCGAGCCTTTCGGCCGGGGCAGTTTCATAAAATTATCAATTGAGTTATATTCATATCTCCTTTTGGGGTGTTTTGCAAGAGACTGTAAAGTGAATTTCGCAATTCTTCGTGAAATTCGAACCATGAGCTTAAATTGTCACAAGAAGTAGAAGATAGATGAGCATACCTGAAAATCAGCCAAAGACTAAATCTGAATCACACTTAAGACTCAGGCGGAATATTCTCATAGAATTGTACAGGTTTTTTAAGCAATATCCCTATGGGGCAATGGAGCTCGGGAACCTGGAGCAGCTCTGCAACACATCGGCCGAAGAGCTGAACTGGAACCTTGTATACCTTGAAAAATGTGGACTCTTGGAACTAGATAAATCACCTGATTGTTCGCCGTTTGTTGCATGTTCTGTGTGGATTACAGCCGAAGGCATCGATCTTGTAGAAAACACCAGCGGTTTCAACAGGAGGTTTCCAACCGCTTAAGAAAACATATTGCTTGAAAAATTGCCGACATCAAGATGCTCAGCCTAAGTGGATGCCGCCAAGCTTATTTAAGGTAAAAAAAATTCCACAGATCGTCTTACAGTCCTGGATCTGACCGCTTCGAATCATGTCAACTGCATCGGGCAATTTGACCCGATGCACATTGAGCACTTCATCCCTGTCAAGATTTTGTTGGGCTTCTGCCAGTTCTGTTGCCAGGAAGATGTATATGAGCTCATCAGAGTATCCAGGAACCGGTGTGATTTTCCCCAATTCCTCCCAGCCATTGGCCGAGTAACCAGTCTCTTCAATCAATTCTCGTTTCGCACACTCGATGGCAGCCTCTTTCGCATCGAGGGTGCCGGCCGGGATCTCCCAGATAAAATCACCAATTGCATGTCGATACTGTTTGATCAATATCAGCGTGTCATGATCTATGAAAGGAACAATGGCAGCAGCGCCCGGATGTCGAACCATCTCCAGATCCACCGTTGCGCCGTTTGTCAGGGTTACATTCTCAAGAACAAAGTCAAACGTTCTGCCGGTATGCAATGTTTTGCGTTTATTGATCTCAACGGTCATGGCAATCCATTCTCTGTGAAATGCTTTAGCCCAAGCCTACTTGTTGTGTGGATTTTTTTCAACATAAAAACAACGAAGTAACGAAATAAATACTGCTCACTTCACTGCAATGGCGGCCCATTCTTCCATTTTTCGTGTTTCAAGGCACCGCAATCCGGAGGAATGAATCCTGTCAAGTATTATCGCGATATTCTCTTCTGTAATTCCTGATACGATAAACGTTCCACCCTCTGCTAGAACGGTTTTTACATCATCGATGAGAAGCAGAATCGTATCCGTTGAAATATTGGCAACCACCAGTTGATATCGACCCGTTACTCCCTCGGTCAGATGTCCCGTTCTAACATGCCACCTGTCTGAGCCCACCCTGTTCAGCAACAGATTCTTCTTGGCGATTCCCACTGCCATCGGGTCGGAATCTATGCCCAACATTCTGGCTGCTCCAAGTTTTGCAGCTGCCAGCATCAAAATACCGGAGCCGGTTCCGATATCCAGGAATGTTTGCCCGGGTTTAAGGTAAGTCTCCATCATCTGGATGCATAACTGCGTGGTAGGGTGGGTGCCGGTGCCAAAGGCCATGCCTGGATCGATCTCGATGACGATTTGATCTGAAAGAGCCTTGTATTGCTTCCAGGTTGGCTTTATGACGATGCGCCGGCCTATTCTTTCAGGCTTGAAAAAAGCTTTCCACGATTCGGCCCAATCTTCTTCTGCTATCTCTTTGCTCAAGACTTTAAATCGCATACCGTGCACCTGCTTCAATCGCTGCAGTTCCGATTGCAATACTCCGTATCGATGTTCCAGCATATTATCCTCAGGGATATAGCCGATCACGGCAAAATAGTTAAGTTTTTCTTCCTCTTCGATCACAACTCCCTTAAGACCAAGATCATAAAACAGGTTTGGAATAAGTTCCATTGCCAGTTCAGGGAGGGAAGATTCAACACAGATTTTTACTTCAAGCCAGTTCATGACACCTGCAGCGAAACGGTATAACGGTATGGATTCAAGTTCTATTTTACACTCATTCTTACATTATGACCAGGGGCTTGATACAGAAAAGAAACCCTGATCCCTGGGACAAGGCCAGGGTCTATTGAGTTTTGTCATGGAACGATGGATAAGAAATAGGCGCTTAACGACATCATATCGACAATTTGTTGTCGTTATTGAATTACACGATGTTAGTAGGGGTTAATAGTGGACTTAAAGTTTTAAGTGAGCCCCGTTGTTGCAAAACAACTCAAAAGGCACAGTTGTCAGGTACTGATAAATTGTGCATACAGGCCATATTGCTATGCTGTTATTTATGCAACTACGGGGTAAAGTTAAGGAATTTGATCTATTTTTAAAATGAAAGAGCGAAGCGATACCTTAACTTTAGGCATTTTAGATCACTTTAGATCACTTACAACTGGTTTTTTATTTCAACTGCCCCGAAGGAGCAACTTTTTCAGAGTAAAGTCTCGGGAAAAGCGTAGAGTCTTATTTCCGGTTGGGCACAAATCGCAGGAAAATTCGATAATTTCCGGATCCGATATCCGGGGGCAGGTTGTATCCTTCCGGAATCAGCAAAACCATTACCCGGCCGCTTGCAGGGTCATTGGAACTCCTGTTGTGCCTGCGTTCATTGGGCCCCGGAGGGTTGAGCTGCCTTCGCCTGGGAGGGCGAACATTTAAAACTTTTGCCTCGATGTATCCTCCTGCAGGAGAAGGGGCTTTCTTAGGAGGTGGTCCTACCTTGGCTGTGGCACCAATAACGATTTCCATTTTTCTCTCCTAAACACAAAAGACTTCTCTATTTTAATCGTCTATCGAGCCGGTTTTCTTTAACAAACAGGCTTGTTTTCGATTTCGATTCGGTATTGAAGGACGTTGCCCCCCTTTGCCGGTGATTGAGGGAATGTCAAACATGCCTGCCAACCTTTTGGTGTTGCTTGACCCGGGGAGACCTGTTTTGGCGCGGGCGGAAAGTTTCCTTTGGAGGATTGAAATACCCGTATCTTATCTGTGGAAATCGGCTTCGAATTTGTTCCATTAAATTTGCCATCCCCACTGGCGGTCCGCAAGTGCCGATTTTCTCCATCAATTGCCAGTACCTGAGCGGATCGAAATTCAAATTACGCCACTGGATCATATGTACCGGATATTGTTTTAAAAAGCCGATCAGGGCATCAAATTCCTCGGGCGAATCGGTAAATCCCGGACAATTGAGGTAATTGATGGATACGAACCTTTCATGGGCAAGCGAAAGCTCGATGCTTTTTTGAACATCGGAAAACGAATAGCCAACAGGGCGAAAATAGGCATCGTAATACGGTTTTCTTACGCTGTTCATACTTATCCGAACACTGTCAAGTCCCGCTTCTATCAGCCGCATTAGCATTTTGGGTTTGCTTCCATTGGTGTTCATATGGATGGTACCCTTATGTGTCTTTGAACGAATCTTGCGGATGGCCTGCTCTATTACATGTGCCGCCATAAGAGGATCTCCCTCGCATCCCTGTCCAAAACTGACGATAGCTCGTTTTACCCGGTGGATATGGGTAAGGGCGATATCGGCTATCTCTTCCGGTAAAGGCGTAAAGGTGATTCGTTTTTGGCTTACAGGTACTTCGGCCGTTTCCTGGCGGGATAAACAGCCCAGGCATCTGGCATTACATCCACCGGCAGTTGGCAGAGGCGCTTCATATCGGCCCAGGAAAAAATTTTTCGCGGCCGGACACCCATAATCAAGGGCACAGTGTTCAAGATGCTTTCTTAATCGATTATCGGGCATGCGCCTTTGCATTTCACGAATTCCGTCCATCACCTTTTCTATCTTCATCCGCCTTAAGTCCTGGCGTTTTTCCCTGTCCACCATGATGGCGGCGGATCGGAACCCCCCTGGCTCCCAGCCCACCGCTCCATAGGAAAACAGAGGAAGATAAGTCGCTGTTTTTTTTTCTTTGAAAGCACAGGTATAAGAAATTACATATCCGGGTGAATTGAAAACCGCCACTGGAAAAATGGGTTCGCCGGGTTTAAAGGGATTTTCTTCTATGGTTTCAAATTTTCTCTTTTTTATATTAAACAGGATAGGCTGCCGGTCCGGTAAATACATAAGCTCACTTCCGTAAGGCATGAAGATGGTTTGAGCCCCATCCAGTACCATCAACGAAGATCCTGCTCTTCCCGCCGCTGCATAGCCCCCAAGCTCAAATATATCTCCATGCTGGTCGGCCACCAGCGCTGTCAGCAGTGCCTGCCCTGTGTTGCCTTTCTGTTTTGTGTTGGGAGACATTTGCAATATCCACCATCGTTTTGACTTCTGTTTGCGGGTTTCATATTATTATCATATTCACATCAACAGAGATAGAAGTAAACACCGTTTCCTGAATTTAAGCAAAGGGGGCTTTCATATGGAAATAAACGATGAGCAACGATCTATATTAGACGGAAAGAAAGGCGACTATCTGGCTTTGTGTATGCGGTGGTTGGTTGAGTGGGGGGAGGTCATGGACGCTCGAAGGCTCATTAAGGTCGACAATACCCATGCCCTTATGCCGGTTCCAAATCTGATGGCACGCGGGGCATCTGAAGCTTCCATGCATAAGTATATGGAAACGCTTCGCAAGGCATGTGCTCACCGCACCGCCCCGTGGTGTTATTGTACCCTGCATGCCGCATTTGTCGCTCTTGATGGTCTTGATATTACCGAGAACGATCCGGAGCAGGTAAGGATGCAGAAAGAACTGGCAGCGATGGCCGCAGAGTCAGGATTTATCCCGACTTTCACCTGCGCCCCCTATCTGGTGGGAAATGTGCCGCTTAAGGGAGAAATTTGCGCATGGACAGAGTCTTCAGCAGTGGTTTACGCCAATACCATTCTGGGGGCGAGAAACCACCCGGCACGGCACCGAAAGCGCCATAGCGGCGTCTTTGCTTGGGCTGGTGCCGGAGTTTGGAGTCTTGCTTGATGAAAATCGAAAAAGAACCCTTAGAATTGAGGTTACAGCACACCTGGAGCACCCTGCAGACTGGGGTGCATTGGGTTATTTTGCAGGAAAGCTTGCAGGGCTTGGCATTCCGGTATTTACCGGGGCAAGGCGAAGCGCTTGTGGCAGATGCGACTCTCTCATTCTGGGGAGAGGTGGATGCGGTCACCGGTCGGGTGATAGCGGTTGGTCACCCGCTTGAAGGGGCCTCTTTGAGGGGGAAAGTCCTTGTAATACGTTCAACAAAGGGTTCTTCGGGAACGCCAATGATACTAAATCTTGCCAAGCTTGAAGGCAATGCTCCGGTGGCATTTGTAAATGTTGAAGTGGACAGTCTTGCGGCGTTGGGATGTATCGTAAACAACATTCCCATGATGACCGACCTGGACCAAAACCCCTTTGAGGTGGTCAAAACAGGGGATCATTTGATTGTGGATGCAAACGCCGGAATAATAAAAGTAACCCCGAAAACCGGAGTGAATAATGGGCAACAAGCTCAAGTCAGATCAAAACCCACTCACCCTTTTATGAAGGGCATACCCTTTATTTTCTTCTGATCAGGATTATCCCCGGGAATTAGCCCCGGCCAAGAAAAGGCATTTTCATCGGCAGCACGATGCTCTCCAGCATGCTCACATCAGGTGGCAGAGTGGCCATGGCCAGCGCTACCCGCGCCAGATCGTCTGCAGACATGACCCCCTCTTTTTGCGCCTGCTCCTCCCGGCCCTGCCAGATCGGGGTTGCAGTGTTGCCAGGATGTAAGATACAGACCGAAATTCCGTGTTCCCGCCCATCCAAAGCAAGGGAACGGGTAAAGCCTTCAAGCCCGAACTTAGAGGTCACATAGGGTGCGGAGTGGGGACGCGGCACCTTGGCCGAAACGCTTCCGATATTGATGATGCGTCCTGAGCGCTGTTGCTTCATGATTTTCAATGCCGCGCGACTGCATAGAAAAGCACCGGTTAAATTGACATCAAGAACACTTTGCCAGGTCTCTAAGGTCAATTCATCGGTTGGGGTCTTTGTGGTGATCCCCGCATTGTTAACAAGGATATCAACACGTCCGTAATCCTCCATGATCTGATGAAAGAGATTTTCAACATCTGCCTCAACCACAACATTCGTCGGAATCACCAGTGCGGTTCCCCCTAAGCTTCGAATCTCTTTTGCAGCAGCCTCAAGTTTCTCGCGGCTTCGAGAAGCCAACACAACTTTGGCTCCTTCATCTGCAAACGCAATAGCAATGCTTTTTCCTATGCCTGTACTCGCTCCAGTTATGACTGCAACTTTCTGCTGTAATCGCCCCATAAATACCTCCTTATCAATGAAGCTGAAAGCCTATACTGTTGTTTAATGCTCATCCGGGTAAGATGCCGTACCCTGATCTAAGGGGTTACTTTCTATCCTTTAAAACGATCATGCCAGTTAAATTCCGGGGAAGTCACAATATCTTCAAGGCGTTGAATGCGCCGTCTGAGGCTTTCATATTTTCGTTTAAGCCGTTTGGCGGCCTGATACCTCGAGTGTGTATAGCTGTCGTAGAATTCACGCTCGGCTTCGGTATGAATGGGTATCACAGGCTCGGGTTTCATCACCAGGGCAGCCACCAGGTAAAGGACGCCCACTGGCCAGAACCCGGTGAATATCAACAAGCCCAGAAATATGACCCTTACCCAGAAGACCGAAAAATTGAAATATTCTGCAAGCCCCCTGCATACTCCCATAATGATGCCGTTTCGAGACCTGTACAGTCCGTCTGGTTCCATGTGTCTGAATCGTTTCATTTTTTACAGTCCTTTTTCTCACCGTCAAGCAGAATAGTTTCAAGGGCCTCCACCCTGTTCTCAAGCTCGGACATACCCTGATAGATCTCCTGGACCATCCGCGCCTCATCTGCCATCTGCCTCCGGTCTTTGCGGGATATTCCCTGTCCTTTAAGGATCCGCAGGGCGAAAAGTACGGTCCCTGCGATTATCGCAAGTAAAAGCACGGCTGAGCCGAAAACCACGGAAACTATCAAGGCACCTTCCATATGATGTTCCACCTTTACATACCGGTAATTACCAGCACTTTATTTCATGATAAGATTTTTTTTTCAATACGGATATCTGCAATTCCGGCAATTCCCGGTGAATCTTAAAGGGGGCCGGATTAGCTAGTTTAAAGAGACCAACTGTTATCAAGCGCATCGGTTCCCCACAGCGAGGGTTTTGTAAAAGTTTCACACAGCCGAAAAAGCGGAATTGCCTTCAAATAGTTCCGGGTTCCCCTGATGCCGTCTTGCCTACGGAACGTTTCAGAGACTGAAGCTCTTCTTCGATGTCTTCGTCGAGGCCAAGTTTTTCAAATTCTTCTTCAAGATACGGTTTTTTACCGAAATTTACGAGTTCCGCATCCGCTTCCATACGCTCGATCCTGTTTTCAAGCTCATCGAACTTCACAATCACCTCAGAGCTCTCCAGCCGCCGGATGTCCTCCTGGGCCCGCATTTTCCTCTTTGCATGTATGTGGCGCTGGACAAGGACCCTCTGTTTATTCCGGGCTGTCTTAAGTTTTTCCTCCAGTTGACGGATGTCGTCCTGGTACTGGCCCACCAGAGAGTCGAGCTCTGCGATCTCTTCTTCAATGATGTCTTTTTTTGCTGTGAATCTGCGTTTTTCAAGCAGCGCTTCCCGTGCAAGATCATCCCTTGCTTTTCTTACGGCAAGGCCGGCCTTTTCCTCCCAGTACCTGATCCTTGATTCGATATCTTCGAGCTGACGAGCAAGTCTTTTACTGTCCGCCATAACCCCGGCACAGGAAGCTTTCAATTCAACCAGGGTGTCTTCCATTTCACGAATCATAAGTTTGATCAACTTTTCTGGATCTTCCGCCCTGTCCAGCATGACATTGATATTTGAGCTTACAATGTCGCGGAAACGGGTAAATATTCCCATAACTCACCTCCGTTTGTCCTTTTATACTTTTTGTTTATCCTTATCTGCATCAAGCGTGCCGAGCTGATCTTTTACTGAAATATCGACAAGTTGCTTTATTATGACATGGACATCTTCTAATATTAATAGTAATATCAACCCAAATTTAGTATTTTCAACTAATTATTAGCTAAAATTACCATGAAAAAAAAGCATTGTCCCGGAAATCGACGCAGCCGTGCCCCTATGCCCGTCGGAATGGGAGAAGCATTGGGACAGTCAGAGGCTTTTCTGTTGTTTCAGGAGCGTCTTTCACGTGTGGCCCCCATAAACCGACCGGTGCTTTTGCTTGGTGAACGGGGAACGGGTAAAGAACTTGCAGCCTCAAGGCTTCATTATCTTTCCGATCGGTGGCAGGGGCCGCTTGTGGCACTAAATTGTGCAGCCCTTTCTGCCTCGCTGATCGAGTCTGAGCTTTTCGGTTATGAAAAAGGAGCCTTCACAGGTGCGCAGCAGCGCAGAACGGGAAGATTTGAAGCCGCAGACGGCGGCACTCTCTTTCTTGACGAAATAGGGAACATCCCTATCGAGGTGCAGGAAAAAATTCTCCGTATTGTAGAATACAATACATTTGAGCGGGTCGGAAGCTCAGAAACCCTTGAAGTGGATGTCAGGATAATTGCATCTACAAATGCCGACCTTATCGATCTTAGCCAGAGGGGAAGATTTAAGAAAGACCTCCTTGATCGACTCTCATTTGAAGTGCTGTACTTACCACCCCTGCGCGAACGAAAAGAAGACATCATGCTTCTGGCCAACCATTTTGCAGCCCGGATGACGGCCGAACTCGGAAGGGAGAAACTGCCCCGGTTCAGTGACCGGGCAGCAGATGATCTTCTGGCATATGACTGGCCCGGTAACATAAGAGAGCTTAAAAACACCGTGGAACGTGCTGTATATCGTTCCGATTCCAATATAATCACCTCTATCGATTTCAATCCATTCTCAAGCCCCTATATGGAAAAAGCATCTATTGCCGGTGGCGCGGGCCGGCAGCTTGCGCCTGAAAAGACCTCTTGTGATGAGCTATTATGTAAACCCATTAATGAAGCGGTGCGTGAGTTGAAAACGCGGATGCTTGAAAAAGCGCTTAAGGAGACAAGATATAATCAGAAAGAAGCGGCCCGGCGCCTGGGATTAACCTATCATCAGTTCCGGGGCCTGTACAGGCAGCTCAAAGATCAGGTTAAATAAACTCTAAAACACTCGATGGTTGCGTACGGGGTGTTTCACGGCTTATGGATGCTTCTGTGGTCGGGATATCCTGAGAGACTATTTATTTCTTTTCTCTTTTTTCTGCTTCCGCTTTTCCTTTAGCGTACGCTTGCCCTTTTTCTGTTCTTCTCGTTTGCCTTTATCTCTTTTTCCCTTATCCCCCATCTCAGTTCCCTTCCTTTTCAAAAAACTTCTTATTCATTAATCCGATCAGAGGCGTGACCAGATCCATGGGAAAAGGAAAAATTGTTGTGGTGTTCTGCTCGGATGAGATCTCACGCATTGTCTGGAGGTATCTGAGCTGCAACGCCATAGGATGCTCACTGATAATTCCTGCGGCTTGCGCCAGCTTTGCTGCTGCCTGATATTCACCCTCGGCATTGATCACCTTGGCTCTTCTTTCTCTTTCGGCTTCCGCCTGCTTGGCCATGGCCCGCTGCATTTCATGCGGCAGATCGATGTGCTTAAGCTCAACTGTGGCGACCTTTATGCCCCAGGGGTCAGTATGGGTATCAAGGATTTCCTGAAGCTGAGAGTTTATTTTTTCCCTTGCCGACAACAGTTCGTCAAGCTCGGCCTGGCCGCATACACTTCTTAATGTTGTCTGGGCTAGCTGAGACATGGCGTATTGATAGTTCTCCACTTCGATGATGGCTTTAACCGAATCGATGACTCTGAAATAGATAACCGCGTTTACCTTAACTGAAACATTATCCCGGGTGATAACATCCTGAGGATCCACATCAAGCACCAAAAGCCGCAGGCTTACCCTTACCATTTTATCGACAATTGGAATTAGCAGGATCAATCCCGGTCCCTTGGCACTGATAACCCGCCCCAGTCGGAATATGACCCCCCGCTCATATTCGTTTAAAATCCGTATGGCCGCAGATAAGAAAAAGACAACCAGTATTACAATGGCAACAATGATATACATTTTAGGCTTTCCTTAACTTAACAAAATGTGTTAAGCCTCAATACTATTGTGGTGCATAAAATAAAACGATGCTGGATGCTGGCCTACGGCTCGTAGGGGTGAGCCTACGCCTCGGAGAGATGCTTGATGAAATAAGGGAGTAATCCTTTTTTATATATCCAGCATCAAGTATCGAGTATCCAGCATCAGCTCGCTTTTTCCCAAGCCGTGAGTCAATGCAAGCAGTCACTTGTCGATTTGAGGTGAAGCTTCGCTTTATCTACCGGCTCATTTTTTGATAAGAAGTTTAAGCCCTTCGACACAGGCTCGAGATACATCATAGTCGGCCTTTTCTTGCCCAGGCATTTTATCCCAGCCCCCTTTTTCGATGAACTCAGCTCTTTTCCATGAACTTAATTCCGCAAATTCTTTAAGTTTCTCTTCATAGTTGGGTTGACTAATAAACTGAGCGACACAGATCGCAGCCTGACTGGCCAGAACCGCCTCTTCTTTCATTGTTTGAGCGGTGCCCCCGGTTTTCCAACCACCCCACGCAAAGCCGATGATCATTGCGATGATTGCCCCACAAATAAGACCCCAAACTCCATACTTAACCTTTTCTGCAGTTTCTTGCTTCATTGATAATACCTCCTTTAATCATGTTGTGATGTTTTTGCCAGCAATGACCTCATAAAAAATCCCTGGCCATAGCCGATCGTATGAAATTCATCGTTCATAAACATAACGTACGCGTCTTCACCAAATTGAGGAAACAGGTCATCGAGTGAAGATCCGGAAAGTCATAATATAGATTCCCTACCGGAACCCGTTGTTACAAAACGCCTCAAAAGGTGCAGTCGTCAGCTACTGATAAACCATGCATACAGGCCCTTGTGCTTTATGCAACCGCGGGTAAAAAATAACAGTAAAAAATGATATCTTCTTTCTGGTGCAAGGCAGAGAATCACTCAGATTGCGTGATCAAGTGTAAGCTTGAAGTAATAAGAAAAAAGAAATCACGAAAGCGAAATGCATTCTGCGAGGCACCCCCTTTGTGGTTAACCTCAGTTTTTAACTTTATAACAAAAACAACATAACAAAGATCAGCGCTATTTGCAACAAGTAAATCGCTATTTTCATTTGATTGGCAAACTGGCTGGCAGATATCAAAATATTATGATAAAGCAGGTATTAGTCTTTCAGAAATAAAATGGTTCAAAATTTCTTTAGCAGAATTTAAAATGCACCCTGATGTTATTGTCATTGGAGCGGGCGCAATTGGCACCGCCTGTGCTTATTACCTTACCAGGAGGGGTATCAGTGTTCTGGTTCTTGAGCGTCGTCATATATGTGCCGGAGCTTCAGGAGCTTCGGCCGCCATTATATTCAACGCCGGTTTTAACGCTAACAAGGCCCCTCTTCAGCGTCTTAATTCAGAAAGCCACCGCCTGATTGCAGAGATCGAGCAGGACTTCGAAAAACCTATAGAAAAGATTGCAGGCGGCTCCCTACAGGTTGCCATGAATGAACAGGAAGCCCACGAACTCCGATTTTACTACGAACAGATCAATCACATTAATAGCGGCTTGCTATTTTTGGAGGAAACCGAAGCAAGATGTTTTGAACCGATGCTGGGGCCTCGGGTTGTGGCAGCGCTTTACGACCCGGCAGATTTTCATGTGAACCCCTACCGGCTTTGTGAAGGATATTTGAAGTCCGCATTGCGTCGAGGCGGAAAAGTTGAGTTCGGTGTGACCGTAACGGGTATAAGAGTCCAAAACGGCAGGATTGATCGGGTCGTTACAGACAAAGGAGATTATCGCGCCCAGTGGGTTGTGGTTGCTGCAGGGGCGTGGACACCACAGATACTTCGATCCATCCATATGAAAGTCCCCATTATGCCTGCTCGCGGGCAGGTAATCATAACCGAGCCCTGTTCGCAATTAACGCAGCGTATCATCAAATTTTTCGATCATCTTTACATCAAGCAGACCGCAAACGGCAATTTTTATCTTGGAAGCCACAGCGAGTTTGCAGGATTTGAAAACAGAATCACACTTGAGAAGATTACGCACTATATGCAATTTTATTCCAGGGCGGTTCCATTGTTTACAAGGCTTTGTGCGCTTCGTTTCTTTGCCGGGTTTAGGCCGATAAGCACCGATGATATTCCCATCATCGGTCCGGTGCCGGGATGTCCCCGGCTTATTCTTGCTACCGGCCATGGCCGCTCCGGTATGTGTTTCAGTGCAGCAACAGGCAAGCTTGTAAGCGAGTTCATCATTGATGGGAAAACGGAAATTCCGATAGGCGCCTTTTCTGTTGATCGTTTTTCCAGAATGCAATCACAGGAGAACCTATAATGGTTTATTTAGAGTCTGTTTCAAACCGTTTCAGTTAAATCCCAGAAACTATTATCAGGCTTGATCAATCTGAGCGATAGCCTATCGTCAGAAATATTTCACTTCGTCGGTTTTTCACATTGAAAACAGATCCACATTGCCCTGTTCTTTGGCCTGTTTTTTGATTCGCTTAAGAAATTCTTTTTCCTCTCTTGCAATCATTTTATGCAGGGTGTTGCGGGTGCGTTTAAAAGTAAGCGTTCGCGCCGAATCGTGTATTTACAAAATGCAAACCAGGGCTTGGCCAGGCCCTATAAATTGAGGCTCTACACCCTTTACGGTCCGTTGCAGCCATTTGCCAAGAGTGCTTAAATGTGCTATGGGGCCCGCAATCAAGTCCTTTGAGCGATTCAACATTTAAGGCTTTCTGCTAGAATAAATATTGGAAAGCATTTTCTCCAGTACCAGCTCGACATCTTTGAAATTGTCATCTATATAGCTGATCAGACGCGGGAAAAGCTTGTGTCCTTTAGTGATCGTCTCCTTATCCCTGTCCGGAAGGATAAGGATAATAGGAATGTCGAACAGATCCCGAATCGAAATCAGCTTTTGAAGCTCTTGCTTGCTTGCAGCTACCAGAACCATTATGCTCAGATCCCCGTTGGGTTTATGCAATCGCCTGGACAAGGTTTCGAGCGTATGGTAAATTTCAATTTCTTGTTCCGGCACGTGCACGTTTATTGTTTCTTTTACCCTTTGACCCGCTTCATGCTGTTCGCTGGAAAACAATAATATGCTCATAATTACCTCCTGCTGGTTGCCCAGAAAAAGGGAAGTCGATTCCACTCTCGTTAGTAAGTCAATTATTGTGCCAAATCTTATCCAGAATGGTGGATTTGATTACTTTATGTTATAATTATAGATAGTTATTTTGTTTAATAGAGAGGAAGATAATGAAACGGCGTACGGAAAACGTCTCATATTTAGGACAATTCCCGTTTCTGGGAATCCTGTTTTCAGGACATATCCGGCTCCATGATACCTGGATTCGGATTAGATATGGCGGGCAATGTTATATTTTTTCAAGCGATCATAAAACCGAGAGCGGGACAACCCGGATATTCGACATGCGTCTCTTACATTCCCTTTTGTAATAGACATGAGATCCTCAAGATACTGTTGTTCCGTTATTTCCAACAATTTCCGCAGTTTGGGAATGAATTCCTTATTTTTTGAGATTTTCTTCGCATAATGCTTTTTGGGGACCTTTTTATCTAATAATGCATAAGCCATCTGAATGCGAATATGATCGGGCAGGTGAATGGGAAATAAGGTTGGTTCATCATGGGCAACAGCGATGGATTGCTCAAGGGCGTTTATCAACTCCCGCACATTTCCCGGCCAGTTATACGTGGTGAGTGTCTCGAAAAATTCCGGAGAAAACCCTTTTATACCAATACCGTAACGATCACAGATCCGGGCGGTGTAGTAAAATGCAAGATCCCTGATATCCTCGGTACGCTCTCTTAAAGGCGGCAGATCAACCACCATGGCCTGAAGCCTAAACAGAAGATCCTCTCGAAACGTTCCTTCCCTTACCATTCGCTTAAGGTTGCGATTGGTTGCCGCGAGCAGTCTGAAGTCGCTTTTAACTTCCTGCTTGCTCCCTACAGGGCGAAACCGCTTTTCTTGAAGCACGCGAAGAAACCTGCTCTGAACGTCGATGGGAAGCTCTGCCACCTCGTCCAGGAAAAGGGTTCCCCCATCGGCCTGTTTGATAAGCCCTACCCGGGCTTTGTCAGCCCCGGTGAAAGCACCTCTCTCATGGCCAAACAGTATGCTTTCAACCAGTGAGCCGGGCAAAGCAGCACAGTCCACCACCACAAACGGATTCTCAGCAAGGCTGCTGTTATGATGAATCGCATGGGCCACAAGCTCTTTTCCCGTTCCGGTCTCACCTGTAATCAAAACACTTGCTCTG